>PWOD01000038.1 GCA_003557545.1 bacterium | reverse complement strand
TGTTTATAATATTTACAGGGAGCAGGTCTCCGTTAACAGAAGTTTTATGGTTAAAGTTAGTGTGATCAATCTTTTTGTTTTGATTTTGGAGATCTAATGCTGTGGCCGGCAGAAATTTTTCAATTAAATTCTGGAGGTAAATTAGTGGTTGAAAAATTAAAGAATGAAATGGACTACTGGATACGATTTAAAGAGCAGGAGGATCAGCAGGCCAGGGATGATCTGATAGTTCAATATACTCCTCTGGTTAAACATGTGGTTGGAAAAATTTGCAAAAAAATGCCGCCGAATGTTGAGTTTGATGATCTGGTGGGATATGGAATACTCGGGTTGATCGATGCTATCGGTAAATTCGATCATCACCGCGGTATTAAGTTTAAAACTTATGCTATTCCCCGGGTTAGGGGAGCGGTACTGGATGAGCTGAGAGCCCGCGATTGGATACCCCGGTCGATTCGGCGTAAGGCCCGCCGTGTGCAAAATGCCATCCGTGATCTGCAGGAGTCTTACGGCCGTTCGGTTTCCAAAGAAGAGATAGCTGAGCATATGGGGATGACTCTCTCTGAGTTGAAGGACTTACTGGTGGAAATTAGTGGGACATCACTGCTGTCACTTGATGAAATGTGGAGTGTTGATGGGGATGAGGATGAGGTCGCCCTTCAGGAGGTTATTGAGGGTGAAGAAAAATATGAACCGGATGTTATTCTAGATAAAGAAGAGATTAAACAGCTGTTGTTTGATGCAATAAAAGAGTTACCGGAAAATGAGCGTATAGTGATAACTCTTTATTATTATGAAGATCTTACATTGCGTGAAATTGGTGAGGTTTTGAAAGTTACTGAATCACGTGTTTCACAGATTCATAGTAAAGCTGTTTTGACACTGCAAAGCAGATTATCAGATGTTAAGGATGCTTTTACTGACGATATCTGAGCTGCCTCGTTAGGATTATTTTGGGGAGTGATAATTATGCCTTTTTCTCCCATAGATCTTCAGGTTTCTTTCCAACAGGCAGGACGTGTTGCCGATGAATCGGTAGCCGCTAATGAAACAAAAAAACAGGCCCGCTCGGATCGTGCGGATGAAGCTATTGAACGCCGGCGGTTGCAGGAAAACACTCTGGATGAAATCGCTGAAAGTAATAGTATTGATGGTCGTTCTACTGGAAATGCCGGTGGGTATCATAGTTCTTCGGGGGAGGAGGAGGAATCGGAAGAGTCGGCTGATAAAGCGGTTTCAGAGGATCCTTCAAAGGGAAGTTTTATTGATTTGACCACCTGAATTTTAAAGCTGTAGGATCAGGATTTTGTTTTATCCGATCTGAGAAAGGTGTGGCAAAAAGTGCTGGAATTATTGGCAATATTTTTTTCAATCAGTTCTCTGGTTGCCGTAATTATAATCTATAAACAGGTACAGAAAAAGCAACAGATGACAGTTGAAAGTCTGTCGGCTCGTGTGGGTAATCTACTGTCTGAATTTAATTCCGTTTCATCCTGTAATATCGATCTGCTGGAAGATCGGACTGAGGAGTTGCGGCGGGTTGTTGAGCTGGCCGATCTTAAAATTAATAAGCTAAACCGTTTAATGGATAGAGTTCAGGGGGCTCGAAAAAAGCTTCAGTTTGAGCTGTCTAAAAATCAGCGAAGCGGTACTGAATCGACTAATCGTTCTCGTCGTGAAAAGGTACTGGCTCTTTCAGACCAGGGACATACAGTTGCAGAAATTGCTGAACAGCTGGGGCTGAAAAGGGGCGAGGTCGACGTCATTATTAAGTTTAATAGATCCCGGGTGGCCGGCCGTTGAATCCACCGCTCGGGGTGATCGTGAAAAATTCCACTCAACGTAACTTTCTGGTTGAACTTTTACAACCGGTCTGGCCCGGACGTTTAATTGATCTGGCTGGATTTGATGAACTTAAAAGTCTGTCGTCAAGTCAACGATTCGGTCTGCTTTATCTGGAATTGACCCCGGACAATCCAGACTTGATCGACTGGTTGTTTGAACAACGGGATCCGGTGATTGGCATAATTAATCGAAACTGGAAGTTGCCACAGCTGGAACCCTATATCGATACCGGCCTGGAGGATTATTTAATAAAACCTTTTCAACCCGAAAAAATTTCAAAACAACTTCGTCGGTTTGTTTCCATCTATCTTTAAACTCCTTTCATCTGGTGGCCAAATAATTTCTTTGATTATTTAAAATTGTCGGGGATAATCCTTTATCTGTCCGGTAACTAACTGGTATTATTACTGAATTTTCGATAATCTATTCAGCTGTCAGGCGGAAAAATGTCAGGTATTATTTTATCTAATGAGGGATTCAGATGTTAAGTATGACCGGTTATGGAGAGGCGATTGCAGAGGAGTCTGGCGATTTTGTAAAAGTTGAACTTACCTCTGTTAACCGCCGTCATATGAAGGTTAAATTCAACATAAATCGTCCACTTATTGAGAAGAAGGTGGAGGATTTGATCCGGCAGGTTATCAGCCGTGGGACGATTCATCTTCACTGTGAAAGCAATATTCTTCAGCAGAACAAGGAATTTCCTGTTGTTAATGAAGAGATTTTAGAAAAATATGATAAAATAATTACTAAAATATCCAGCGATAATAAGCTGATCGAAGGTAAAGTTTCTCCCACTGAGATGCTGAACTTACCCGGCGTTGTTTCATTTTATTCGGCTCGCAATGATGGCGACAAGGCCGAGCAGCTGCTTTTGAAGGCGGTTCGCGGGGCGCTTGATGGCCTGGTTGAATCACGTCGCAAAGAGGGGGCATCTATTGCAGAAGATTTAAAAAAATCTTTGCAACATATTGCCCGGCAGGTTGATACTATCCAGCAACGAGTCCCCAAAACGCTTGATCGTTATCGGAAAAATCTCTTGAAATCTGTGGAAAAAATTTTACAGCTTACAGGTGAAGAAAAACAGGCCCGGCTTGAAAAAGAGTTGAAAAATTATGCTGAAAAATGCGATATTAGTGAAGAAATTTCTCGGATAAAGAGTCATCTTAATCAGTTTTATGGTTTTTTTGACAAAGCCGGAGCTGTTGGTCGAAATCTCGAGTTTTTGATTCAGGAGATTCAACGTGAGGTCAATACAGTTGGTGCTAAAGCAAATGATGCAACGATCAGCCAGTTATCTGTTAATATTAAAACTGAACTTGAAAAATGTCGTGAACAGGTGAAAAATTTAGAATGAAAACTCACAATAGCTTTAATCCCGAAGATATTTTTACAGCTGACGAACCATCTCTTCTTCTGGTAATTTCAGCCCCGTCTGGCGCTGGCAAATCAACTATCTGTCGCCGTTTATTGAAACGAAACCCCCGCCTTGTATTTTCTGTTTCGACCACGACCCGTCCACCGCGTAACCATGAAACAGAAGGGGTTGACTACCATTTTGTTGATGAACAGAATTTCAAACAGATGATAGCGGACGATGCATTTTTAGAGTGGGCCAGGGTGCATGAAGAATACTATGGTACTTCCCGTAAGGCGGTCCTTGAGGAACTGCACAGGGCTAAAGATGTGATGCTTGATATCGATGTTCAGGGGGGCGAGCAGATTCGTAAACTCTATCCAGATGCTGTTATGATCTTCATTGTTCCGCCTGATATGGATGAATTAGAAAGACGTCTGAGGGCCCGTAATACTGAGTCAGAGGTTGAAATAAACCGTCGCCTCGGTAATGCCCGAATGGAGCTGAAGGAAATCTACAATTATGATTTTGTTGTAGTAAATGATTCGGTAGACGAGGCTGTTAAAGCGATAGAATCGATTCGTCAGGCGGAAAAACTTCGCTTGCCACGGATTAAGGAAGGTTTGCCTGACTTATAATGTCACTTTCACTGTCCGCCACCGAACCCTTAAAAAATAAACGTATTGTTCTGGGTATCACCGGAAGTATAGCCGGTTGTAAGGCTGATCGGATTATCCGTGAGTTACAGTGGAAAGGGGCCGACGTTCAGGTTATGTTCACGGCAGCAGGTGAGGATTATTTTACCCCACAGGCTGCCGCGGCACTTACCGGAAATCCAGTTCTGACTGCTGATTACCAGGAAAAAAATCGTGAAAAAATTGTCCACATTGAGACGATTGAGCAGGCCGATTGCATCCTGGTTGCACCGGCTACTGCTAACCGGCTTTTACAACTGGCCTGGCCGGTGGCCAACGATCTTTTCAGCACTATAATATATGCTTTTGATGGACCGGTTTACTATGCTCCGGCAATGAACGAAAAAATGTGGAACAATCCTCGGCTGCAGGAAGTTGTCGAACAATTTAGTGAATCGATTATCTTTCCCGATAGCGGTGAGATGGCCTGTGGAACCTATGGTCCCGGTCGATTGCCGGAACCGGCTTCTATTGTTGAACAGTTAATTGCTCGGCTGTGGCCCTCACCTCTGGAAGGGCAGTCCTGGCTGATAAACGGGGGCGGTACAAAAGAAAGCTGGGATGATATTCGATACCTGACTAATCGTTCCACTGGTCTTATGGGGGAATCACTGGCCCGTTTTGCTGGTTTTTTGGGTGCTGAAGTGGTCTATTTAACAGCTCAGGATAAGCTTTTTTATCCGGCTGATGGCCGCCAGACAGTTTTTCTCGATTCAGCAGCTGAAATGTTGGATAAAGCTCGTTCGATTATGCCGGGAATGACCGGTTTTATGGGTGCTGCAGCTGTGGCCGATTATCGGCCTGTTAGACAGTCCGGTAAGTTTTCTTCAAAATCACCAACTCATCAGCTTCGGCTGGAAAAAAATCCAGATATTATTTCAACTCTGAAACAGGAGTTTGATGATCGTAAATTTATTGGATTTGCTGCGCAGGAAAAAATGGCAATTGATCAGGCAGTTTCAAAACTTCAGGCGAAAAACCTCGACGCGATAGCTCTAAATGCCATCTCAGAGGGCTGCTTTGCCGGTACTGAGAATCATCTGATTTTACTCACAGCTTCTGAAGGTCAGATTGATCTTGGCCGACGCAGTAAACTGGAACTGGCGCTTCAGATCTGGTTGAACCTGTTGACCGAAAAGGTCATTTAATCACAGCCTTTATGATTCTTCGGCGATCAACTTTTCCATTCGGACATCCTGTGAAATAATACTGATTTATCTGATAGTATCTTATGAAGTATGGTTTAAAACTTTCTCCTGAAACCTGGAAAGGAGTGCCGTCTCTTTGCCGTCCGGTATGAGTTTCACTCAAAAACAGAGAGCTTTAATTGAATTGAGCAACAGGGCGGACGGCTGCATTGATTGCCAGTTACATCAGGAACGTAGTTCGGTTGTTTTTGGTCAGGGTACAGCTGAAGCCCGGGTGCTGGTGGTTGGTGAGGCCCCGGGGAAAAATGAAGATCTCCAGGGAATACCCTTTGTAGGGAGATCGGGAAAACTGTTGAGACAGGCCTTTTCTGCTGTCGGTCTATCCGAGCAGTTTGTCTATATAACTAATGTTGTTAAATGTCGTCCCCCTGACAATCGGAACCCCCGGCCCCCGGAGCTTGCTGCTTGTCGTTACTATCTTGACCGGCAGCTGGAATTAATCGATCCTGAAATCATCCTATCTCTGGGTAATTTCGCCTTACGTTATTTTCTCGGTGAATCCCACAAAATATCAACCGCCCGGGGGCAGTCCTATCAGTTCGACAAGTTTAAACTTATACCAACCTATCATCCCAGCTATCTGTTATACAGTCATAATCCAGAAATAAATAGTCGGTTTCAGGCCGATCTCAGGCTGGCTGTTGAACATTTGGAAGAACGGTCTGCAAGATGATTGTAGATGTTGTTTTCTTGCGTCGGGGGATAGAACGTCCGTTCAATTATCTCTATAAAGGTGAAAAATCTCCCCTTGGATATCCGGTTGTTGTACCTCTTCATAATCAACTTACAGTGGGACTTGTTACGGGAGTTAATGAAACTCCCTCGCAGAACTCTGAGTATAAGCTTAAAGAGGTTGAAAAATTAGTTGAAACTGTTGAGCCGCTTCCGGTTGATCTGCTGCGGGTCGGATGTTGGATGGAAGATTATTATATTAGTTCGGCCAATGCTGTTTTTAAAACAATTTTACCGGAGAAATATCTTCCTAAACCTGATCTGGCCTGGGAGCTGTTGGATGAAAAGCAGTTCAAGAGGTTGGTGTCCGCGGAGATTTATCGGTTGTTCGAAGGTCGGAATGAGGTTCAGTTTGAACAGTTGAAAAAACAGCTTGATTTATCTGAAGGGCAGCTGATCAAGCAGTTGGAGCCGGCTGTTAACAAGGGTTTGCTGAGCAAAAAAATCAATCTGGCCAGTGCATCCACCAGTCGTTTAAAACTTAATTATCTGGAGCTAATCGGTTCGGCTCAAGAACAACAGATATTTTTACAGGAAGCAACGGATCGTCAGCGCCAGCTGCTGGAATTTCTTCAACCACTCGGGGGCTGCTTTCAGTCTGACTTGCCCACAGAGTTAAGGAGAACCAATCTGCTAAAAACTCTGGCTCAGAAAAAATTAATTAATCGGCGCAAGGAGTATAAAGATCGCCGGCCCTTGAAACAATACAGACGGCCTGATCCACGCCGTGAAAAACATCAGTTATCCTCTGAACAGGCCGCAGTATTTAGCTCGGTTAAAAGCTCGACAGAGGATAAAGAGTTTGCTGTTCATCTGTTACATGGTGTTACCGGCAGTGGAAAAACTGAGGTATACTGTCGGCTGGCTGAAGCCCTCTTGGAACAGGAGTGTTCCACTCTTATCCTGGTTCCTGAAATTACTCTGGCGGCTTTTCTTTTTCAACGTCTGGAAAGCCGTTTTGGACAGCATCTGGCGATTCTGCACAGCGGGTTATCGGCCGGAGAAAGACGTGATGAATGGGATCGTATTCAGCGGGGAGAAGCCCGGGTTGTTCTCGGAGTTCAATCGGCAGTGTTTGCTCCGTTGAAAAAGTTAGGACTTATCGTTGTCGATGAGGAACATGATAGTTCCTATAAGGCTGGTGATAATCCACGCTACCACGCTCGGGATGTTGCCATAAAACGTGCTCAGTTTTTAGAAATACCTGTTTTGCTGGGTAGTGCAACCCCCAGTGTTGAAAGTTATGCCAATCAGTTTCGTTCCTCTTATATCGGACATAGCATGGTAGAGCGTCCGGCAGGTGGAGCTCTGCCATCGGTGAAATTTGCCGATCTACGTGGTTCTACATCAATTCTTACAGAAACCTTAAAAGAACGGACGGGTGAGGTGTTAAAACGGGGTAATCGTGCTATATGGTTTTTAAATCGTCGTGGCCACTCAAACTTTTTGTTGTGCAATGCCTGTGGTGAGGCTTTGCAATGTTGTGATTGTCATGTTTCGATGACTTATCATTCAAAACCCGGTCTGTTACGCTGCCATTACTGTGGCTATGCCGCCAGGATTCCCCGTAATTGTCCCTATTGTGATGAAAAACAGCTGCAGTTGCAGGGGACTGGAACCCAGCAGCTGGAAAATATGGCTCGGGAACTATATCCTGGCGCCACAATAATTAGAATGGATGCCGATACGGTGAGTCGTAAGAACAGCCGTCTTAAACTGTTGAATGAGTTTGCTAACTCTGAAGGTGGACTGTTGTTGGGTACGCAGATGGTAACAAAGGGACTGGATTTTCAGCGACTTGACTTTGTTGGAGTGATAAATGTTGATACAGGCCTTAACTTTCCTGATTTTCGGGCGGGTGAGAGGACTTTTCAGCAGTTGGTTCAGGTTTGCGGTCGGGCGGGCCGTGAAAAATCAGGTGCTGAAGTCTTAGTTCAGACCTATAGGCCTGATCATTATTCAATACAATTAGCTGCCCGGGGAAATTTTAAGGAGTTTTTTAGACGGGAGATTTACCAGCGCAAACAACTTAACTATCCGCCTTTTAGCCGGTTGATTGATTTTGTTGCTGTAAGCAGTTCAAAATCCTGGCCAGAGGAAATTTTGCAAAAGTTGCGTGAACTGCTGCCCGCCAGTTCCCAACTTGAAATACTGGGACCTATACCCTGTGTTCTGGAAAAAATAAAAAAACAGTACCGCTGGCATCTTATTGTTAAGGGGAAAATTGATTTTGCCTGGCGTAAGACTGTCCGGGAGATAGTTTTACGTCAGCTTAAAATAAGGCCACCGAATCGCTTGCTTATCAATGTTGATCCGATGGATATGTTATAGGGGGGGTGAAGATTAATTAGTCCAAAAACAGATGAAGCTTCATTAGGATTTTCAGCCTTAACCGTCAGTCTGGGGATTTTAACCAGTCGGGTCTTTGGCTTGATACGGGATATATCGATTGCCTATGTTTTTGGGGCCGATTGGGTATCCGATGTTTTTTTTGCCGCATATCGGATACCTTCATTATTCCGAAAACTGCTTGCAGAAGGGGCACTTTCTTCGGCTTTAGTACCGGTCTATACCTCGCTTCGTGAAGAGCGCGGAGAATTAGTCGCCAACCGTCTTGTTCGTGCTGCATTCACCTGGGTACTGATTCTCGTTGGTGGCTTTGTTTTGCTGTCCATCCTGTTTTCCCGCTATTTTGTTATAATTGCAGCCCCTGGATTTATCCGGCAGGAGTATTTTACCCTGACTGTAAATTTAACCCGGGTGATGTTCCCTTTTCTCTTGCTGATGAGTCTTGCCTCTGTTGTTATGGGTGTACTGCATGCCCGCCGTAAATTTGCTGTTCCGGCTTTTGCCCCGGTTTTATTCAATCTTTCCTTGATCGGATCGGTTTTTCTCCTGGCTCCATTAATCGGTGATCGACCTGAGACCCAGATATGGGCTCTGGCCATTGGAGTCCTGGCAGGTGGTTTTTTACAGTTTTTTTTCCAGTGGTTGAGTTTGCGCGGCCTGCAGATAAAATTAAATTTATTATTCGATTGGCGAACTGAGGGGCTCTGGAAACTACTTCGCTTAATGGGGCCCATGGCCTTTGGACTTGCTATAATGCAATTGATCGTTGTGGTTGATAATATGGTAGCTTCTTATCTGGATCCGGGGAGTATTTCTCATCTCTATTATGCCAATCGCCTTTTCCAGTTTCCCTTTGCCCTGGTAGGGGTGGCTGTCGGAACCGTTGTCCTGCCGGAATCTTCTCGACATGTTGTGGAAAAAAATGGCGAGCAGGTTTATCAAACCACCCGAAATTCACTTGGCATGATCTCTTTTCTGATGATTCCCTCAGCTTTTGGATTTTGGATCC
>PWOD01000099.1 GCA_003557545.1 bacterium | reverse complement strand
CTGTGGCTTTAGCCATCTGGCCAACCACAATAAAATGTCGTTCCTGCTTGTTTAAATTCGATCCCAGAGTCGACAAAAACACACCTGCGGTCCGGCCAATCACAAGACCAATTATGATTATAGCGAGTCCTACAGCTCCAGCCGAGTAAAGCAGATTAATATTTACTGCAGCACCAATCAATACAAACAGAAAGATTTCACCAACTTTCCAGAGCTGATCCACACCCACCCGCAGCCGCCGAGCGCTGACCGGATTCAACTCAAGAATCACAAACCCCTGGACCATTATTGCCAGAAATTCAGAATAAGGTAAATAATTGCTGCCAATTAGCAACAGAAGACCCAATCCCAAACTAATAATTAATTTTTTCACATGATTACCACTAACCTTTAATATATCCATTAGAACCAGAGATAGTTTTCCTGCCAGATAGCCAAATACTATACCCAGAACTATTTTTATCGGAATATATCCCAACTGCATCCACAGCCCACCGCCCAACTCACCGAGGATCATACTCACCGTAATTCCAAACATAGTAACCGCCACAGCATCACTTATTGTTCCACCAGCCAGAACAAGATCCGGAATCCCCTTTTTGGCTCCCCAGCCTTCTGCTTTCAACCAGAGCATCATCGGTACTATCACAGCCGGTGATGCAGCGCAGATAATCCAACCCAACAAAAAACAGAGCAGCCATTCCCAGTTTAAAAGCCGGCGCGCTGCAACAGCCACAACAAGAGTTTCAATAACCGCCGGTAAAAAGCCAAGCCGCAGCGTCACGCTCCCCTGTAAAAGTAGTTTCCCCCGGTCAAGTCCCAGACCAGCTTTAAACAGGATAACCAGCAGTACAAAAAGTCGGATTTCTTCAGAAATATTGAGTATCACAGCCGGCAGCAGATCCAACATATAGGGACCGATAACAATTCCTGCCAGCAGCATTCCAATAAGTTTCGGTAATTTTAATTTACCGGCCAGCTCCCCGGCTAAAAAACCTGCTAAAATTATTAAAACAACACCCTGCAGCATAAAAAATCATCCTTTCAAAAACAGAAAAGCTCCTGTATGTCCTCGCCAGCGAGAACATACAGGAGCCATCAGCACTATCGCAATTATAAGGTGAGCTCCATCACCGGTAAAAAATATCAAACTATTTTACCATTAGCAAAAAAATTCGTCACCTGCTTCCCGGTAGCCACCTTTGCTTCATAGCTCCCAGCTTGATTAAAAATTTGAAAGGTGAATTTTTTCTGGGAAAAAGCACGGACAAGCAGAGCATAAAAGCAACTATTACCGGATCGAACAAGACGGTTAAGCAGCCAGCAGCAGACTAAATATGATGTTCAAACTACCTGTGACAGCATATCCTGGCTTGTAACAGTTCCAGCTTTTTAAACAAATATCCTGCCATAACCACTGTTGATCAATCTCTTTACCGAATAATCGCCAGCTTACCGGTTTTTTCTTCACCAGTACCTCGATCCTTCACCCGGTAAATATAATAACCACTCGCCACATCCTGCGCATCGGTCCAATCATAATAATCCTGCCCCGTATACCTTACACTGTAAACTTGTTGACCGGTGATCGTATAGATATCTATATCAAATGGACCATCTTCTGAATCGAAGTAAAACCTTATAAAATCATCACTTCTTGCCCGATACGGATTGGGACCAACAATAAAATCATCCAGTCCCTCTGCCCTGGTACTGGCCATAATCTGAAACAGAGAAAAGCCGGTCACTTCTGCCTCCACAACCCAGGTATCACCATCTACCTGCCGGCGATCACGAGTCACCACACCGGTCCGCTCCCAGACGGCCTCTGCTTCATTCAGACGATATATTTCAAGATCCTCCGCATCAACCCCCATCACAGTTGCTTCCATTATATTAAACGGAAGTTCCAACTCAAAAGTACCCTCCGTGTCGGCAGAAAGGCGGAACCGCGTCAACGAATCATCAGCTATATTATGCACCGAATCATAAATCTCACCACTGGCAGCATTGGCAAGCTGCACAGTATCAGACAGATCAATCGACATATCCGAGATTGAAACAAGCGTTCCAGCCGAAAATGTTCCTTTCAGATTCCGTCCACTAAATTCAACCTCAGCTTCACCAGCGGAGGGCTCAAAAAGCTCTGCCCGGGGATCCTGTACAACTGTCCGCGTATAATTAACAAGTTCCTCCCCATCCAGACTGAAATGTTGCAGGGTTAGCTGATACCGACCCGGTTCCGGATCAGGAAAGTCCATTGTAAGCTGGATAGAATCAGCACTATCACCATAGGCAAGACTATCATCAATCGCAATCAACGTATCTTCCATGTCATTTAATGCCCAGCTCAATTCTACTGTATCGCCGGCAAGAGCATTTAAACCGATGTTAATCTTCACTTCACCCGGAACAAGCTCCCATTGAAATGGTCGCCGCCAGCTAAATTTTACTGGATAATATCTCACTATCATCAATTCATGATAAACCGTATCAGAATTATCCCGCAAACGGGCCTCAATCAAATTACTGCCCGGTTCAAGAGATATGCCTGTCAGTTCAAACTCACCAAGCTGGTCAATCTGCCAGGGCCCTTCATTATAACGCCAGGAAAATTCCAATTCTTCCGGACCACTGGATATTCCGGCAATCGAAATATTTGTAACCCTGGTATCATGTACAGTCTCCTGAAAAAACTCAATCTCCGCATCTATTGTCTGTTCGGTCTCATAACTGGCAGAGTACCAGCTACGATTATAAAATTTATCTGCATAAGGTCCGGTATGTTCAGTATAAGCGACAACACGATAAAAGTAGCTGGTATTGGCGCTGATCTGATTATCAATGTAGCTGGTTTCAGCGGCATCCTCGACCTGATAAATAAAATAGTTTTCCCAATCATCTGTATCACTTTCAGTAAATCGGTACAACCTGTAGCCGTCGATATTAGCTGGCGAAAAGCCGTCCTCGTTGGTAGCAGGCACAGTCCACTCAACGGTTATCTCACCAAGCGTGTCCGTGTCCGCAACTACAATATCCGGCGCTGATGGTGCTATGGTATCGGCCCCCACGGCTGTATCGATCTGACTGGTCCTGAAAGGGAGCCAGATAATCGAGTCCGCCTCGTCTCCTGACTGCATCCCCAATATTTCAGAACGACTACTGGTTCCCCAGTAATTGCGAGTGAAATCAAGTTCTTGCTCAACTGTATTACTTACGCCGCTGTAGAGGTTATTTTTGCTAAAATAATCTGTGACTTCAGCAGATTCAATAAGAAAATCTTTACCGGCGTTTGAGGCGAGAGTATTTTGAACAAACTTATTGTAAAAACTCCCGTTACCAACCTTAATCCCGGCTGTGCTGTTATTTTCAATAGAATTACCTCTTAACACAGATTGAGTACTGTTATCCACGACAAAACCATGCTTGTTACCATGGCTGATATTATTTTCCAGAACATTACGCCACCCACTGTTTGCCAGATGAAATCCAGCATAACTATTATTAATCGCCTTGTTATAGAATATTCAGCTGGCTGACCATCATTTTTCTCAATATAAAATCCGGTATCATTATTCGTCGCTATCTGATTTGAAGCTCCCCCAATAAGCGTTTTAAGATAATAGCCATATTGATTATTCTTGCTAAGATTATCACCTGCAAAAAACTGTAAACTCTCCACTCTGACCCCTATTTCGCCCATATTTTCTGCAACCACACCAGAAACCTCCGTATTGTTATCTTTTAAATCCAAACCACGCCAGAAATTTCTAAACCGAATATCCCTAACAGCAATAGCTGTCAAATCATTGCCCGACCGCACCGTTAAACCTACTGCTCCTGTAACTTCAGTACTATCACCAAAATCAACTATTGTGGTTTCTGAACAGGAACCAAGAATTGATACACCGCCGGTATCAACAAACAGTTCTTCCTGATACAGACCAGCCATAACATTAATATTGTGATACTCACCGGATTCTTGAAACGACTTTGTTTGAGCCAGGGCCTTAGAAATTGTCTGAAAAGGAAATAGAACCGACCCATCATATTGATCGCTCCCCGTATCAGCCGACACATACCAGTTAGGTCCACTATATTCAGTTTTTTCAAGAACCGTGTAGCGACTGAAATTATCCACCTTAAAGCTCAGTACATCCCCAATCAATTCTGCTGTTTCATTAGCCCTTGGGTCAGTATCACTCAGCAGGCCGGCAAGATCACCAAAACCGGTCACATGTATAGTGGGAGTATCAAATAAAATATTACTCATACTAACTTTAGCCTCACGCTCGGCGAGAAACCCAACTACCCCGGGATCGATTTCTACATAAAAATCTTCGCTTGCAGCATCCCCCACAATATTCATCCCTTCCTCCAGCGCTGCCAGCTGTTGATTATTATCTATAATGTTCAGGCCGGGACCAAATGCTATTGTTCCCTGACCTTCACGGACAAAACTGATTGTATCTTCAGTATCATATAAATTTACAAATTCACTTAACTCCGGCGACGATGTTACATCGCCGGGCGGAATACTCACACCAGTTAACGCAGCCCCATAAACCGAAGTATCCCCGCCGTCAAAGGTTTCACTATCATAAAAAGGTAGAGAGAATTCTTTATCACCGGGACCCTGAGGAGGGTCTGGTCGATCTAAAATAATCATCGCCCCCATAACACCGGGGGTATCTACCTCGTCGACAGTTCCAGTAATAGTGAATGTTTCCCCTTGAATAGGGCTGATATCGTATGACTTGAAAACCTCAGTTTCAGTTATACTCGCAGTATCAGTAGGATCGTCGAACAGCAACTGCTGGGTGATTTCAGGGATTAGTCCTGAAGCAGCTCCTAACTCAGGATGAGCAATATCTATGCTGAACTGATCCCCCTCAAAATACACATTATCTTCAACATTATCTGTGATTACCATGTTCGGTCCACCGGCGTGAGCAACGGAAACAGCTGCAATCATCGGAATCAACAAGAAAATTAGCAAAAAGCAAGACGGAGTAAATATTTGTTTTTTCATTTTTCTGCCCCTTTATCAAATGGTTAAAATAAAAAATTTTACTGTTTTAATCCCACAATAAACACTATAATCCTCATGCATTAAAAAGTCAATTTCCCTGCTAACAATCTAAATTTTCATGATATTTTGACTATCCCGCTCAAATCCTACATTCTCTACTATCCCGCAGCTCATACCCGATCGATTCGGCCCGCCTAGCAGGTCCAACTGTAAAATACTATCTCTGTAATTTAAACTTCCTGTAGTGAGCAAAACCAATTAAACTTCACAAGGATAGACCCCATGGATAACAGTTATCCAGCTTACCGGAAGCTATTCACTGAAAACCCAAAGATTTTTTTCAAGAAAATTGTAGCGGCCCAGAAGCTTGCCCGCAACGGCTGCCGGCTCTGTCCGCGACAATGCGGGGTTGATCGAGCCGCCAACCAGTCAGGCTACTGTGGATCCGGCAGCGAGCTGATCATCGCCAGCGCCATGCCCCATTTTGGTGAGGAACCCCCACTCAGCGGCCGCCAAGGAAGTGGAACCATCTTTTTCAGCGGCTGCAATCTCAAATGTGTATTCTGCCAGAACTATGATATTTCACATCATCTGCGCGGCCGGCGCTCCAACCCGGAAAAGCTGGCCAGGCTGATGCTTTCACTGCAAAAGAAAGGCTGCCATAATATAAACCTGGTAACCCCTTCTCACCTGGTCCACCAGATACTTGCGGCCCTTAAACAGGCTGTTGAGAACGGTCTGAAAATCCCCCTCGTTTACAACAGCGGTGGCTACGACAGCGTCGAAACTTTAAAAATTCTCGAGGGAATCGTCGATATCTACATGCCGGATTTTAAATTCTGGTCGTCTACCAATGCTAAAAAATATCTGGACAGCCCGGATTACAGAGAAGTCACCTGCCGGGCACTCAAGGAGATGGACCGGCAGGTCGGCCAGCTCAGCCTGAACAAAGAAAACATCGCCCGCTCCGGTCTACTAGTCCGCCACCTGGTAATGCCCGGCCTAATAGAGGAAACCAGGAAAATACTCGATTGGATCGCGGCAGAACTCTCGGAAAATACCAGTCTAAATATAATGAACCAGTATCACCCGGCCCACATCGCCACCCGGTTCCCCGAGATCAACCGGCCCACTTCAAATTCCCACTACCAAACCGCAATCACCCACGCCCAAAAACTCAACCTCAACCTACTCTCCTGAATTTCACACGCTCAATTAAAACAAATCCGTATGCTACAATTAACCTGCCTAATATCAGCTTGACCAGCACACATAACAGTTGAACACGGTTTCGCACATACGCCACACGAAGAAGTGTAGTTTTATTGGAGGCGAGATTGCTATGATTGACCGCTATGAGCCACCAGATGATGAGACCAAACCAAATTTAAATCTGCTGCAGAAAACTCTTCAGGAAATAACCCAAAAATACAACTCAACCCCTCAGCAAGAGCTCGGAGGACTATCCCCTGTACAGATGTACAATCTAATTCACATCAGTTGGGACGATCCAAATTTTCCTATTAACTTTAATCAAAACCTTTCTGACAAACAGGTGTATTCAAGCGAGTTTGCTCATAACGCACGAATTCTATTGGCTGCCGGGCGAGATGAAAAAGGACTACCCTGCACCCCAAAAGGAAACTTTAAACGGGTCATTGTAAAACGCTTCTTGGATGAAATGCGCTGGCAAAATGATTACATAAATAACATCCACCAGTATAACAAAGTCATTAATGAACAGGATGTAAAAAAACTCCATGTTCTCCGTGTTTTTCTTGAAGTTGCTGAACTTATCCGCCGCCGCAAAAACAAATGGCACGTTTCTTCCACAGGCAAACAATTGATAAACCCGGGCCGTGGCGGCGAATTTTACTTCTACCTGTTCAAACAGTATTTTCGCCAGTTTAATATAGAATTTTTTACTGTTGGTAGAGAATTCCCAGAAATACAGGACACTGTTGCTTATATGCTCTACCGTATTTCCAGATTAAAAAATAACTGGTATACAAGAGATGAAATCTCACAGAAGATCACAGCACCAATAGTTAAAAAACGTATCAAAGACGAAAACGGCAGCGAAATATTTCAGTTTATCATCAGTAGCCGGGTTTTAACCCCTCTGAATCGTTTTGGTCTGCTTAATAATAAAACAAGTGGAAAAATAAGAGACAAGGATTACGAAAATTTTTACAAAAAAACACCCCTTTTCAACAACTTTATCCGATTAAACCTGCCCGACTAAATTAAAAAACCACCTATATCCCGCCCATAAACAACGGCACTCCATCCCCCAAGCCAGATTCAAGAGGTTAAAAACCAGGTTTCTTGTCGCTTGTTCTTGGTTTTCCTAATCTCCTAATTTCCTAATCTCAATCTCATTTCCCGCTTTTTACTCTCCTCCGTGCTCCTCTGTCATAAAAATATGTTTTTAAGTTAAATCTAAAGTTAACATTCCACTGTCATACCGGATCTGATCCGGTATCCAGTAGTTCTGCCATCGATTTCATCTTGAGTTTATAACTTTTATCACTCCTACAACCATTCAGCTCTCCGGTGTGTTCCCACTCCTAAATTAAGCACCCTCCACATTCTCGAAATTCCGAGAATATGGGGAGTATCCTGCTAGAGTAGCTTCAACAGGCAGACGATCTCCCTTGAATGATGTTAATTGTCTCGGTTGAATAGACTGATTTTGTTTGTTCATGTCAAAATCACTCGCACTGGAATATACATTTAAATCTATTCATAAAACCTCTAAACTAATTATAGACAAAAACCTCCAAAACAGTTATGCAACCTCAAAAACAATTATATCGATAGAAAAAGCAATAAGCCAACCTGGAAAGTAGTCCTTTGTTCAAAAAATACTCAATACGAATCTTAACGGATTTTGTTATAAAGCATCCATTCATTCATCGCATAGTTGGCAAAATCCGCTGTCACTTCAAACGAAGTGCTACTTTCCAATTGATCGAAGAACAAAAACGATTCGGTGTGTCCAAACTGGGCCAGGGCCATGACAGCTTCCTCACCTTCACCCCGCTCGACCGTCGTCGCAGCAATTTCCCGCAAGATAGAACGAGCTTCATCCACCCCGCATTTCCCGGCGGCGCGAATCGCCTCGAAACGGATTTCATCGTTTTCATTTGTAAGTGCTTCGAGAATCTGATTTTTCCACTGGAATAGTCCACTTCGTCCCATCCCAAACAAAGCACTGATAACCAGCTTTTCCTGTCCGGAATCATAGGCCTCTTTTGTATATTCCATTACGTCTTCCCGGTAGACAAAAGAAATCGCCTCCAGCGCATAACGTCTTTCATCCAACGAGCGATTTTTGGTGTCCTGGTAAGTTTCGAGCAAACAATCACGAATCTCCTGGTATTGCTTAACAGTTACTTCTTCTTCAATCCATTCCCCCGTGGGTAAATCCCCCTCCTCATAATCTTCATACATATTTTCTTCCCCAAAACTCATGTACCAACCCAACGATTTTATCGCCGCCACCCGAACGTTTTTTTCAGGATCTTTTCTGGCAAGCTCCACCAACTTCTCAGCAGTTTCACCATCCGGCCAATTCCATGCGCATTCCGCCGCGCGGGTTCGCACTTCGGCATTTTCATGTTCCAGCTGTTCCCGAACAAAATCGGTTCCGTTAATCCCCGACCCCGGCGCAGCAGTTTTAAGCAGCTCAAGACGCTCACAAATTTCCTCCACGGTATGTTTTCTTTGGCTCATGACACACGTCTCCTCTCATTGTGGGGATTGTTTCTGAATCTCATGTTTTCAAAAAAATTCAATTAAACAGAACCCTGTTTCAACAAGCCAATCGCACCCGGGATATTATTCCATAAATCACCCCAGTCCAATACGTAAAGACAGGCCTCTTCTGGACTTCCGTGGATAATCCCCGGACCCTGCTCGACCTCGGGCGGCTCCAACTCGGGGTGCAGTAAATAGTTTACAACATGGGAATTAGATTTCTTCGCAGTTTTCAGGGCTTTTTTCGCCCGATTTTTATTCCCCAGACTAACCAGCGCCAACGCCCGTCCATACGTGGTCTCCACCAGCATATCATCCGGGTAGTCCTCCGCGATTTGCAAAGCATGTTCCGGCTCACCAAGTGCAATGGCAAAATGAATTGCCTTACCCCGCACTCCCTGGTTATCAGCCGGATTTAATCCTAATAATTCCAGGGTCAGACCAAAGGCGTCCTTCATCTGCCCAAACTGGCGGGCGAG
>PWOD01000169.1 GCA_003557545.1 bacterium | reverse complement strand
GAAACATCCGATGTCGCCAACGCTGTACTGGATGGTTCCGATGTGGTGATGCTATCGGGTGAGACAGCTGTCGGCGAATATCCAGTTGAAGCTGTGGAGACGATGAGTGAGATAATCGATTCCACCGAGGCCGATTTCTGGCAGGAATTAAGGGAAATATCGTTGGAGGTGGATCGCCCTACCTCTGAGGCTGAGATCGCCGTCAGCATGGTTAATTCAGCAGCTCGGGCCGCCCGTGAAATCAATGCCAGAGCAGTCATGATACCGACTTTTTCAGGCTCAACTGCCCGGTTATTATCGAACACCTATACACCCTGTCCCCTGATTGCTCTGTGTGCTTCAAACCGGGCGCGGCAAAAGGCTGCGCTCTACAGAAATGTCTATCCCTGGCCGCTGGAAATCATTGATGATACCGATAGGTTGGTTAATCAGGTAAAACAGATCGCCCACAAGTTAGAGTTGGCTGAGGAAGGGGAGAAGTTAATTCTTCTCGCCGGTCTTCCCCTGGCGCGGCCCGGTATTACAAACCTGATCCATGTGATTGAGCTTTAAATCAGTTGATTTTTAGCTAACTTAAAAATCGGGAACAATCATGTCGTCTATGGTACCGTTGGACGGAATCATCGGTAGAACGTGTTCCTCGTAGGAAACAACCACTTCGAGAACAAAGGGTCCATCGTGATCGAGCAGTTGTTTTATTCCGGCTTCCAGCTCGGACTTTTCAGTTACCCGGGCTGCTTTAACCCCCATTCCTTCGCTAATCTTTAGAAAATCAACGGCCGGTTCTCCGATGTAGGTGTCACCTCGGTCTCCTCCATAGAATCGATCTTCCCACTGGACGACCATTCCCAGGTGGTGATTGTTAAGAATGATTGTTTTAGCCCCAATAGAATGTTGGACAGCCGCGGCCAGCTCCTGTTGATTCATCATAAAACTACCGTCACCATCAACATTAATTACTTCTCGGTCGGGGCAGGCAAGTTTAGCACCAATCGCCGCCGGCAGGCCAAACCCCATGGAGCCAAGGCCACAGCTGCTGACCCATGTTCGGGGATGTTTAAAAGTATAATGTAGAGCAGTAAAAACCTGGTGTTGACCGACTCCGGTGCTGATTATTGCATCATCCGGTGCCAGTTCACTGAGTTTTTCACAGACTGCCTGGGGCTGGATCTTTTCACCACTCGATTTATAGCGCAGCGGGCGGTTTTTTTTCCATTCAGCTATCTGCTCCAGCCAGCGTTCATAATCGCCCGGTTCAACTGTTTCGTTCAACTTAATCAGGGCCTCTTTTAAATCACTGGTGATTGGAATGTCAGCCAGCTTATTTTTGTTAATCTCAGCCGGATCAATATCAACATGGATGATTTTACCATGTTTGGCGAATTCGGAGACCTTACCGGTGACCCGGTCGTCAAACCGCACCCCGAGGGCGATCAGCAGATCGGCCTGGGAAACTGCCAGGTTAGCGTATTCAGTCCCATGCATTCCCAGCATATGGAGAGCATTATCACGGTCTTCCGGGTAGGAACCGAGCCCGGTCATGGTCGTGGTAACCGGAATCCCGGTTTTCTCAACCAGTTTTACAAGTTCCTCTGAGGCGTTACTGGAGATTACTCCTCCACCACAGTAGATGACTGGTTTGCGAGCCTGTTTGATCGCTTTAGCTGCCTGTTTAATCTGCCGGGGATTGGCCTCGTAGTTAGGCTGATAACCAGGGCGCTTATATTTTCGTGAAAAATTCGGGATAGTATAGGACTGCTGAATATCTTTGGGAATGTCGATAAGCACCGCTCCCGGGCGGCCGGATTTGGCCAGGTAGAAGGCTTCGGCAAAGATTTCTGGAATAGAGTCGATATCCTGAATAAGATAGTTATGTTTGGTCATCTGTTTGGTAGCTCCGACGATATCTGACTCCTGGAAAGCATCCATCCCGATTACTGAGGTGGGGACCTGGCCGGTTATCGCAACCAGTGGAATCGAATCCATCATCGCATCCTGAATTCCGGTGATCAGGTTGGTGGCACCTGGTCCTGAAGTGGCCATGCAGACACCAACTTCTCCAGTCACCCGAGCATAACCGCCCGCTGCAAAGGCTGCCCCCTGTTCGTGACGAGTTAAAATCAACTGGATCTTGTCGGTTTTGTTAAGAGCATGGTGGATCTCCATGCTGGCACCACCGGGATAACCAAAGATATGTTTAACTCCCTGGTTAACCAGCGATTCACGAATTATTTCACAGCCTCTCATCGGTTCGTTTTCTGATCTTCGGGCTGAAATTAATCCTTCGGAACTCTGTTTTTTCGTCATCAAGTAACACTCCAATAAATAGTTATATTCTTCCATGGTTCAGCGTTTTTTGGGTTATTTTATAGATTGCCGATTAATTTTCTAAATTTAACACAGTTAACCGACAATAGAATAAAACAACAATCCCAATATTTTATTGTACATGCTATTAATCAGTCAATGAAGTTAGTTGTTGAATTTTTTTAAAAAAGGTTGTAAAACTTCTGGTAGATGCAGCGTTAGTTGATCTTAGTCAGCATGCTTTGCTTGATTAGCTGTCCCGGATTCACCGGTCTTGTTACCTGGTATCCGATCCACTCAGATAGTTGTTCGGCCGGCAGTCCGCTACCGGGCCGGAGTTCGATGATATTTTCCGGTGAAATTTTATCACCCGGAAGGAGTGGTCTGAGCGCGCTGAGAGAGCGCCGCCCCTGTTTTCTGAAAGTTTCCCAGGATTGGCTGGTTGTTCGGCCGGTACCGGCAATTTTTTTCACTAAACAGCTGTCAGTAATTCGGAGCTGCTGTCGAATCTGCTGAACAACTCTTTCAAAATCCTTAAAGGAGAGTGAAAAACTATGTTCGGGACCGGGTAGTTGGGGGTCGGGAGTTACATGTCGCTCCCAGATTTTAGCTCCCAGTTGAGCAGCGATAACAGGAGCGGTTACTGATTGACTGTGGTCAGAAAAACCGCTGGCCAGGGAAAAATCTCGCTCAAGCTGGATCATCCGGTTGAGGTTAAGATCTGCTTCTGCTGTGGGATATGCCGGAGTGCAGTGGAGAAGCACTGTCCGGGTGGTTGTGCCCAACCAGTTGAGAGCTTGCTTGATTTCGGCCGGGGTGGCGCCGCCGGTGGAAAGAACGACCGGGAGGCTGCTCTGTCTGGCTCTTTTAAGCAGCCGCGGGAAACTGATATCGCCGGAAGCGATCTTTATAAAAGGTGCTGAACAGTTTTCACAGTACCAGTCCAGGGTCTGGCAGTCGAAGATGGAAGCCGCCACATCAATCCCACAGGTTTTACCGGCTTCCTCCAGTTTGAGATAGTCCCCCGGCTGGAGCTGGTGATCGGCAAATATCTGATGGATTTTTGGAGCGATTTCTGTTGATAGCAGTTGGGCCCTGTCAAACAGTTGAAATTTGATACAGTCAGCACCGGCTTCGGCCGCTCTCTGGACCATTTCCACAGCTCGTTGGGGGTCGCCATCATGATTGAATCCTGCTTCGGCGATTATATAGGGGGAATTGGCTGCTGCCACACGGCTAAAATCCAGGCCGGTTCACCCCAGTAGATCGGTTAGTGTGGAAACAACGTAATCTTTTTGCTCAGAACTGAGCAGCGCGAAGACCGGGAGACTCAGGACCCGGTCGGCGGCTTTTTCGGAAACCGAAAGATCGCCAGGAGAATAGCCCAGCTGTTGAAGTCCGGGCTGCAGGTGGAGCGGAGTTGGATAATGGACTCCAGCTCCAATACCCGCTTCTCGTAGCTGCTCAACAATTGCATCCCGGTCATCGACCTGGATGACATACTGGTGGTAAACATGGGTGGCGTAGTCGGCAACCACCGGGGTTTTAACCGGCAGTGAGCTTAGCTGGTTGGTATAGAAGTTAGCATTTTCCTGTCTGATCTTCGTCCATTCTTGCAGATGTTTCAATTTAACATCAAGCACCGCCCCCTGGAAGCCATCCATCCGTTCATTGTGTCCCAGCATGATATGTGAATATTTACCGGCTCTTCCATGATCTCGTAGATCCCGAATCTTTTGGGCAAGCTGGGGGTCATCGGTAGTAACGGCTCCGGCATCACCAAAAGCGCCCAGATTTTTGCCGGGATAAAAACTAAAAGCCCCACCCCGGGCAAGTCCTCCAACCGGCCGCCCTTTGTAGGTTGCGCCGTGGGATTGGGCAGCATCTTCTAATAGCAGCAGATCATGTTTTTTACAGATTTCAGCCAGTTCGTCCATGGGAGCGGGATGACCGTAGAGATGAACCGCCATGATAGCAGTTGTATTTTCAGTAATCTTTTCTTCGATAAGCCGGGGATCAAGATTATAGGTATCAGGATCGATATCAACAAAAACCGGTTTAACTCCCATATGTACCAGGGGTTCAACCGTTGCAATAAAGGTGAAGGGGGTGGTAATAACTTCGTCTCCCCGTTTAATCCCCACAGCTTCGTAAAGTAGCTGTAATGCCGCGGTACCGCTGTTAAGACCAATGGTTTCGTCGACCTGGCAATAGCCGGAAAAAGCCTTTTCAAATCTTTCCACCGCCGGCCCCAGGATAAAGGCTGTTTGATCAATAACCTCCTGCAGCGCACTATCTATTTCCGGTTTGATCAGCTCATACTGTTTCTTTAAATTTAATGTAGGTACCTGCAAGTTTTTCACCCTTTTCTATGTTTTTCCTGAATCAGGAAGGTAATTAAAATCATATTAGCTTTTAAAGTTAATGATTATAGTTACCATTGCTTAAAATAACAAGAGTAACGGGGAGAGGCCGGGGGAGAAGTTTGGGGATTTAAAGTCGAGAAAGTAGATCGGCAAAACTATTTTCCCAGCGGAGCAGCTGGTTTTCCGGATCCTCGAACAGCTGCTGATTCCAAAAATTGAAGCTTTCCCAGTCGTCCCCAACTGTCCGCCCGGAACAGAGGTTTTTAAGCTGCTGGTACTGCTCTTTAACCCAGTTGTTGAGGAGTTTTTTGGGTGGCCGGACAAAACCGAGGCGCTTTGCGGATTTTCCACTAACTTTCGGTCTGGCCCGGGGACCTTTCCACCAGTCCGGGCAGGGGTCTGGAATAACAAATCTTCCTGGAGTCCGCCGGCAGACAAAACTTTCAAACCAGCGTTGTTCACGAGTTAAGGGGGAGTGGTTCGGATCCCGTGGAATTTTTACTTTTTTCCATCGCTGATGGAGTTGACCTAACTGTTCGAAGCGAGAAGTTTGTTGAAGAAGTTTTTTGGTTCGCCAGGTTCCAGCTGCGTAGTAGCCGGCGGTTGCTGCCATATCAGTCCCCAGCAGGTAGATAGGACTGTTGGTTAGCCGTGAAAAGAATTCGGCACAGGTGGCGGTAACGGTGCCTCCTGCCCGCATCTGGGGGAGAAAAGGAGCAGTCTGAAGCCAGCCGGTGAGGGGGGAGTCAAAACTCAACATTCCGGTTGGGGTTAACTGCTGGTATTTGAGAAAAATTCGGGGATCGACAAACGGGCTGAGCAGCAGGGGACAGCGCGGACTGTTAACCAGGTCTTCGTAGATTAAAGGATGGGAATCGACTGCCACCAGCAGGTCTGGTTCAAGGTTGTTATTTTGTAAGATCGGGCCGGCCGTATTAACTGCGATGACGGTTAGTTTCGTTCGATTGAGTTTTAGCCAGTCGAGCTGCTGTTCAAGGGAAGGACCAGCCCCAATCAGTGCAATTCCGCTGTCGATCGAACTGAAATCCGGTTGTTTGTGATTGACCAATCCGGGTAGATTTTTCCGAAAGTTTTTCAACCATCGTCGGCCGTTCCTCCGGAGAGTCTGAAGGTTGAGATTCTGAAACTCCTGCAGTTGTTTTAATAGTTGGAGGAGCCGCTTGAAAAACTGCGGTTTTTTCTGAATATACTCAGGCCATTTTATCAGTTTATAAACCGGTGATTGCTGGAGCGAAAAAAACTCTGCAAGCTGTTCCAGGGAACAGTCTGGACGGTTGTAAATCTTGATTTCGGAAAAGCTATCAGGACTCCAGATGCCAAGTTGTCTACCGGTTTCCAGCAGCTCGGGATAGGGATCAAAAACCGCCACCCGGCTGTTAGGAGCCTGGTTCGCCAGCTGTTTGAGCAGATAACCCAGTCCGGCACCCAGTACTAAATATGTGTGGTCGGCCGGGAGGTTTTCAGGTAACAGCCGGGCGGCTTCAACCAGCGGGTCATAGATCGAATGAACTCTACCAAGATGGGGGTCTGAGGCCAGGTAATAACCATTAATCCGGGCCTTTTTTACCGGCATGGAGGATCAGCTAAGAAAAAATCAATTTATCGTGCTTGAAATCTTCTAAAGGCGTGGAGTTAAAATATGTTAGTAGTAAAGGGCCCAATCGTTTAGCTTCATCCCGGAGAATTTTCAGCCTAGTCATCTTCAACAAGTTCGTCCCAGTCCCCTCGATTTCCCAGTTCATTTCTGATTATACGTTGTTCTTGACGGTCATAGCTATCCCAGAACTCCCGGTACTGCCGTTGTAAATCCGCGCTGGTTGCATGCTGACAGATAGTTCTAAGAGCTTCCAGGGTTGGTTCAGGAAGAACTTCAGGTCGGGCGGTCGATTCAGCTTCATTTTTTGGGGTTGGAGTTGCTGCAGTTTGGGATTCAAAACAGCCAGCCAGCTGTTCCAGTTTCCCGGCCTGCTCCCAGTTTTCTGTCCCGGCCGGACAGACCAGGGTTTTGGGACCAATCTTTTCGCAGAGGTTATCATATTCAAAGGGTCCGTGGACCTCTTGATCTTCATAAATATACCATTCGGTCATTATATTGACTCCATTGGAAAATTATCCATAAACCGCCAGATAGTTAGATTCAGTCGACTACAACACCCAGATCTTTACGATTGGTTATACGCACGTTCTGACCGTCCAGGAATCCGAAAATCGTCCCATCCCGGTCGGTTCGGTGGATTTCTGAACCGAGCCGCCGTAAGCGATCTACAACCTCCGGTGAGGGATGTCCGTAGGTGTTATATTCTCCAACTGTAAAAACTGAGTGGCGGGGTTTAACAAAATTAGCAAAGTTGCTGCCGGTTGATGTGTTGGCGCTACCGTGGTGCCCAACCTTTAAAATATCAATATCAAGCTGTTCTCCCCACTGTTTAATCATTGCTTCTTCACCGGGAAATTCCAGATCACCGGTTAATAAGATGCTGTTATCGCCATAATAAAACAGTAAGACAAGACTGGAGTTGTTGACATTGCTGGCTTCAGGATTGGTGTAGAGTAGCCAGCCTTTGACATTACCGTCCAGCTCCAGTTCAATCCCGGGATACAGATCACCACCAATCTCCTGGGGTGCCCGGATCATTGTGTTCTGCCGCTGGGCGGCCTGCAGCATTTCAAGGTTAGAGCTGGTGGGATGTTCATAGCCGGATATCCAGAGCTCTTCAACCGGGATTTCAGAAAGGATTGTCTGGGCCCCGCCGATATGATCGCTGTGGGGATGAGTTGCAATGAAATAATCAAGCCGGTCGATTTTATTGCGCGCAAGAAAGGGCAGTATCATTCGTTCACCGGCAAATACCCGGCGTGCTCTCTCGAAGTCGGGACTACCACCTTCACCGGCATCGATCAGGATATTCTGGTTCATTGGAGTTTGGATGAAAATTGCATCCCCCTGACCAACGTCAAGAAATACTACGGCCAGTTCATGGGGTTTTCGTTCGGTCAGCAGTACCCCCGGTTCCAGGGGAATATCGGCCCGTGCATCAGCAAAGGGATCGAACCCCCGGGGTTGGAAAGCAGTTTCTTCGATAGCTCTATCCAGGGTATAACCCTGATAGGCAAAGATCCATGCCGTGAGGGTGAAGAAAGCCAGCAGAATAACTACAAACCAACCCTTTAGATTGCTGCTCTTACCAACCCGTCCTCCGTAGATCTCTTTAGCACGTCGATAGTTTTCAAAACTGTCCATGATTATCCTTTCCTCCATTAAAACTGCTGTTAAACCGGCTTAGATCGTTCATTCTATTAGACGGTTGCCGATCCGAACATGTCCGCGCCAGTGCTCAATGGTGGCCGGACCTATTCCAGAAACTTCAGTTAATTCTTCCAGTGAGCTGAACGGCCCGTGTTGCTGGCGATGCTGGACGATATTGTTAGCAGTGGCCTGTCCAACTCTGTGCAATGTTGTTAATTGATCCGCGCTGGCTTCGTTTAAATCGACAGCCAGCTGTAACCGGACCTGCCGTTGTTGCTGTTCTGAAAGTTCCTGCAGTTGAAAACTGGTCCGGGGTAAATCACGACGATTGGGCAGCGGCACCGGATCAGCATCAATAGTTTGAAAGAGCGAAGGACCAGTTGTTCGCTCTCGATTGTTAGAACCCAGGCTTTCCGTGTATAGATAGATTCCATGTAGTGAACCGAACAGTGCAACTATCAGCAAAACGGTTAATATTTTTTGAACAGTATTCATGCCAGTCAAACTTCCTTGAAATGGAATAGACAGAACTAATCTCCATTCCTTGTTGTTATTTAAACTCAGTTTAAATAGTAGATATTCCCCGGGTTGTTACTCTCCCCCGAGAATTGTACATAAAATCAACCTACTTAATTTATCAAAAAAAGCAGTAAAAGTGTAGTCATTTGAAAAAATTTAGCTTAATTAAGTTTTTATTAAGTTATCTGGAGTTAACTGATCAATCGACCGGGTCGCTGTGCGCCGGCAGAGTTGAATTAGTTCCTGCTTGAGATTTTCCAGGTAGAGTTGAACCGCGTCTGCCCCGCCGCCCACGGCAGCAATCATTATCGGCCGGCCGATCAATATCGCATCGGCCCCCAGGGCCAGTGCTTTGAACAGGTCTTCGGCTGATCTGAAGCCACCGTCAACCAGCAGTGGGAGCTGACCTTTTAACTGTCTGGCGATCATAGGAAGCAGCTCAATTCCAGCAGGATGGCTGTTTGCTATACGTCCGCCATGGTTTGATATGACCAGCCCATCCGCCCCGGCTTCGACCGCTTTAACGGCATCTTCAACGCTTAATATGCCTTTTATCAGAAATTTAAGAGTTGACTGCTGTTTTAGTTTTTTTAGAGTGCTCACCGGATAAAATTCAGTTGCCTGAGCTTTTCTTTCCATACAGCGGTGTCCGGCGCCATCGATATCGATGCCCCAGGCCGTGGTCCCGGACTGTTCTGCCGCGGCTATCCGTGCCGACAGGTCGGTCAGTCTGGCTCGTGGTTTAAATATTGGTATTCCCCGGCCTTCCAGCCGGGCTATTGCTTCCAGACCCAGTTTGTATTTTTCCGGCGCCGCTCCATCGCCAACCATTGCTATAGTCCCGGCCTGCCGGCAGCCGGTGGTGACGGCGCGGGCATAGTT
>PWOD01000227.1 GCA_003557545.1 bacterium | reverse complement strand
CCCTGCCGATACTGCATATATTCGGTTTGGGCGCAGTGAAAACAACTATTTTCAATATGGTTTTGGGCTTGATAATCCGTCGTCTGATACCTGGGTGACTCAGCTGGGCGGCGGTTGGTACCGGGTGGATATAGATCTGCGTCGCCTCGAACAGGATCTATTGGATAAGCTGTTAGATCCTTCACCACCAGAACCTTTTGTCCGTAATAACCGGCTTATCAAGGGGGAACCCAATCCGGCTGATGTGAGCTGGTACGAGATTGCTCTGGAGGGGGATCCGGCCAATCCCCCAACACCGGGAGAGGTTCTGTTCAATTTCTTTTCCCTGCATGAAACCCGTAAAGAAACAGGCCGGGCGGAATATATAGGGACTGATTTTAACATCTATCAAGGACTGTTAGAGGGGACATATAGCCAGGAGGAGAGGGATGGAGATTTCCGGACAATTGGGCTGGCCGGACGTTCAACAACCGGAGAGTTTGTGCCTGAAGATACTCGCCGGCGAGATTTTACCGGCTCAGTTGATGTTAACCGGTTTATCCCGGAGGGCTGGCCGGTTAGTGTACCCTTCAGTTTTAACTGGTACCAGGATAAGACTGAAATACCTCCGGATCGGGTTGAACGGGTTCGAGATGATGACCTGGGAGTTGTGGATGAGCGTCGGATTGGTTATAGAAGTGGCCTGCAGACCCCGGGACATCTGCCAAACCTTAGTTTTGATTTTTCTGATTATGAACGGGAAGTTCTGCGTGAGCGACTTGGTGAGCACTGGTTTGATGAAGTTAGAGAATGGAATCTGTCGGCTGATTATTCTCAGAGTTTCTCCGATCCCATTTTGGGTTATCTTCCGGTAGGGGAGCGGTTTTCCCTGTCCGCGTCGGCCGGTCTGCGTCGCCGCGTGGAAACCCGTGAAAGCCGGGGAATAGAGCCGATTGCTGAACGTGACCGTGAGGAAGTCCGCCGCCGGCTCGGGTTGGATCTTAATCTTCAGCCCTATAGCTGGTTGGATCTTGAACCTTCCTATCGATTTTCTGATCTGCACCGTAAACATGAAGAAGAAGAGGACGGTCTTATTAATCGCTCACAGGATTTTGATCTTCGGGTTGGTCTGGCCCGCTTTTATGGTTTAGAACCAACTTTGCGTTTTGATTTTTCTGTTGATGAGGATTTTGACCGGGTCGCCGGGGAAAAGGACGTGGGTCTTTCCGGAGGAACTGATCTTGGCTTGCGAACAGATCCACAGCTCTGGTCGGAACGGCTTGATTTTCTTACCTTGAGATATAACTTTTCACTGACCAGCAGTGCCAGTTATGACGGTTTGCCCACGGATGAGTCACTGTCCAATATTTATTCTGATTTTTATAGTAATATCAACTGGCTCTGGCGTGGTCCCGATGTTTCGGTAGGTGCCGATCGTCTTACCTATTTTAGAAGCAGTGCCAGGAAATCCCTCAGTCACCGCTTTTCTGGCCGTCTTGAGTTCTGGAACCCCCTGCGAACCAGCTACAATATTAGCCGTTCGGAAAGTTACACCCAGGACGAAGGATCAGTGCGTAGTTCAACTACCGATCAATTTTCTCTTGATAACCGGCTTAATCTTGAGGCTATCAGCAGCTGGTTTGAAGAAAACACTGATAACTCCACTCTCCGGGTTGATTATACTCTCTCTCTCTCTGAGGATCGTCGAGAAGAATCAACCGGAAACCGGGTCGATCTGGGCTGGAGAACGCGTTGGAATCAACGCTGGAATACCAATATGAATCTCAACAGTTCATTCACTACTACCCGGGAGCGGTCCCTGCGTCCCTCCCTGGAATTTCGCTGGCTGGCTAATAAGCCGGATGAGCAGCGAATTCTCTGGTTCACCAACAGGCTGGAGATTAACGGCACTATCTCGATGTCATATAATAAACGGACCCGGGACGGAGAAACCCGGTCGGATAATCAATCAATCGATGGTCGGTTCGGTGGTTCCTATGATTTCACCGATAATATTCGTTCTACTTTTGGTGGCAGCTTTTCCTGGTATCGGGATAATTATGAGGCCGGAAACGATCGGCTGTCCTATGGAATCTATGGTTCGGTTGATTTTCGTTTTTAACTTTGGGTGAAATCAGGGAAATTATTTGACAGGTAGCTTAACTTATAGTATGCTGGCTATACCTTGAAAGGGAGAGGAGGTGATTAGATATGATGAGAAAAATCGGAAATTTTTTCACTGCCGAAGAAGGTCAGGGCATGGTTGAATACGGCCTGATCGTCGGTTTGATCGCGATTATTGTGATCGCCGTGATGGTAGCTCTTGGACCCCAGATCGTAGGTATTTTTGAAAGCGCCATCGAAGATGACCTGGCTGAAGGTCGTCAGCAGCTCGAGGATGCGCTTGGTGAAGACGAAGGCGACACTGATTAGTTTTAATTCTGAATTTAACAGCAGGCCCTGGTCCCTTCAAGGGGCCAGGGCCTTTTTAATTTACTCTATACAGGAGGTTTCCTGTTGACCGCCTTTTTGTTTGTCGCTAACTTCTTTCAGCGGTTCTTTTCTTATCCTCTTAACCGCTCCATATCATTGAAATCAATATTGGCTAATCTCTTCTGTGGTTTCTTCAATCGAAGTTCGTCAAGCCGCGGGCAATATATGGTGGAGTTTGCCCTGGCCTTTGTTATTTTTGTTATCTTTGTCTTTTTGGTCATCGATCTTGGCTTTCTTATCTATAATCATAATCTGTATCATTTTGCTGTGGTTGAAGGGGCCCGGGTCGGCTCGCTGGGGGGCTCCAATCAGGCGATCATGGAAAAGATTAATCAGCAGATCGACCAGCGGACGCTGCCCGGTATACTTTTTCTCTCCCGGCCCGGTGATGTTGAGATTTTTCCAGCGGCTGAGATTGAGCGAGTTGATGGAATGGATGTGAAGATTAATCTGGAACTGTTTTATGGCCTGGGGATTTTTGGTTTTATGCAGCTGATTGAGCTGCCGGTTAGCACTCAACGATTAATTATTCAATATAATGACCTTGATAATGATGGCTGCAAAGATCAGCTTTCCGGACCGGGCGTTCCCTGCAATAGTTACCAGGAGTTTTCCAGTACCAATCCCCGTGATCATCGTAATACCGGGGTGACTGATAGCTATCTTTTTGGTGGCAGTCAGGAGGATGCTGATGGGGATGGAGTCAGCTGGGAGGCGGATACAATAGCTATTGGTTATACAGATGGCAGTACCGGCAGCTGTCCTGCCGGGTATTACCTTTATCGCCCCCATGATCAGCCCTTAGGTAGTACCTGTGAGTTTGGAGGGATTTCTGGGTGGGATCAAGGGATCATCTCTGATGGTTGGTACCATGCTCCGGAAATCTGGGATGATGGCAGCGAGGCACCACAGCAGATGTTTCCCCGGCGTTTACCACGCTGGGGGGTTGACAACTCCTCCCGGCCTTACATAATTCGTCAGCTGCGGACTGCTCATGATACGGTTAATAACGGATGGCTTAATAAATATGATCGTTATCCCCAGGATCCGGAGCGCTGGTAACATGACCAGAAAAATAACTAACCTGATTGTCGGTCAGCAGTCCGGACAGGCAATAGTTGAACTGGCTGTTGTGATCTTTGTTTGCCTGGCGATGGCTTTTGGAATTTTCGAAATCGGGGTTTATATCCATAATATTTCAGTCCTTAACCGGGCAGCTGATAGCGCTTCTCTTTATGCTTCATATGGTGCACCTATTGAAAACATTGAGGAGGTTTTTGTCAGTGAATCATCCAACCTTCTCTATTCAGCTTTTATTTATCAGGAACTGGATACCGCTCAGTTATTTGTTGATATTTATAATCCCTATACCGGGGATAAGATTGCTCCTCTGGAAACTACCGATTTTCCCTTTGATCAGCCCCGTCTGGAACCGGCTCGGGAACTGATTGCGCCCTATCTTTTCTGGGCGCAGGGCTATGAGATTGAGATCGGGCTTAACTATCTGGTTGGCTTTCAGATACCTTTTCTCAGGGCTTTAACAGCTTCCCGTCCGATTGTTAGCCGGCGTGTTATCCAGACTGCCAACGATCTTGATCGGGATGGACTTGTAGACTCCTGGGAAGCCGGTTATCTGTTATGGTTCCTCGATCAGACCGGTGATACTGAGTGGGTTCATCCCAGCCATCTTGATTATACGGGAGAAGTTGATTCGGTTATTCAGCCCGATTATGATCATAGTGGGAGTGGAATAGAAAATAAATTTGATCCCGGCAATAACCTGCTCTATCAAAATCCCGCCATCGGTCCCTGAACTGTCTCATAAACTGGCAGAGATGGTTTGATAGTTTTTGAAAACATCTTTTTATTTAACAATCTCTCTGTTTTGTGGTATATTTAACAGTAAGTTTCTTAATTTTAAACAGACGGCATAGAGTGTCCAGAGTTGTTCTGAAGGTATTGGCGGTTTGTTAAGGCAACTTGGATGGCATAGTAAATATAGAACTGGTCGAACTACTGACGTTCAAATTGAGGGGTAATATTGTATGCAAAACAGGGTCATGATCATTGTAGCCGGGATACTTTTCCTGCTTGCTGTTTTTTTGGGGACAGCTATTTTTGTTGCCCTGTTTCTCACCGCCCGTATGGATCATTCTATTCCGGTGGCGGCCCAGCAGATTCCGGCCAATAGTCGAATCCGTGAGGATCAGCTGGAAATGGTTTATCAGGACCAGCCACCGCCTGAAAATATTATCACTGACATTAATCGGATCGTGGGGAGTGTGGCGGCCGAAAATATTCCCCGGGAAACAGAGTTTACGGAGGATCTTCTTCGGGATTATTTTGAGCTTTTTCAAACAACCAGATCTGTTCCGGCCGGAAACCGGCTGGAACAGGCTATGCTTGAGCCTGTCCAGACTGAGGACCGTCCACGTAATGCGATCGATGATTTGAGCTGGCTGCTGGATCGGATGGTAAGGGAGGGGATACCGGCGGGAACTGTTGTTACCCAGGATCATGTTTATGTAGAGGAACACACGGTTGTTGTGGCGGATCGTCGAATTCGCCCTAACAGTCTGATTAGAATTGAGGATCTGGTTGAAGAAACCCGTCCGGTAGTTCCTGATGATGCGGTTACCAACCGGACTGCTCTGGCTGGTCGAGCGATCAGAACAGGCAAAGTTCCCGGGGAGGTTATTCGGGAGTCAGATCTGTATGACGAAAAATTACAACTTTCCTATTTTATTCCTATGTATCGCCGGGCAGTTGGGATTGAGATCGACCTGGATCGTTCGGTATCTCACATGATCCGGCCCGGTGATCTGGTTGATCTTTATGTTTATCAGGCTAAACAGTACAGCGCTCAAGAAATGGAAAGATTTTCAGGAACCGGAGATAGGGTTCATCTTCTCCAGAAACTGGCTGACGGAGCTGAGATTCTGGCCCTAAACCGGGGGGATAGAAATATCTGGAGCAGTGACCAGGTAGATCAGGTTGAAGAACAGGAAGGGCATTTAACATATGATGGAATAACCCTGGCTTTGACTCTTAAAGAGGCTGAAAAAGTCAGCCTTGTTAAAGGGATGAAATACCGTGGTCTTGATATGCGGTTTTATGTCATTTTACGGCCTCGTATCCTAGAAAGTCAATATGGCCTGCGCAGCCTGACTGATTTTGAACTATTTTATAGAAGATCTAAATCCGAAGTGGATGACCTTATTAAATCTCGTCCGGTTGAGGTGATTCAAGGGGATCAGCAGGAAATTTACAGGGTCCCTGATAGACGATGAGACAGTTTAGACAGAGGTTTTTACTCCTCCTATTAATAGCTCTATTTGTTCTGAGTCTACCGGGCGGCTATCTGTCCGGTTCCACAGCGGTCCGGGAAGAGCTTGAGGTACCGGTTCAGGGTGGTATAGTTCTGGAACTTTCTTCACCGCTTGAGCGGGTTGTTCTGGCCGATAATCAGCTGGCCCGTGTCCAGGTGGTAAGTAGTCGTGAGATTTTAATCTTTGGTCAGGAAGCTGGACAGACAACTCTACATGTTTGGACTGAACAGGGGTTGTTTAGATATCAGCTGAGGATTCGTCGAGATATTGATCGGCCCCGCCGGAACATTCTTAACTATATTGATATTGATGACCGCGAGGTGGAACTACGGGAGTTTTCACCACGGTATCGTGATACTGAGATTTTCGAAGAATATTTAGAGGATCTTCTGGAAGATGATGGTGAGGTCGTTCTGGTCGATCATCAGGCCCGCAAACTGTTTGCTGTTGGACCACCACAAATTCTTGATAAGATTGGTCGATTATTTTCTAAACTGGATGTTCCCGGGAGAGAAACTATCTACTCAACCCGGGTTGACCTGCAGCATCGCTCCGCAGTGGAGCTGGCCGATGAAGCCCGGGAGCTGTTGAGTGATGATGGAAAACTGGTATTTGATGAAGAGACAAATTCAGTGCTGGTTGTCGATCGGCTGGAAAATGTTGAACGAATTGAAGAATATCTGTGGGGGATCGATGTGGAGACCGTGGCTCAGGTCAGGATTGAGGCCCGTTTTGTTGAAATGGGCGAGCAGGCCAGAAGGGCGATCGGGATCAATTGGGAATATGATGGGACTCTCGGGGGAGAAAGAGCTGGTGGCATCCTGGGGGGCGAAGGGTTGGAACTGGGACTGGGAACCGCCGCCCCCTCTGAACTGCGGGCTCGTCTGCAAATGATGGAAACCGAGGGGTTGATAAATCTTATCTCTTCCCCGAATGTGATGACCAGAAACCAGCAGGAGGCCAACCTGGAAATTGTTGATGAACAGAGTTATGTGGGAGGATGGGATGTCAGTTATCATGAGGGACAACCGCAGTTCACTCCCCAGATAGAAACTGTTTCCGGTGGGATTGAGCTACAGGTGACACCTTTGATTACCAGCACAGGTTTGATTCAGATGTCACTTAATTCGGAGATGCGTGTGGTTGAACTGACTGAATATCGTGATGCTGTTACCCCGGATCAGGATAGAACATTTTTTGTTCATGAGGTCGATCGCCGGACGGCTGAACTGGAGGTGGCTCTGCGGGATGGTCAGACCCTGGTAATTGGTGGACTGGATCGGGAGTTCAGGGATTCTGAAGAGCGTGAGGTTCCATTCTTCAGTCGTATTCCCCTGATTGGTCGCCTATTTTTCGGTCATCAAACAGAACGCCAGGAATCCCGTAGTTTAACAATTTTCCTTACAGCTGAAATCATCAATATTGATGAGATATCTCCTGATTTGGACGGGACAACAGCTGATACAGAATCTGCAGCTGTAGTGAACTGATGGTTATCTACCGTCACCGGTCTGAACAGGGGTTCTGGATTACGGGAGGGGATTGATTTGGAAATTATTTCTGTTGCCCTTGCCCATCCTGATATTCAGCAGCGAATTGAACTCAAAAAGCAGCTGTTTACCGACCAGACCATGGAAATTGCCATGGAGATTGAAGAGCCGGATGAGATCATCGGTCAGCTAAAAAATAATAATGTTGATCTGCTGCTGCTATCCCTGGAATTCGCCGATCCCGAGGAGCTCCTGGAGCTGGTCTATGAAATAACTGGAGATTTCCCACAACTTGAAATTTTAATCTTAAGTCAGGGGATGGAAAGCAATCAGCTGGCCCGGCGATTGCTTCGGGCGGGGGCCTTTGATTATATTGAACAGCCCTTTTCTGAGGAGGAACTGGTGGCTGCTGTGCGGGAGATAGTTGAAATTTCCCGCCGACGTCAAAAAAAGCTTTCAGAGATAGTTTCTGGACCTGGTTATGGCGCCAAACGACAGCAAATAGGTAAGATAATTTCGGTTTTCAGTACTAAAGGGGGGGTGGGCAGATCACTGTTGGCTGTTAATCTGGCCTGCGCTTTGCGTAAGTTGACTGAGTCCCGTGTAATTCTTGTTGATCTTGATCTGCAGTTTGGTGATGATGCTATCCTGATGGATATGAAACCGACGACCATGATAGATACTCTTGCCCGGGATTGTAAACAGGAGGAATATATTAATTTTGATCTGGTTGACGATTATATCTATACCCATGAATCAACAGGCGTTGACCTGCTGGCGGCACCTTCCCGTCCGGAGCAGGCAGAGTATGTGGAAGCTGATGATGTTGTTAAGATTCTGGAGGTTCTTGAACGCCATTATGATTATGTGGTTATCGATACTTCCACACATATTTCGGAACCGGTCATGGTAGCCATGGAAAAGGCTGACATTATACTGTTGCTTTTAACTCTTGAGCTACCCACCATAAAAAATGGGCGGCTAATGTTAGAACTGATGGATAACCTGGGGCTTTCTAAACAAAATGTGCGAATCGTGATGAATCGTGATGTTCCTGACTCCGAACTTCAGGTTGAAGAGGTGGAAGAGGCCCTGGGCAAGGAAATAATTGGCTGTTTGCCCAGCCAGGGAAATGTTGTCATGCCCTCAATCGACATGGGCAATCCCGTGGTTGATTCACATCCGGAGTCACAGTTTTCCAAACAACTGTTCGATCTCGGTCGTACCATTATAGCTGACTATTTTGAGCAGCCAGAGTTTCTTATTGAAGAGAGTTCGAAAACCGATCAATCGCCATCAAATCTACCGCCGATTGAAAATAGAATACTGGCCGGTTTGGTAGATTATTCACTGGTTTTTATCTGTATGTTACTGTTCTTAATTCCGGGAGTGCTGGGATTAATTTTTTTGGAGCCGCCAGTCAATCTACTGGTGGGGATGCTGGGAATATTTTCCAGCATCTTACCGCCGGTGCTTTATTTTACATTTTTCCACAGTGGAGGGCAGACCCCCGGCGAAAAACTGATGGGATTGTCACTTGCCGTTTCCGATCAGTCTGAGATCTCCCTGGGAGTTGCTTTCACCAGGTCCGTGGCCCTGTTTTTCTCAGTCATACCCTTTGGTCTGGGCTTTTTCTGGGCTTTTTTCGACGAACAGCAGCGGACCTGGCATGATATACTTGCGAAGACCAGAGTGGAAAATTTTCATTCGAATTAATTAATTTTTAGTTATATATGAAAAACCCGTGGAATATATTTACCGGATATCTGTTTAAATTACTGTCAGTTTGACTTGTTGTTGAGGGAGAATTTTTTATTTAAACCAGGTGACTTTTGATGTCATTATTACAACGGTTGGAAACAGTCCGAACTCAGGATCATGATCAGTCCAGTGAAACTGAAAAAGTTGAACCTGTATCACCCCGTGAACAGCTGAAAACGGAGGTTCACCGTAAGGTTGTGGATCAGCTTGGTACAGAAACAATTCGGGTTCGTAAGGATGATAGTCAGCGTGAGAAGATCAAGGCCATAGTTGAAGAACATGTAATGACGATTAGCTCGGAAAAAAAACTTCAGCTGT
>PWOD01000057.1 GCA_003557545.1 bacterium | reverse complement strand
TCCCGGAACTCCGGTTGAAGTGCTGGGATTCGAGGACCTGGCCGTCCCGGGAGATTTTTTTGAAGTTGTTGATGATCTGTCCGATGCCCGTAAACTTGCCGGGGAAAGGCAGGAGGAGTTGAAAAGCTCCAGGGTCAGGGATCAGGGTCGTGTAACATTGGATCAGTTACAGGAATTTATTGAAAAGGGTAAAATTAAAAATCTTCATGTTATCGTTAAAGCTGACACCAGCGGTGCGGTTGAGGTTTTACGTGACTCGCTGGGTAACATTGAGTCGGCTGATGTTGAAGTGGAAGTTATCCATGGCGGCGTCGGTGCGGTTACTGAGGCCGATGTTAGGCTGGCTGATGCGGCCGATGGTATGATAATCGGGTTTAATGTTCGCCCGGGAAGTCGGGCTCGTAAAATGGCTAACCAGTTGGGCATAGAGATAAAAAGCTACCGCGTAATTTATGAGGCGATTGAAGATGTTAAAGAGGCCATGGTTGGTATGCTTGAACCGGATATTGAGGAAGAGATAATCGGTGTTGTGGAAGTGCGTGATCTGTTTTCAATATCAGGCGTTGGAAAGGTTGCAGGTTGTTATGTGACCGAGGGCAAGGTTACCCGTAAAGCCTCCTGTCGGGTGGTTAGAGAGGGCGCAGTTATCTTTGAAGGTGACATTGCTTCGTTGAAAAGGTTTAAGGAGGATGTGGCTGAGGTTGCTGAAGGTTATGAGTGTGGAATGAGACTGGAGAATTTTAATGATCTTAAAGTTGGAGATCAGTTTGAAATTTTCGTTGAACATGAGGTTGAGCCTGAACTCTAGTGTCCGGCTTTAAATTTTTCTTTGAATGTGAACTTTATTGTCCGGGTAGTTTTTCGCTTAAAGATAAACGCCAGATAGTTCGCCGGCTTATTGACCGACTTACCGGTCGGTTTAATCTGGCTGTGGCTGAAGTGGATAACCAGGACCATCAAAGGTTGATAACATTATCGATGGCTTCCGTCAGTTCCTCTAAAAAACAACTCATTAGCCTACAGGATAAAATAGTTCGGGAGCTTGATTTGGCTGTCGATTTTGAACTGCGCAATTATCATCGAAAGATTTTTTGAGAGGTTATTAAACATGTCTAATGTCAAACGTAGAAGGATTGAAGCTGATCTAAAGAAAGTTATCAGTAAGCTGATAAAGCAGGAGTTGCCGGATAAACATCGGCTGGATCTGCTGTCCGTCACCGGTGTTGAACTGACTCCCGATTATCGTAAGGCAACCGTCTATGTCAGTCATATTAAAAAGGATGAAGAACTTCGGAAGGAAAGCCTTAAGTTGTTGCGAAGGAAAGAAAAAACAATTCGGGCCGGGGTTACAAGAGCCCTGCCGTTGAAATATATTCCTGAGTTGCGTTTCAGGGAGGATACCACTTTGAAGGATGCACAGAAGATAACCGAGATCATGAAGGAATTGAAGGCGGAACGGAATGAGTCAGACTCTCCAGAACAGCTTTGATCGACTGGCGGAAATCTTAAAAAATAATAATAGTTTTATCATAGTTGGTCATGAAAGACCGGATGGCTATTGTATCGGTACTCAGTATTCTCTTGGATATCTGCTGGAAAGTTGGGATAAGCAGGTTTATCTGTCAAACCCCGATCCACCCCCCACTAATATGGATTTTTTAACTACTGAATCTACCTGGCGGGTTACCATTCCTGATAGGCCGGTTGACGTGGGGATCGTAATTGATTGTGGTAATCTTCAACGTACGGCTAATTTTCAACCCTATCTGGAGGGGCTTGATCGGCTGGTGGTGATTGATCACCATCAGAACAATCACCTTGATGTCGATCTGAAAATTCTCTGTCCGGAAATTTCCAGCGTGGGAGAGATTGTTTTTCGCTTTTATCAGCATCTGGGAGAGACTATAACTCCCGCTGTAGCTCGTGCTTTGTATGCCAGTATTGTTACTGATACCGGCTGTTTTCGACATGGGAATACTACGGCGCTAACTCATCAGGCGGTTGCCCGGTTGATGGAGGCTGGCGATTTTCATACCGAGGAGATCTATAGTCTGATATATGAACGGGAATCACTCCAGTCGCGAGTTTTGCTGGGTGAAATATTAACCGGTTTACAGCAGCGGGAATCAGTTGTCTGGAGCCAGGTTACAGGGGAGCTTTTTAGACGAACCGGGACCTCCGAAGATGATCTGAACGAGGCGATTAATCAGCTGCGCCAGGTGGAAGGAGCTAAAATTGTTATATTGTTTTGTGAACGTCCCGATAGTAGAACCGTCAAGGTGAGCTTTCGTAGTAAACAGGGTATAGACCTCATGCCTATAGTTAGTCGTTTTGGTGGTGGTGGGCATTCGGCCGCCGCCGGCGCTTCCGTTCAGGGTTCCTTGTCTGAGGTCAAGGATAAAGTTTTACAAACAGTTGATGAGGTCCTCAACCGTGCAGGCTGACCGGACAGCTGTGGAGGCAGCAGTCTTACCGGTTGATAAACCGTCCGGGATGACCAGCCGCCAACTGGTTGATTGGGTTCAACAACAGTTTCCCGATTGCAAGGTGGGTCATGGTGGAACCCTGGATCGTTTGGCCCGGGGAGTTCTTCCGATATTTCTTGGTAAGGCAACCGGACTGGTCCGTTATTTTCACCATCAGCCCAAGATTTATCGGACCTCTATAAGATTTGATCAAACCTCGCCAACTTTCGATCTGGACGGGACTGTTGAAACGGTTGATCCGGGTGTGGCTCCGCCCATCAAAGATTTACAAGAATGGTTAACTGACCAGCGGGGTGTGATCGATCAGAAACCACCGATATATTCGGCGGTAAAGCTTAGGGGTGAGAGAGTTTCTGATCGGGTAAGACGGGGGGAAAAAGTGGTTCTTGAATCCCGCCCGGTTCGGGTTGAAAAGGTTATATTGCTTGCCAGCAGTTTCCCCCGAATAGAGGTTGAAATACACTGTGGTAAGGGTTTTTATGTACGATCTTTTGCCCGCGATCTGGCTGAACAGTTTGCTCTCGGGGGAGCCGTTGTTACCGAGTTAATTCGTGAGAAATATGGTCCTTTTACTCGTAGTGACGCGGTACAATATGGCAGTCAGCTAAAACTCAGCCGGAAGCAGTTAAGTTCGCCTCTCAGGGCGATTGGTCATCTGGCTGAACTGCGAGTTACAGATCAGCAGTTACGGTTGATTTCACATGGTACAGCGATAGCTCGAACTTTTGATCATCCCGACGGGACGTCTGTGGCAGTGGTTGATGATCGAAATAGACTGGTGGGAGTAGCCCGGGCGGTTAGCCGGGATGGGCGGGATCTGTGGCAGCCAGAAAAGATCATGGTGACAGTTTAAGATGAAAATTATCCGTCAAATCCCTGAAAATTTTGCCCCTTCAGTACTGGCTCTTGGAAACTTTGATGGATTGCATCCGGGTCATATAGCGGTCTTGAAAAATGCGATCGAACTGGCTGCTCAAAACTCAGCCTCTCCGGTAGTCTTTACCTTTGATCCTGAACCGGATAGTTTTTTACATGACCGCGATCCTGCCGCAAGGCGTTTGTTGACTAAACAGGATAAATTACGTATCATAGAGGGCTTAGGTTTTGAGAAATGCTTGCTTCTGAAGTTTTCGGCTGAACTTGCCCGACTCACACCTAAAGAGTTTATCTGGAAGGTGCTCGTGCGTCGTCTTAATGTGAGGGGACTTTCCGTAGGCTATGATTTTAAGTTTGGTCATGGTGGGTGCGGTAATATTGAGAAGCTGCAGAGACTGGCCAGCGAAGCAGGATTTGAACTGGAGGTCTGTTCTCCGGTAGAAAAACTTGGTGAACCGGTCAGTAGCTCAAGAGTGCGCAAACTGATAAAACAGGGTGAAGTTGAACAGGCGGCACAGCTGCTGGAACGGCCCTATACTGTTTTTGAATCGATTAAAACAGGTCGGGGAATCGGTCGTCAGCTGGGTTTTCCAACGCTTAATTTCACCCTGAGAAATACTCTTAAACCCCTGTATGGGGTCTACCTGGTCTGGCTGGGAACGGAGGAAAGAATTCCCGCTGTGGCCAATTTTGGAGTTGCACCAACTTTCGGTTTACAAACAGAACCCTATTTAGAGGTTCACTCGCTCGATAACCGGCCGGATTTTGTTGTGGGGGAGTCAACTCATATTTATTTTGAGAAGTTTCTCCGGGCTGAGATGAAGTTTGATTCGAAAACTGAGCTGATCGATAAGATTTCACAAGATGTTGCCATGGCTCGGACCCGGTTTTCCGGGTTGAACAGGCCACGGCCCTTATATGAACAGAAAATTTTTAACAAGGAGGAGTATGATGAGTGATTTAAAGCAGCAACGAGCTGAACTGGTTGAGGAGTTTCAGATTAATGATAAGGATACCGGATCACCTGAGGTTCAAATTGCTCTGTTGACCCAGAGAATACTCGAACTGACTGAACATATGAAACAGCATCCGAAGGATTTTTCGACTCGCCGCGGTTTGATCCGTATGGTTCAACGTCGTAAAAAAAATCTCCGTTATCTGATGAATAACCATTATGAACGGTACGAAAAGATTACTGAAGAGCTTGGTCTTTAATTATTGAGCAGGGTGATCTTTGTTTGTCAGCTGAATAGTAGGTTGTAGGTTTAATTTAATTGAAATTTAGAGTTGTTGATGGTTGCTTTAAGAGTGAAGATTGTCAGCTTTGATTTTATCGTTAACTTTTAGGAGGTTAATTAACAGTATGGAGTTTACTGGTTCAATAGAAATTGGTGGACGTGATTTAACATTTAGCACCGGAAAAATAGCACGGCAGGCCCAGGGGGCAGTTGAAATACAATATGGTGACACAGTTGTTTTAACCACGGCAGGGGTGTCCGATCCGAAAAATCTTCCATTTTTCCCATTAACAGTTGAATATCGAGAAATGACTTATGCAGCGGGAAAAATCCCTGGCGGTTTCTTTAAACGGGAGGGTCGTCCCAGCAGCCACGAAATAGTTTCGGCCCGTCTGACCGACAGGGCTATCCGGCCGATCTTTCCGGACGGTTATAAAAATGAGGTTCAGGTGGTTTCCACTGTTCTTAGCGCTGAGGAAAAGAATATGCCTAATGTCCTCTCGATTGTCGGTGCTTCAATTGCCCTGATGATTGCTGATACCCCATTTAATGAGCCTCTGGGTGCGGTTAGACTGGGCTATAATGATGGACAGCTGATCGTTAATCCTTCCAAAGAAATGCTTGAAAATTCGTTGCTTGACCTGGTGGTTGCCGGAACTGAAGAAGCCATTACAATGGTTGAAGCCAGCGCAACTGAGGTTAGTGAAGAGATTATTCTGAATGCTCTGGATCGGGCCCATGAGGAGATCAAGAAGATTATTCAGCTGGAAAAACAGCTTGTTGCTCAGTGTCAGAAGCCTCAGTCAGGGTTTGAAGCTCCCGAATATGATGAGCAGTTGATTGAGCAGATTAAAACTGCTGCTCGGGAACAGATGGAATCGGCTGTTTTTTTGCCCACTAAGCATGAGCGTAATGAGGCCAAGTCGGCAGTTCAGAAAAATCTCGAAGAAAAGTACCTCGGGCAGCTTGATGAGCTTGAGGATGAGGTTGAAAAAGACAAACTGCAGCGTTCATTTTCCCGCGCTGTCTCTGAGCTCGAAGCTGAAGTCGTCCGTCAGGCAGTTATCAATGAACAACGCCGGATTGATGGTCGGGCTCTGGATGAAGTTCGGCATATTTCAGCCGAGGTTGGCAGACTTCCCCGGCCCCACGGATCCAGTCTTTTCACCCGGGGTGAGACCCAGAGTCTCGCTTCTGTAACCCTTGGAACTCCACGTGAGACTCAGCGAATTGACAGTCTGTTTGATGAGACAGAAAAACGCTTTATGTTGCACTATAACTTTCCTCCCTTTAGCGTTGGAGAGGTCAGGAGAATTACCGGTCCTAAACGTCGGGAGATCGGTCATGGATTGATGGCTGAAAGCGCCATTGAACCGCTGTTTCCTGAAAAAGAGGATTGGCCCTATTCGACCCGTGTTGTCTCTGAAATTCTGGAGTCTAATGGGTCTAGCTCCATGGCCACAGTTTGTTCGGCTTCACTGGCTCTGATGGATGCCGGAGTTCCACTTCCTAAACATGTATCGGGAATTGCCATGGGACTGATAATTGAGGGCGATCAACATGCGATTCTCACCGATATCCTGGGGGATGAAGATCATCTGGGGGATATGGATTTCAAAATAGCAGGAACCAAAGATGGAATTACCTCATTGCAGATGGATATTAAGGTTAAAGGCGTTGACCGCCAGATTATGGAGGCCGCTCTTGAACAGGGTAATAAAGCACGGATGGAGATCCTCGAGATCATGAACAGCTGTCTTGATCAACCCCGTTCAACTATTTCTGAATATGCTCCGCGACTTTACACTCTGGAAATATCTAATGATAAGATTCGTGACCTGATCGGTCCCGGCGGTAAGAATATTCGAAAAATTATCGATGAAACCGGCGCTACTATCGATGTGGAAGATGATGGTACAGTCTATATCGGTGCGACCGATGGTGAGTCGGGAGACCGCGCTCTTGAAATGGTTGAAAACTGCACTAAAGAGGCTAAACCGGGTGAAATTTATGAAGGTACAGTTGTTTCGACAACTGATTTTGGCGCTTTTGTGGAGATTTTGCCCGGACAGGATGGATTGGTTCATATCTCTGAGTTGGCTGACTATCACGTCAAGAAAACCACAGATATAGTTGAGGTTGGCGACGTTATTAAGGTCAAATGCATGGGTATTTCTGAAAAAGGCATAGAACTGAGCAAGGTAGAAGCGGATAAACAGTTAAATCAGGAAAATTAAACTTAGTTACTTTTTCTGATATGAATTTAAGCTGCCGGAGAACTCTTCGGTCGTTTTTAAATTTGCCATATTTGACGGGCGGGATGGCTTTAAAGTGGCCATCCCGCTGTCATTTAATTCTGCCGGTCTTTGGCCCGGACTGCGGATACCTGCTGGGTGAGCACTAATTTTTTCGGCCGGGAGTGAATACCGGATAACCGGTGATATCATGGATAAAAAGAAACGCGGTCTGGAAATTCTCGGTGTTTTTGGAATATTTTTAGCGATTTTTTTATTAATCTCGCTCTATTCTTATTCTCCCTCTGAAGTTCCGGCTGGCTCAAGTACTGAGATCACTAATTGGGGTGGAACTGTTGGGGCTCATGTCGCCTACTGGCTCGATTGGTTACTCGGGTTAACCGGTTGGATAATCATCTTCCTGCTGGCTTTCCTTTCAATCCAGTTGATTAACCAGCAGGCGGTTACTCCCACCGTTGGTGCGGTTGTAGGTGCTATCTTTGTATTGCTCAGTCTCACCGGTATTTTTAGTCTCTGGAGGGAGCATGAAATTCTCTGGGGCGGCAGCCTCGGGGATTTTTTGGTCGATATCTTTGAACCTTTTCTGGGCCATCAGGGAACATTTTTAGCCTTTGTTTTTTTTCTTATTGTTGGAGCTTCTTTGCAGACAGCCTCTTCGATTATTTCTCTTTTTAAGCAGCTATGGAACCTGTTATGTAAACTCTATGAACTGGTTGAATACGTTGTTATATCTATCGGTGGGATTATTCTGTTAACCGGTCGCTATCTCGGAAAGTTGTTGAAATATCTCACGGCAGCAGCTCAAAACCTATTTTTTCAGGAACCGGATCCGGTTGCTGATAAACCTAAAAAATCCGCTGTTTCTTCGCCCCCTAAAAAGACTGAATTCAAACCTTCTAAAAAGGTCGCATCTGCAGTGGAAGATGATCGAGCCGATAGTTCCGGCAGTTCGACTGACAGATCAACTAAAAAAGGTCCGAAGGCTGAGCAAGACCAACTTCCAGAGTTGACTTTTGGTGAGGCAAAACAACAGGATATGAAGACCGAACCGCAGGGGGCAGATGGTTCTCAACCGGTCGAAGTCAATCGGGACCGGCCCAGAGTTGACGATGCTGATCTATCCAACTATCGGTTCCCGCCACTTAAACTGCTGGCACCAGGGAATGTCCAGTCGGCGATCCCGGATGAGGAAACTCAGCGCGAGGTGGCGGCAAAACTTGAGAATACCTTTAAGGAGTTTGGATTTGAGGCCAGTGTGGTTGGAGCTAATGCCGGTCCTGTTCTGACCATGTATGAGGTCGAACCGGGTCCCGGGGTCTCGGTGAGTAAGTTTCAAAACAGTTCGGATGATATTAAACTTAACCTGGCGGTTCAGTCGATTCGTATCGTTTCACCGATACCCGGTAAATCTGCTGTTGGAATCGAGGTACCCAACCCTGACAGGGCACTGGTTAAACTTCGCGATGTAATTGATACACCTCAGTTTAAAAATACTGAAAAAAATCTACCTCTTGCTTTTGGACTTGATGTTTTTGGTGATCCCCTGGTGGTAGATCTTGGTAAGCTGCCACATGTGCTTGTGGCCGGAGCCACCGGAAGCGGGAAGAGTGTCTGTATTAATTCAATTATCTGTAGTCTGCTGTACAGATTGCCGCCGGATGAACTGAAATTTATCATGATTGATCCCAAGCGGGTAGAACTAAAACTTTACGATGGGCTTCCCCATTTAATTACTGAAGTGATTGATGATCCTGATGATGCCAACAAGGCCCTGAAATGGGCTGTGGATGATATGGAACGACGTTACCAGACTCTGTCAGAAGCCGGTTGTCGAGATATCAATAGTTACAATCAGCAGGTTGATCCTGAGGATAAATTGCCCTATCTGGTGATCATTGTCGATGAGCTGGCCGATCTGATGTTTACCAACAAAAAAGAGTGCGAGCTTTCGATAACCCGGATAGCTCAAAAGGCCAGAGCAGTTGGGATTTACCTGGTCCTGGCAACCCAGCGCCCCTCAACCGATGTAATAACTGGCTTGATTAAAGCTAATATGCCTGCCCGAATTGCCTGTCGGGTCTCCAGTGGAACTGATAGTCGGGGGGTCATTGATCAGAACGGGGCCGAGACTTTGCTGGGGAATGGGGATCTACTTTATCTTTCCTCGGCCTCACCTTATCCGCGCCGGGCCCAGGGATCTTTTCTGGATGATAGGGAAACAAAAGAGATTATCAAATATGTTAAAAATCAACTCCGCCCCAGTTATATCGATGATGAGGCAATATTTGGTTCCGATACTCTTAGTCAACTTGATGAGGATTTTGACGATGAATATTATGAGGAGGCTAAAAAATTGGTTATTACCAGTGGAAAAGCCTCCGCCTCCATGATTCAACGGCGGTTTAGAGTTGGTTATAATAGGGCCGCTCGTATGGTTGATATGATGCAGGAAGAGGGAATAGTTGGACCACATCGTGGCAGTCGGGCCCGTCGTGTACTGGTTGATGCAGCTAGCTATTATAAGGAGGATGAAGCTGGTGAAGAGTAGCATCAGAACTATCATACTGATTTCACTACTACTTTTTCTGGGGCTCTGCTCTTTCTCTCAACCCCAACCGGCCTGGTCTTTAACTCCGGCTCAGCTTCGTTCACGTCTTGAAGTAAAG
>PWOD01000046.1 GCA_003557545.1 bacterium | reverse complement strand
GGAGAAGCAGGACAGGGTCCTGGAGATGCTGAAACCATTAGAAGAAAAATGTCTCATGCTGCTGCATGCGGTCGAGGACGACCCGGTGATTAAATCGCGGCTCAAGGGAGTTGGAGTTTTGACTGAGCAGGAGGCACGTGATTACTGTACTTTAGGCCCGACGGCTCGTGGGTCGGGATATGACCTCGATGTTCGGCGAGATCATCCGCACGGTGTTTATGATCGGGTTGATTGGAATGTGATAGTTGAACAGAGTGGAGATGTTTATGCGAAAACGATGGTTCGTTTGAAGGAAAACCTGGAGTCGATCAAAATAATCAGGCAGGCCCTGCAGCAGCTTCCGGCAGGAGAGATTGATGCCGGGGTACGTGATGTCCCGGCGGGAGAAGGGATTGGAATTTATGGTGCGCCACGTGGGGAAACATTTCATTACGTAGCCTCTGATGGAACTAACAGTCCGATTCGTCATAAGGTCCGGGCGCCGAGCTTTAATAATGTTCCCTCCTTTGAGGCCTCCTGTATTGGGGAGGAGATCGCCGATGTGCTGTTGACACTGGCGGCGGTTGATCCCTGTTATTCCTGCACGGAACGATCGGTACGACTGCGGGATAGGAGTGGGGATGAAAGGTTAATTACTCCCCGTGAGTTATTGGAAAAATCTCATAAAAAAACTGAAGAGTTGATTAAATGATGTTGAGTGGGATTGAATATTTCCTGTTAATTTCAATAATATTACCGTTTTTTACCGGGTTGCTGGTCTTAGTTATCCCGACTGAGATAAAATTTTTGCGAGAGATCATTGCTTCGGTCACCCTGGTCGCGCTATTTATCATGGCCGGGTTGCTGGGGATAGCTCCAGAGCAGCAGCTGTTTTCCGGGTTTTTTAGTTCCGACGGTCTGGCCTCGTTTATTTTCTTTTTCATCCTGTTTTTTGGTGCGATCAATCTTATCTACGCCTTTGGTTCTGAAGCCGGTAAATCCCGATTAAATGAGTTTTATGCCTATTTTCTCTGGACTTTAGGGGCAGCGGCCGGGGTTGTTTTTTCTGCTAATATGATCGCTTTTTTAAGCTTCTGGGGATTTTTGGGATTAACTCTGTACATGATGATCGGTCTGGATGGAGAGGCGGCCTCCGGCCCGGCTAAAAAAACAATTCTTATAGTTGGTGGGGCTGACGCTTTGTTAATCCTTGGATTTGCCCTGTTGTTTTTGCTTAATCTACCAGAACAGCTGGCAGATACAACCCAGATTTTCAGTGGTAATATGGGCTTATGGATTGAACAACCGGTTACCGGTCCGTATGCAGTGCTGGCTTTTATTCTGCTCACTATGGCTGCTTTTTCGAAGGCCGGTGCGATGCCGCTTCATACCTGGGTGCCCGCAGCCAGCAGCGATGCTCGGCCGGTCACGGCTGCTTTTTTACCCGGCTCCCTGGATAAACTGCTGGGGATTTATTTTCTCTACCGGATCTGCACTAAAATTTTTGTCATGCCGGAAGATTCCTGGATGGTAACGTACTTGATGGTGATTGGTGCCGTGACAATTATCGGGGCGGTGATGATGGCGCTGGTCCAACACCGAATTCGCCGGCTGCTGGGTTATCACGCCGTCAGTCAGGTCGGTTATATGATCCTTGGAATAGCAACTCTGACACCGATAGGAATGGCCGGGGGATTATTTCATATGTTAAACAACGCAATTTATAAATCCTGTCTGTTTCTCTGTGCAGGGAATGTGGAGACGGCGACCGGGACGGATGAGCTGGACAAACTGGGTGGATTGGGTAAATTTATGCCGTTGACTTTTCTGTCGATGTTAATCGCTTCCGCGGCTATATCCGGAGTTCCACCATTAAATGGGTTTGTTTCCAAATGGCTGATCTACCGGGGGCTTATCCAGGTGGGTGAGTCAGGGGGGCTGAGCTGGATAGTCTGGTTGACGGCTGCGATGTTTGGCAGCGCATTAACCCTGGCGTCCTTTATCAAAATTATCCATTCGATTTTTTGGTCGACTCCCAGCTGTCGAATTCCACTGGAGAAGGTCAAGGAACAGAGTTATTTTCGGACTATCCCGGTGTTAATTCTGGCCGGTATTTGTCTGGTTTTTGGTATTGCCTATATCTATCCACTGTTTTTGTATGTCGGTTCTGCCATCGGCGAGCTGCCGCGGCTGGTGGGCATGGAACTATATCGGGACTGGCATGCCGGTGGCGCGACAGTTTTACTGGTGATAGCGTTACTGATCGGGTTATTTGTCTACTGGATCAGCGGGCTTTTTTCACGTCTGCGGAGAGTTCCGACCTGGGTCGGCGGTTCGCAACATGATCCTGAAAGGGCCTATTTTCCGGGGACTGAGTTTTATCGAACGATTCAACGGTTACCGGTAATCTCTTCGTTATATGGCTATCAATCGCGGGGATTTTTCGATATTTATGAGCTGGGATCACGTTTCAGCGTTGGTGTTGCCTCCTATTTTAGCAACCTGCACTCTGGAGTTCTCAGCACCTATGTAACCTGGGCCCTGGTGGGACTGGTTGTCTATCTGTTTGTTTTTTTGGGGATCTGGTAGAATGCTCTGTTCAGGAGGTTGTAGTTTGGGTCAAACAGTCAAATTTACAGTCAGGAGTTTTTTCTGCTAATGACTCCGTACATTATTATTATACTGCTAATATTTATGATAATCGCCGCACTTGTGGCGCTGGAAACAAGGGATACGCTGGCTGCTGTAGTAGCCCTTGCTGCCGTGGGAATCGGTACCTCCATAGCGTTTCTTTTCCTCGGTGCTCCGGACCTGGCAATTACCCAGGTTGTGGTTGAAGTGCTGGTGTTGTTGATTTTAATCCGGGCGACGATCAGTCGTGACGTGACGACAATCCAGGAGGGTAAACCACAGTTTGGTATGACCATAGCGGTTAGCTCTTTGTTGATTTTATTTCTGTTCAGCCTGCATATGGTTGAGGTCTTACCGGTGTTCGGTCTTCGGGCTCATACCGGTTTGGCTGGAAACCCCTCATTGCATTATTTAGGTGAGGCGCTGGCTGAAACCGGAGCAGCCAATGTTGTGACCGCCATCCTGCTTGATTACCGGGTGTTTGACACGATCGGGGAGGTCACTGTGCTGTTTGTTGCGTTGATTGGGGTCTGGACTGTTTTACGTAAGAAAGGGCGTTTGCGGGGGGACAGTGATTCTGTTGAGGGAATGGTGAAAAAATCATGAAACCTGAGGGTGGAATGTCCCCGATAGTGCAGACGGTAACCCGCTGGATCAACAGTTTTATTTTTATTTTCGGGTTGTACGTTATGCTTTACGGCCATGTGACACCGGGTGGCGGTTTTCCCGGCGGGGTAATAATCGCCTGTTCATTTATACTGATTACTCTGGCCGCCGGCAAAGAGTTTACTTTTAGACTTTTTTCTTTGAAACAGGCCTCTGTGGTTGACAGTCTATCGATACTTTTATTTTTAATCATCGGGTTCCTGGGGATGGTTTTTGGCAATTACTTTTTTGCTAATTTTTTACCGCCGGGTGAAGCGTTCAGATTACAGAGCGGGGGAACAATAGTTTTTTCAAATGTTGTTATTGGTTTTAAGGTTAGTGCGGCGATCTTTGCCATGTTTTTATATCTCTCCCTGTTCAGGTTAGAAGAGGGGGCGGGCGAAGAATGATTTATGGTCTCTGTCTGTTGTTATTTTTGATCGGTTTCTATGGGGTTGTGGTCAAACGGAACCTGATCAAAATTATCATGGGATTGATTGTTATGGAATATGCGGTTCATCTATTTATTGTGCTTGTAAGTTATCAGCGGGGAGGGATAGTCCCGATTCTGGAAGAAGGACAAAAAATCGGGGAGTTTGTTGGTCTGGCGGTTGATCCCCTGCCGCAGGTGCTGGTGCTAACAGCTATAGTTATTAATTTCGGTATAACTGCTCTTGTGGTTGCACTGGCTGTTAGATTATATGAAAAATATGGAACTTTTGATGTTGGTGAAATAAGGAGGCTGCGGGGATGAGCAATTTACCGGTATTATTTGTTATATTGCCCCTGGGATTTGGTTTTCTCTATATTTTACTGGCCCGACGGCGTCCTTTTGTTAGTGAGATGGGATCGGTTGCTGTTACTTTAACCCTGTTTATGTTGTCTTTGATATTGATCGGTGCGGGTTATTTTGATGGTCAACAGGTGATTCGCAGTTTTAATTTGAACATGGGTGGCTGGGCCCTGCCCATGGGGATAAATATTTATCTGGATAGTCTCACGGTTTTGATGCTGATAATTGTTAATATGATAAGTTTCACGGTGATTCTTTACTCGGTTAACTACATGAAAAAATATAGTTCGAGAAGTTATTTTTATGCCCTGATACTTTTTATGCTGGCCGGGATGAACGGAATTTTACTGACCGGTGATTTATTCAATCTCTATGTTTTTCTGGAGCTGGCCTCGGTTTCCTCATATATTCTTGTAAGTTTTGGTGTGGAGGCTGAAGAGCTGGAAGCCGCCTTTAAATATTTGGTAATGGGAGCGATCGCTTCGGCCCTGATTCTTTTGGGAGTTATCATAATTTACCTGGTAAGCGGAACTTTGAACATTGCTTATGCGGCCCAGTTTATCCAGGAATATGGAATGAACAGGGCACTTTATTTTGCCTTTTCATTACTGCTGATGGGGTTTTCTTTGAAAGCGGCATTGATCCCTTTTCACGCCTGGCTGCCCGATGCTCATCCCTCCGCGCCGGCACCAATTTCTGCCATGTTATCCGGGGTGGTAATTAAGGTTCTCGGGGTTTATGCTCTGCTGCGGGTGGGATTCAACCTGTTCGACCTGGGAAACGATCCCTATTTTCTCAACCTGTTGCTTGTGGTGGGTGGAATTTCGCTGATCATCGGTGTGCTACTGGCTCTTTACCAGTGGGATATCAAGCGGCTGTTTGCCTACCATAGCATCAGTCAGATGGGGTATGTGGTTATGGCGATAGGACTGGGCACCGGATTAGGGATGGTCGCCGGTCTGTTTCATCTGTTTAACCATGCGGTTTTTAAATCACTGCTGTTTTTAAATTCAGGAGCGCTGGAGACAGCTACGGGGACCCGCTCCCTAAAAAAAATGGGCGGGCTGGCCAGGAAAATGCCAGTTACGGCTGTGACTTCGATGATCGGTTCTTTATCGATCTCGGGGATTCCCCCGTTTAACGGTTTTTGGAGCAAGCTGATGATAATTTTTGCGGCTGTTCTGGCCGGACAACCGTTTTATGCGCTGCTGGCTGTGATCGGGTCGGTTTTAACCCTGGCATCATTTATGAAGGTTCAACGGTATGCTTTCTGGGATAAGTGCCGGTTGGATAAAAAAATATATGAGAGTGATCTTACGGCCCCGATCTTTATGCGGGTATCGATGTTGATTCTTGCGGTCTTTTGTATCTTTTTGAGTTTTCTAATTCTGCCGGGAATTTACCGGTTGATTTTAAGTCCGGCCAGCCTGGATCTACTCCAGGGAGCCGCCGGCTACATAGGAGGAGTCGGTTTATGAGAAAACTGATTGTTTTCTTTTTCTCATATATTATCTGGTCGTTACTGGCCTGGCCGTTTGACCCGGCCACCGGGGAGGTTTTCTGGTTAAATATTTTTGTCGGTCTGTTTGCTGCCGGGTTTGTCGCTTTGCTGTTTGATGAACTGTTTTTTGAGCGACATAGCAAGGTGGTTAATCCACTCAGTTATTTCTGGTTTTTGATCTATTTACCGGTCTTTAGTTATTATTGTCTCCTGGCAAATATTGATGTTATGTACAGAGCGATTCATCCCAGTTTACCGATAAAACCGGGAATTGTTAAGATTCGAACATCGCTGGAGTCAAACTCCGGTATTACCGCCCTGGCCAATTCAATAACTCTTACCCCGGGGACGTTGACGGTCGATGTTGATATGGAAAATAAGCTGCTTTATGTCCACTGGATAAATGTTCAATCGACTGATATTGACGAGGCGACTGAGATGATAGCCGGCCGGTTTGAACGAATTTTAAGGAGAATTTTTGAATGACTGTATTTGACTTTTTTTACCTCATCTTACTTGCCTGTATTTTTCTTTGTTTGTACCGGATCGGGCGTGGTCCATCGGTGCCTGACAGAATTGTAGCGGTCGATATACTTGGTGTGGTAATTGTTGGATTTTGTGGCGTGTTGTCGATTGATACCGGTCAGGATTTTTATATGATAGTAGGGATCTCCTGGGCACTGGTTGGATTTATTGCCAGTCTGGCCCTGGCCAAACATCTTGAAGGGAAGAGTTTTGATGAGTGAAACGGCAGGATTGATTATAGTTTTCATCGGATTAATTTTTGATTTTTTTGGTTGTTTTGGACTGGTGCGTTTTCCCGATGTTTTTAATCGGGTTCAGGCCGCGACTAAATGTGTTACTATAGGCACCTGTTTTATTCTGCTGGGGGTAGTAGTTTACCTGGGGTTTGGAGCAATAGGGATTAAATCATTGATCGCCATGGTTTTTATAGTTATTACGACTCCAACGGCAGCGCATGCGATCTCCCGGGCCGCCTATCTTTCGGGAGTCGAGCTGGCCGATCAAACAGTGGTTGACCAGTATGCAGAGGATCTTGATGACATTCGGGAGAAGAGATAAAAATGGGTCTGCCATTACCAAAGCTCCGGGAGTTAAAAGAGGCGATCATCGCCCTTGTCCGGGGGCCTTATACGACTAAATTTCCCGCAGAACCGGCCAGTATAGTAGATGAATACCGAGGCGCACCGGAATACCAGGAAGATGGCTGTGTGGCCTGTGGGGGATGTGAGAACGTCTGTCCCGCCGGAGCGATTGAGACAATTGATGTTGAGGCGGTCGACCGACCTTTTAGGCGGATGGTAAGACATTTTGATGAATGTATTTTTTGTGGTCAATGTGTCGAGCTCTGTACCACCGGAGATGGGATCGAATATAGTAAACGCTATGATCTGTCCACCGATAAACGTGAAGAACAGACCAGTGAGGTGGAAAAAGAGCTGTGTTTTTGTGCCTGTTGTAACTCGATAATTTCCGCTTATGAGCATATAGTATGGGTGGCGAAAAAACTTGGTCATAAAGCCTACAGTAATCCCACCTTATATTTGACCAAGCTGGCGGAGTTGCAACTGATTGATCGCCAGGAGATCTCATCAAAGATTCGTGATGAGATCGATCGGGATCGGAGAATGGGGATATTATGTCCCGCCTGCCGTCGTGATGCGTCACTGTTTGAGGCACATCATGAGGTTGAAAGCCCACCAGATTTTGATAAGGAGTAAGTTTTCGTGGACTCACCGATAAATCATAAACTGCTTTACTGGTTAGCCAGCGGCCGGATTTTTCTCATGGGGTTAGGTCAGCGGTTACGTTCGGACGATGGTTTTGGCTCGATTTTTGCCGAAAAATTAGCGGCTGATATTTCTGATTGTGGAAGAATCAAGCCGGTTGATTGTGGGACTGCCCCGGAAAACTTTCTGGCCCCGGCCGAGCGGTTCTCACCGGATTTAATATTAATTGTAGATACGCTCAATAACGGAGCAAAACCGGGCGAAATATCTCTGCTTGATCTGGACCAGATAAGTCTTGATGGATTCAGCACTCACAGCTATTCTCCCGGTTTGCTGGCCAAACAACTGCAGGAAAGTACCGGGGCTGAAATAAAATTTCTATTGTTGACCCCGGAGAATACAGCGGTGGGGGAAAAACTATCGGAGATTACCGAGCAGGCTCTGGAAAAGCTTTTGATCCTGTTCAAAGCGGCGGCTGATGGTTCGGGCTGTTCGACGGCTCGATAGTACCGGTTTAATTTTGTAGTCTGGAGTCAGGTGAGGAAGATGCTGTTTAAACTGTTTTTAATGTTTTTTTTAGTTCCCCTCATAGAACTTTATCTATTAATTAAACTGGGACAGTTGATCGGAGCGGTAAATACTGTTTTGTTGGTGGTTATAACAGCAGGGTTGGGGGCATTTTTTGCCAAGACCCAGGGCCTGGCTATTGTTCTGGAGATTAAATTTCAGCTGTCCCAGGGACGTTTACCGGGGAATTCTCTTATAGAGGGGGCACTGATTTTAATCGCCGGTTTTGTGCTTCTCACCCCGGGGCTATTAACTGATATTTTTGGATTTTTATTATTGATACCGGTCAGTCGCCGCCAGATAAGGGAGTGGGTTAAGGACTGGTTCAGAGGGAAAATAAAAGGATCCCGGTCGGGTCAATCCGGGTATCTGGAAGATTTTTAGATTAGCAGCCTGTTTTTTTCTACCGATTCGGGGTAAAATAAAAGTAAAGAATTCAGGAGGTGTACTATGAAATTTGCACGTGTTGTAGGTAATGTAGTGGCAACCCGTAAAGAGGAAAAAGTTAGAGGAAGAAAGTTTATGGTACTGCAGCCGGTTAATCTTGATATGGAACCGAACGGTGGAGTACTGGTTGGTGTTGATGCAGTTGGTGCCGGGGTGGGGGAGCTGGTGCTGTTCGCCACGGGAAGTACGGCCCGGCAGACAGAGTTAACAGAAAATCGTCCGACTGATTGTGTGATAATGGCGATAGTTGACCTGGTTGATATCGATGGCGATCCGGTTTATGACAAGTCTAAGGAGTCCGGATAGGCATGAAACCGGGTCGAGTTATCGGGAGGGTTGTCTGTTCTCAAAAATATCACACATTCAAAGGTGAACGGTTGTTAGTCGTGCAGCCGACCGATTGGGATAATAATGATGCGGGCGACCCGATTGTTTGTACTGATGCTGTCGGTTCAGGTGCGGGCGAGTTTATTTTCTATGTTGAATCGCGTGAAGCAGCTGTTGCCACCGGGGATAAACTGCCGCCGTCGGATGCCGCGATCTGTGGGATTATTGATGGTGTTGATATGGAGGCGAGTTCATGAGAATAGGTAGAGTAGTAGGTCGAACCTGGGCTACCCAGCGGCACGATAGTCTTAAGCCTTTGCGGATGTTGCTGGTCAAAGATTACAATCCTCTGACGGATGAATATACTGGAATTCCCTATATGTGTCTTGATAAAAATATCGACGCTGGCGTTGGTGATCAGGTGCTGATAGTTGATGATGGAGGACCGAGTCGGATGATTCTGGAAGATGATAGTGCTCCGGTTCGTGGATTTATTATTGGTATTGTGGATCAGGTTAATATCGGGGAAAGGTATCAGAAACTTAAAAATTCTGAGTAAGCGGTAACTTTTATGTCTGAACAGAGATATCCGGCCCTTCAGCAGTTGCTTGACAAGCTGGCTTCCCGTCCGATGAGAACTTCACTTACTACTGTGAAAACTGAGTTGGGGCGGTTTCAACTCCCCCGGGCTAAAGTTGTTCAGGTGGTAGGAAGTAATGGTAAGGGGACGGTTGTCCATCTGTTGGAGGAGGGGTTGAAACAGGTCGGGAAAAGAACGGTTTCCTGCAGTTCACCCCATCTTGTGAGTCCTGGTGAGAGGATAAAAATCAACGGCCGGCCATTGACTGACGATCAGCTTAACCGGCAGTTGGTTAAACTGTATGATCAGCTCGGGGCGGAATTAACTCCGTTTGAAATCTTCTTTATGGTGACAGTCATGCTGGCGGCGGAGCGGGATGTGGATTATCTTCTGTTGGAAGCCGGCATGGGGGGGCGTTGGGATGCCACCAGTGCTCTGCCGGCAGATTTTACAATCTGTACGGGTGTGGAGCTGGAGC
>PWOD01000001.1 GCA_003557545.1 bacterium | reverse complement strand
GAGCGTTGGAGGAGGCTACAGGTTGGCGTCCCGAGGTGAGTCTGGAGGCTGGCCTGAAAAAACAGTGGGACTGGTTGCAACAGTCACCGGTAGTCCGCCAGGCGGTTGACCGTTCATGAGCTATTTGTCGATGAGATCGGAAAATCGACAAAGAAATTTTATCCGTAATGAGTAAGCCTGTGGCGGTCTGTCATGTGATAACCAGAATGATCCTGGGAGGTGCTCAGGAGAACACCCTGCTTACTGTGAGGGGTCTACATGAAGATCCGGACTGGGATACAATACTGGTAACCGGACCGGCTCTAGGGCCGGAGGGGGAGTTAATTGAAGAAGCTCGTGAGTTGGGAATAAAGTTGTTGATAATTGAGCAGATGCGTCGGGCGATTAATCCCTTTCGTGATCTGATAAGTTTTTTTAAACTGTGGCAAAATTTTCGTAAAAATGATTATGAGATTGTCCATACCCATAGTTCAAAAGCAGGAATAATCGGTCGTTGGGCGGCTTTTTTAGCCGGTGTACCTTTGATTGTTCATACGATCCACGGGTTACCTTTTCATCAGTATCAGGCAAGATATAAGTTCTGGTTCTATAGTTTTTTAGAAAAAATAACAGCTTTGATAACCGACAAGATAATCACCGTCTGTGATCGGATGACCGACCAGGCAAAAGCTGTGGGTGTAAATCCCCGCCAGGGTTACAGGACAGTATATAGCGGGATGAAGCTGGAGGAGTTTCTGGCGGTTCCTCAACCCTCCAGTCAGTCAGCTCAGAGTCTTCGGGAAAAATGGGGTTACCATGAGAAAGATTTTGTCATCGGTAAAATAGCCCGACTGTTTCATCTGAAAGGATATAAATATTTTATTGAAGCTTTTGCCCGGGTCGCCCGGGAGAAACCGACTGCCAGGGCTCTGATAGTGGGTGATGGGATTTTGCGGGAACAGCTGGAAGAGCAGGCGGAAAAGCTCGGTGTTCGGGACAAAATTCAGTTCGCCGGGCTGGTTCCTTACAGTCAAATTCCTGAGATGTTGACAGTCATGGACTGCCTTGTTCATACCAGCCTTCGGGAGGGTTTGCCCCGGGTGATTCCCCAGGCCCAGGCCGCCGGCCGTCCGGTTGTTAGTTATGCAATCGATGGCGCGCCTGAGGCAATAGAGGATGGGAAGACCGGTTTTTTAATTGAACCGCGGGAAATTGAGCAACTGGCCCGGTCAGTTTCTAAATTGATTGATTCGGCTGAACTGCGCGGACAGTTTGCAGAACGAGCCCGGGAGTGGGTCGTTCCACGCTTTCACTGGCAAACCATGGTCAAAGAGATAAAAAAATGTTACAATCAATTGCTTGAATAAAGGCTATTAGCCGGTTTAATCTGATATAAAAAATGTTTGGAATAGATTTTTGATGGTTAATAAGTTTGGCTGGAAATTTGTAGTTGAGAGGATTAATTTATGAAAACACTGGTAACCGGGGGGGCCGGTTTTATCGGCTCCCATCTTTGTGAAAAACTTCTTGAACAGGGTGATGAGGTCATAGTACTGGATAATCTGTCTACTGGCCGGCTGGATAATATTGCCCATCTCCAGAAGATGGAGCGGTTTGAGCTGGTGGTTGAAACAGTTCTGGACCGAGTAGTGGTTGATCAGCTGATCGACCGGGTGGATAGAATTTTTCACCTGGCCGCCGCGGTAGGGGTTAAATATATTATTGATAACCCTCTGGAATCAATTGAGACTAATGTTCGGGGGACAGAAAATATACTCCATTCAGCCAACCGTGAGAAGAAACCGGTATTTCTTGCTTCAACCTCTGAAATCTACGGGAAAAATGAAAAAGTTCCCTTCGCGGAAGATGCTGACAGGGTTCTGGGTTCGACAATGATTTCACGCTGGAGCTATAGCTGTACTAAAGCTCTGGATGAATTTTTGGGATTGGCTTTCTGGAGACAGAAACGTCTGCCGGTGGTTATTGGAAGGTATTTTAACACTGTGGGCCCCCGTCAAACCGGTAGATATGGAATGGTTATCCCTACCTTTATTAATCAGGCTTTGCTCGGCCGTTCGCTGACTGTTCATGGAGATGGCCATCAGTCCAGGGCTTTTATGTATGTTGCAGATACCGTGGAGGCGACTGTTAAGTTGATGGAAAATCAAGATTGTTTTGGTGAAGTGTTTAATATTGGTGGTAACCAGCGGGTTACTGTAAAACAGCTTGCTGAGACGATAATTGAGCGGGTCGGCAGCAGTTCGGAGATTAGATTTGTCCCGTATGAAGAGGCATTTGAAGAGGGGTTTGAGGATATGGAACACCGTGCCCCCGACACCAGAAAGCTGCAGAAATATACTGGTTTTGAGCCGGCAAATGGAATAGAGGCTATTCTTGACGGTGTAATTGATTATTTTCGTTCGAATGAGGGATTTAAATGAACTGGGAAAGAAAAATAGCAGAAAAGAGCCTTAAAATAGGGGTTGTTGGGTTGGGTTATGTTGGTTTACCCCTGGCAGTTGAGTTTGCCGAGAAGGGGTTTGAAGTTACCGGGTTTGATGTGAATGAGGATAAGGTAAATCAGATAAAACGGGGAGAATCACCCGTTTCTGATATTGCTTCCGGTCGGCTGGCTGACCTGATCGAACGGAAAAATCTTCGGGCCACAATAGATATGAAACTTATGGAGGATCTTGATTCAATTCATATCTGTGTGCCGACGCCTTTACGTAAATCGCGCGATCCTGACATTTCATATATCGTCAGGGCGGTCAGGACGATCGCTGAAAACTTCCAACCTCCGGGACTGATTACCCTGGAAAGCACGACATATCCCGGAACCACGGATGAGGTTGTGGCTGAGGCTTTTGAGCAGGAAGGGTGGGATCTTAATAAGGAGATCCTGCTGGTATTTTCACCGGAAAGAATCGATCCGGCCAATCCTCAGTTTGGTCTAAAAAATACTCCTAAGGTGATTGGAGGATATAACGCCGAGGCAGCCCGTGTCGGAGAACTTGTTTACGGCCAGGTGGCGGGCGAAGTTATAACCGTTGAATCAACCCGAGAGGCCGAGATGGTTAAGTTGCTGGAAAATACTTTCCGCAGCATTAATATCGGTCTGGCCAATGAGATGGCTCTGGTCTGTGATCGGCTGGGGATTAATGTCTGGCAGGTTATCGATGCAGCAGCCACCAAACCATTTGGATTTATGCCCTTCTATCCGGGTCCAGGATTAGGTGGACATTGTATTCCGATCGATCCGTTATTTCTCTCCTGGCGGGCCAGTCTGGATAATGCGACAACCAGATTTATTGAGCTGGCCGATGAGATTAACCGGTCGATGCCTGAATATGTTTATCGGTTAGTCACGGATGGTCTGAATCGATTTTGTAAAAGTGTCAGGGGGTCCAGCATAGCGGTTATTGGTGTAGCCTACAAGCCGGAGGTTTCTGACACACGGGAATCTCCCGCCTTTCATATTGTTGAGCAGCTACTGGATGGGGGAGCGACGGTCAAATACTGTGATCCCTATGTGGAGCAGTTTGTTGTTCGAAAACAGGCTGTGGAACGGTTTACTCTGGACCAACTGTCGGATGAGAATTTTGATCTGGCCCTGATAATAACCGATCACTCTCTCTTTGACTGGGAGAAAATAGTAGTTGAGTTTCCCTTGATTGTTGATACCCGCAATGCTCTTGAACAGATATCTCTGCTCGCTGATACCGAGTTGATTGTACTGTGATCTCGACCGGTAACGGCTGGATCTTTTTTTTGTTGGTTTTAGTCAGTTTTGGAGTTTGTTACCTGGCGGTTCCTCCAGCTCAATTCATTTCTCGAAAGGTTGGTTTATTAGATAAACCCGGCGGCCACAAGGCCCATGATAAACCGACTCCACTATTGGGGGGGCTGGCAGTTTTTGTCAGTGTCTGGGTAACGGTGATGGTTATTATAAACTATGGTCTGTTGGGCTGGAACCTTCAACTGCAGGGGATTTTGTTAGGCTCAATACTGATATTCATAATGGGGCTTGTTGATGATTTTCAGGATATTTCTCCCGCCCCTAAATTCATTGTACAGATTGGTGCTGCCTTGATCGTTGTTACCCATGGGGTATCAATCAGTTTGTTTATCGGTGATAACATTATCACCTATGGGTTAACCGTGCTCTGGATAGTTGGAATAACAAATAGTTTTAATATGCTGGATAATATGGATGGGCTGACTTCGGGTGTGGCGGCCATCTGTGCTCTGCTGTTTAGTATTATTGCGTTTCGCCAGCAGGATTTCCAGACAGTAGTTTTAATGGGAGCGCTGTTTGGTTCACTGGTCGCTTTTTTGCGGTTCAATTTTGAACCATCGGATCTTTTCCTGGGTGATGCCGGTAGTGAGTTTATCGGTTTTTTTCTTGCCTCTTCCTCGGTGGCGGCCTATTATCTTCAATATTCCGTGCTGGACCATCTGCCGGTCATTACTCCACTTGTGGTTTTTGCTCTCCCACTGTTTGATACGTTTTCAGTTATCGTTATAAGGTTAATGGAAGGACGGCCGATCTGGGAGGCCGATAATCGGCATTTTTCTCACCGTCTTGTAGCACTTGGTTTTACCCGGCGTACTGCCGTATTGTTGATCTATCTGGTGACTCTGACAGTCGGTATGCTGGCAACATTTATTACTAAAGTAGAGCTGATCGATGCGATATTATTGTTGGGCCACGGGGCGGCGATTTTTGCTATCATTATTCTGTTAGAGTATGGTAGTGAATCAGATCCCGAACGGGTCTAATTTAAAGGTTTGGATTAAGTTGAAGAGTTTTGGAATAAACCGAAAGAGCATCCTCGCCGTGGTTGTTTTACTTGCCATGATCATCCTGTTTTACAATCTGTTTAATGGTTCTGTGGAATCCCCCGTGGAGCTTTCGGAACCGGCCGAACTGCAGCTGGTTGTGGGAGGAGATATATATTTTGGTGAGCGTATAAAAAACCAATTAAATCAGCAGGGGATAGGGTTATTCACGGAGCAGCTGGAGGGAATAATCGGTGGTGCAGATCTTAAACTGGTAAATCTTGAAGCACCGATCACCGATCATCGTGAGCCGTGGATCGATAAGCGGTATCATCTGCGCCAGAGTTCAGAACAGGTGATTCCACTGCTTCAGGAGTTGGGTGTTGATGGGGTTAGTCTGGCCAATAATCATATTATGGATTACGGCACGGTTGGTTTACTGGACACAATTCAGCAGCTACAGAAGGCTGGAATAAAATACAGCGGAGCCGGAACCAGTCGGCAACAGGCAGAAACAGCGGCATTGTTTCGGCGTCGGGGCAAAAAAATCGGTTTTTTAGCTTTTTCTAATACATTTCCTGAAGCTTTTTGGGCCGATGACGAGAGTCCGGGAGCTGCCTTTGGCGCCTTTGACAGGGTACGTAAACTGGTGGCTGAAACTGCGCGGATTGCCGATTATACTATTGTTTCGTTTCATTGGGGAAGGGAACTGGAGATTACTCCGCAGGCCTATCAGAAAAATCTGGGGAGAGCTGCTATCGATGCCGGTGCCACGGTGGTTTTTGGTCATCATCCCCATACCTTACAACCGGTCGAATATTATAACGATGGAGTTATTTTTTACAGTCTGGGCAACTATTTTTTTACTACCTTGAGCCAGAATGTTCAATATGGCTTGGTTCCCCGGATAACTCTCAGTAATGGTGGGCTGTCGGCAGTTAGCTACAATCTATTGAATGTAAATAATTATCAGGTCAATTATCGACCTCAGCCGGTTGTAACTTTTAATACAACCGACGAGTTAAATAACTATCTGCAGCAGACTGAAAAATTTGCAACCTGGGATAGAGCAGTCTATTCGGTGGCTTTGAGTGCGGAGGATTGATTGGTATGGAGACAACTGAAACGGTTGAAATAACCCCTGTGGAAAAACGATTAACTGAGATTCAGCAGCTAATTAGTAGCGGGGAGGTAAAAAGTTCTTTTGCTCCCCCGCTGGTGGCGGGTATCGATCTGGGGACATCAAATATTCAGATGATTGTACTTGATGCCGGTGGCGAAGCGGTGGCCGCCCGGTTTCAGTGGGATAGTTCGGTCCGGGATGGAATAGTTGTTGATTATGCTGGTGCACGTCAGGTAGTGGCCGATTTTAAGCAGCAGTTGGAAGAGCAGTTTCCTGATGAGATAAGTTTAGATTATGCGGCTGTCGGTTATCCCCCGGGGACTGAACCCTGGGTTGAATCTAATGTGGTTAAGGATTGCCGGTTCGAGGTGATTGGGGAGATCTCCGAACCGTCGGCGGCCGCGGCTGCACTGGAGATTGATCAGGGGGTTATCGTTGACGTGGGAGGCGGCACAACCGGTATTTCGATTGTTGAGAATGGTCAGGTTATCCATACTGCTGATGAGGCGACCGGCGGGCATCATCTTTCCCTGGTTATATCGGGCAATCAGGGGATTGATTATGAGGCTGCCGAAAAATTTAAAATAACCGAACCGTTTTCTGCTTACCGGGGGATTGTTCAACCTGTGGTGGAGAAGATGGCCAGCATAGTTGAGAAGGAGCTGGTCCGCTTTCCTCAAAAACAACCGATATATCTTGTGGGCGGGACAGTCATACCGGAGGGTTTTGAAACAATTTTTGCTGATGTTCTGCAGAAACCGGTTTTAAAACCAAATAACCCAATAGTTATAACACCACTGGGCATAGCTCTCTGGGGGGTTGACAGGTTAAACAGTTAGCGGTTTAATAGCTATAGATTATTTTGTTGTTTTTTTTACTGGAAGGGATAAACCTGTGGACAAAAATGGATTTGCTTATTATTCTTTATCTATCAGTCTGGCAGTTTGCCAGTGTTACTGTACAGTTTTTTTAGCACCGGCAAGATTTCAGTTAAGAGTCAAAAGTTTTACTAAATTAATTTAATTTTCTAAGGAGGTTGCACAAGTTTATGGAAGCACTTGGTATGATAGAAACGAGAGGTTTGGTGGCATTGATTGAAGCTTCAGATGCTATGGTTAAGGCAGCCAAGGTGACGTTGGTGGCCCAGGAAAAGATTGGTGCAGGTTATGTTACCTCGATGGTTAGAGGCGATGTTGCTGCGTGTAAAGCGGCTACTGATGCTGGTGCGGCTGCAGCAGAAAAAGTTGGAGAACTTGTTGCAGTACATGTTATTCCGCGTCCTCACGCCGAGCTGGAAGATGTCTTTCCTATAGCTGTTGAAGGCGATGTTGAGTAATCGTTCTTCATGGGTATGATTTTTCAAAGGAAAGGCAGGAGGGACTTTCGTAATGGACAAGGATGAAACGGAACTGCGTTCCATAGTCAGTGAAGTTGTGAATAAAGTTAATAACTCGGAATTTTCGCTCAATTCAGGACGGACTACGATTGGTTCTGCCGGGCGACCAGATATTACGCCTGGCGCAGGTTCTAACAGTTCTTCTGTGAGCAGTAACTCCTCTGTATCTTCATCGAACCGGCTTGGCGCCTACAGCACTGTTAAAGAGGCTGTTCAGGCGGCTAGTCTTGCCTTCAGTCAGTTTCGCGGGCAGGGGAATTATTCTCTCCGTCAGCGGGCTGTTGAGGCGATTCGTGAGGTGGCCCTGAAAAATGCTGAGGTCTGGGGTCGTCGTGCGGTCGAAGAGACCGGTTTTGGTCGGGCTGAAGATAAAAAGGCCAAGATTACTCTGGTGGCGCGTAAAACTCCCGGTGTTGAGGATATTGAACCGGAAGTTACTACCGGTGATCACGGGCTGACCCTGGAAGAGTTTGCTCCCTGGGGAGTTATTGGATCGATTACTCCATCAACCAATCCTGCGGCAACCATGGTGAATAACGGAATAAGTATGATTGCTGCTGGGAATGCGGTTGTATTTAATCCCCATCCAGCGGCAAAAAAAATCTGTGTAGAGGTTATTCACCAGTTAAACAGGGTGATTCAGCAGGTTGGTGGCCCGTCGGATCTTCTGACGATTATCGATCAGCCGACCCTGGAAACAGCTCAGGAGATTTTTCATCATCCCGATATCGCTCTGCTTGTAGTGACCGGTGGTGAAGCCGTAGTTAAAGAGGCCATGAAGGCTTCCAAACGGGCGCTGGGTGCTGGACCGGGGAACCCCCCCGTGGTTGTTGATGAGACGGCTGATCTTCCCCGAGCCGGTGAAAAGATTGTTGAGGGTGCCAGTTTTGATAATAACATTATGTGCACCTGTGAAAAGATCATTATCGCCGTAGATTCTATTGCTGATGATCTGCTTTATCAGCTGACTGATAATGGTGCTTATGTTATTGATGAACAGCAGACTGAAGCGGTAGCCCGGATGGTTTTTGAGGGTTATCCCGGCCCTAATCCTTCGGTTAATACCGACTGGGTTGGCCAGGATGCTGATAAAATCGCTACAGCAGCGGGATTTACCGTGCCGGCCGGCACACGTCTGCTGGTTCCTGAAACTGGACCGGACCATCCGTTTGCAACGGTTGAACAGTTGATGCCGGTTGTTCCGCTTGTTAGAGTGTCAAATGTTGATCGAGCGATCGATCTGGCGGTTGAGCTTGAACATGGGTATCAGCATTCCGCTTTGATTCATTCACGGAATATTGAGAATATGCATCGTATGGCCGTTGCGGTTAATACCAGTATTTTTGTTAAAAATGGCAGCAACCTCAATGGAATGGGTCATAACGGCGAAGGTTGGACTTCGATGACGATCACCACTCCGACAGGTGAAGGGATAACCTCTGCCCGTTCGTTTGTGCGTCGTCGTCGCTGTGCGCTGGTTGATTATTTCAGAATAGTTTGAACTACTTTTTCCTGTTAAAACCATTGATTTGAGGCTGTTTTATCCGTCGTGGTAGAATGGCTGGTGGAATCGCAAAGTTAATTTTGAGCTGTTTATAAATATGATTTTTAGGAGATTTTTAGATGCTAAAGATTGATGAAAATCTGGTCCGGGAGATCGTTGTGGCTGTCCTGAAGGCTCTTGAACAGCAGGGTCTAACTGCTGGTTCAAAAAAATCTTCTGAGAATCTTTCCCCAGCGGTTCCAGCAAAAAAGGCTGAAAGGGTAGGGTTTGAGTCGGGTCAGGTTTTAACCGGTGAAAAGGTAGAAAAGTTTTACGCGACTTTTGGTCCGGAGGAGCTGCTGATCGGTCAGTCTGTAATCATTACGCCGGAGGCCCGTGATAGGGCTAAAGATCTCGGAGTGAGGATTGTCATAGAATGAAGATAGCACTTGGTGCCGATCACGGTGGATTCACTCTGAAAGAGTCGATCAAAAATTTTCTTGACGGTAAAGCTGAATACCAGGTGGTCGATTTTGGTACTTATTCGACTGAGTCCTGTGATTACCCCGATTATGCCCGGCTGGTTGCTGAAGGTGTTGCGGGGGGGAGTTTTGATCGCGCTATCATGGTGGATACAACCGGTATTGCCTCAGCCATTGTAGGCAATAAAGTGGCCGGTGTGAGGGCAACTTCGCCAACTGATGAGTTTACCACACGCAGTAGCCGGGAGCATAATAACAGCAACATGATGGTTATAGGTGCGCAGTTGACCGGTGCCGGTCGGGCGCAACAGCTGGTTGAACTATGGTTAAAAACTCCTTTTGCCGGCGGCCGTCATCAAAAACGGCTGGACAAAATAACCCAGTTGGAAAACTCTTAACTTAATAGTTTTTTTAAAAGAATTTTAAGATTATTTTGTAACGCAGTAACTGATCCACAATTAAATCATTGTTAATTGGAGGTTAACTATGGGACCAGAATTTTATGTCGGGATAGTTGGACTTGTTTTATTGCCCTTTTTTGCCTGGTTGCTCTCTTCAGATAAAAATAAAATAATGTGGAAAACAGTGATAGTGGGTCTGGTAATTCAGCTGGTCCTGGGTGCGCTGGTCATGTTGACCGGTCCGGGTCAGCAGCTGTTTAGAATTTTAAACGATGTAATTGTCGGATTGTTAGAGTTTTCTAATGAGGGTGCGGCATTTCTGTTTGGCCGTCTGGTAGATTCTGATCTTGCTGCGCTTGAAAACTCCCGGTTTCAGCAGGGTGCCGAGTTTGCTTTTTCAGTTTTGCCCACGATAATCTTTTTCTCCTCTTTTATGGCGGTGCTGTATTTCACCGGGATTATGCGGAAACTGGTTGAGTTTATTGCCTGGATAATGATGAAGTTAATGGGCACAAGTGGTGCTGAAACCCTGTCTGTCAGTTCAAATATTTTTGTCGGTCAGACCGAGGCACCGCTGGTGATTAAACCGTTTGTTAGAACAATGACCAGGTCGGAGCTTGCCACTGTGATGACCGGTGGTTTTGCCACGGTTGCCGGAGGAGTTATGGCAGCTTTTGTTAGTCTGTTAAGCCCAGAGTTTCCGGCTATAGCAGGGCATCTAATAACGGCCAGCGTGATGTCTGCTCCGGCGGCAATAGTTATGTCAAAATTGGTTTATCCGGAAAAAGAGGTGCCGATGACCCGTGGAGAGGTTAAAGTTGAGATTGATGAACAGGGGGTTAATCTGATCGATGCGGCAGCCAAAGGTGCTAAAACCGGTCTAACCCTGGCGCTCAATGTAGGAGCGATGCTGCTCGCCTTTATCGCCCTTGTCTACCTTGGTAATTTTCTTATTAACTGGTTCAGCACCCGATTACATCTGCTTGTTACTGAGCTTACCGGTCTCCAGGCTTTCTGGCCCGGAGCCATGCTTGGTGGGCTGTTTGCCCTGGTTTTTGTCGGACGCTGGGGCTGGCGGGAAGAGCTTTCTAAAAAATGGTTTGCTGTTATTTCCCTGGTGTTCTTTCTACCTGCAGCACTTTATCTGTTGCTGCCGGAACTGAGCCCCGGGCTCGCAATCGATCCTGTTTTGCCGGCTCTGGGTATGGTGATAGGGCTGGTAGTCGGTCTGCTGTCCTCCTATTATCTGTGTGTCGAGCAGATAGGTTTGTTGGGCAAATCATTGTCGATCCAGCTGCTGACCATGGTTGTTTTTGGTGGGATTAGCTACCTGGTTGGCGGAAGTGATTCTTCGGTGGTGGCTGCGGGACTGTTTGCTACCGTGGTGTTGTTTTTGATCTTATCATTCTGGTTGTGGAAATCACCGACCTTTAAAAAATTTGGTCAGCTACTCTGGATAGCTGTTGTTGGAGTTATTCTGGTAGGTCTGATTGTTCATCTGACCGGGTTGGACTTTTTGACTGTTCTTGCCGGGCTTAATCTGGAAAAAATAATTGGATATATATTCTCTCTGTTTGCGTTTGTCATGGGAGTTCCCTGGGAAGATCTGATTGAGTTTGGTCAGTTAATTGGAACTAAGATGGCGATTAATGAGTTTGTTGCCTTCCTGAATTTCCGTGGGGCAATTGAGCTGCTTAATCCCCGTAGTGTTGTGATGCTGAGTTATGCTCTCTGTGGATTTGCCAATTTTAGTTCGATTGCTATTCAGATCGGTGGGATCGGTGGGATCGCCCCCAATCGTGAGGGAGATCTTGCTCAGCTGGGTTTTAAAACGATGCTGGCCGGGACCCTGGCTTCCTATCAAACTGCCACCGTCGCCGGTGTTATGTTTGGAATTGCCAGTTATCTTGGAATAGATTTGGTTCAGATAGTTTAGTAAGCTTAAATTATTATTGCGGTTCATTAGTTGTAGTTGAGAGCGAGTTTAATCAGGCCAGGAATTTTTAAGGAGGATTTAATCAGTGATAGACCAAGAATTAATCGAACAGATAACCAGCGAAGTAGTCAAACAACTGGCGAATAAATTTTCCCCGACGGATACTGCTCAACCAGTGGTTGAGTCCAGTGATCCAGTTTTAACGACAGCTGATAAGCAGCGCGTCCTGGTTCTGCTTATCGCCGGTAATGAAGATATTGATGTGGTTGAACAGCAGCTGCGTGAGCTGGGCGACCGGGGGTTCCTTTTGGATCTGATTATGTCCGAGTCAGTTCCTCAGTCGGGTCGGGAACGGTTAAAAAATCTCCCGGGCGTGGATGGTGTCTATGAGTCAGCCGTCCCGGAAGTCGGATGTTTTGGCCTGGTCACACGTTGTGATGCAGTCCTGATCCCGGCGATTTCTTTTGACCTTCTCAATCAGATTAACCGGATGGAGGGTTCCGATATATCAGGTCGGGTGGCTGTCGAGGCTCTCAGCCAGGGTAAAACCGTGTTGGTTCCGGAGGATGGCGGGGTGACCAGTACTAACGCTAAGATCCAAACTAAATATGATCAGCAGCTGGCTAACGCTACCGAACTTGGCTTGCAGACTGCACCGTTACATGAGTTATCCTATCAGCTCCTCCGTTCGACGGTGAATTCCGGGGAATTAACCGAGGTTCAGGTGAGTCGTGAAAAAACCGCTAACAGGGGTGGCAAGCCAACTCTAACCGTGGGTAAAGGTGATCAGGGTTATGGGGCGGTTTTAGAAGCTGAAGGTATGCGGTTGAGTACGACTATCGGAGTACGGGATGTGAAACAGGAGGTGGCCGGGTATATTGACCATACACTGTTGAATCCGGATGCTACGCGTGATGAAATTGTTCAGCTCTGTAAGGAAGCCAGTGATTTTGGCTTTGCCTCGGTTTGTGTTAATCCATCCTGGGTGACCCTTTGTAGTGAGCTACTTCGAGGGACCGATGTCCGGGTCTGTACAGTTATCGGTTTTCCGCTGGGGGCGACGACGACGGCTACCAAGGTGCAGGAGACCCGGGAAGCAATTACCAATGGAGCAGATGAGATCGATATGGTGATGAATATCGGGGCTTTAAAAGAGGGGAATGACGATTATGTGCGCCGTGATGTGGCGGCGGTGAAGGAGGCTGCCGGTAACCGGGTGCTCAAGGTGATTCTGGAAACAGGTATGCTGTCTGATACACAGAAAGCCCAGGCTTCCAAAATTTGTAAAGAGGCCGGGGCAGATTTTGTTAAAACATCAACCGGATTTGGACCTGGTGGCGCCAAGATGAATGATATTGCATTGATGCGCCGCGTGGTTGGTGAGGAGATGGGAGTAAAAGCCAGCGGGGGAGTCCATAATTTTGAAGAGGCGATTGATATGATCGCCGCCGGTGCTTCACGGATCGGGGCCAGTGCCGGGGTGGCGATTGTTTCTGGAGGAACATCCGATTCCGATTATTAAGGACTCCTTAAGTTCAGTCAATTACATGCAGTTTCGCCGCTACACAATAGTTACATTGAAATATTTTTTGGCGACGGCTATCAGCTTTTATCTTGCCAACTGGATAGAACCGACTGAATTATTGTCGATCATTTTTATCGCTGTGCTTACTCTCCAGCCAAACCTTTATCGAGGCCTTCAATTCTCCTGGACACAGTTAACCACGACAACTCTGGCCACCGTTATTACCACCATTGTAATTATTGGATTGCAGCTTGATCTTGAGGCCCGCCCGACTGTATTTACAACTTCAGTAGCTATGGGGGTAACAATTTTTTTCTCTTTGAAATTAGGGTTAAAAGAGGGCACCGTAATTGCTCTGTTTACTGTTACCTATCTGGCTGCTATTCCGCTATTAATTGAGTCTTCATTTTTGCATGGAATATTTTTACGTTATCTGACAATAGTTCTGGGTGTTGGGGCGGCCTCATTAGTGAACTTTCTTTCCTCACTTTTCAGGTACCGTGATCGAATTTTTCTACATCTGGTCGACCTGTCGGTAAAACTTAATAAAAAACTTCAGTCATTATCTGATCTGTTGATTGAAAACCGTGGTGAGGTTCCTGAAGCAAGCAGGTTAAATGATTTTTTAAATAATTTTAATCCGCTTTTTACCTCTCTTCGGGAACTGCGTCGCGATCTGAATGAAATAGCTAAAGAGGTCAAATTTTTTCGGCGCAGCGAGCATGCCCGGGAAAATGAACATTACCGAAACCTGTTAAATGCGCTGAATGATTTGAGCCATTATCTCTGGGATCTGCTGCTGAATCTGATGAATTATCAGTTCGATAGAGAGACTATCACCATGGTGGAAGATGAATTTGTTCGTCTCTCTACCGATTTATCGGGATTATTTACAAGACTTGAGAAGATGCGCTCCCGTCCGGTGAGTTCAACTAAAAAGGTTAACCGGCGGATTGAGCGGTTGAACCATAAGATGAATCAGGTTGAAGCGGATAGCCCGGAAGCGGGGGCACCTTTAATGGCTGTTTATTCTGATCTGATTCATCTGAATCTAAATCTTTTGCAGTTTGAAAAATATCTCGAACAGTTGATAAGTTTCCGGCAGGATGCCGGGTAATTGGATAATTTTATTTTTTACAGGTAAAAACACAATTTGTGATGGCTTACCGGTTGTTAAATTAGTTGACATGATGGAAAAAGCTTTTTTTACAAAATTAATCTAGATACAATATAAATTTCAGTTGGAGCAATAGTATAGTGGATGTTGTTTAATGATGCATCGATTGTTAAATAGATTTTGCTGCCGCAGCAACTGACCTATTTACAGGTATTGCATTAGATTTTTGTCATTTTAAGTTTACCAGTAAAGAAAATGAGGAGTGATTATTATGATGATCGGTGGATTTGAATTAAGTCGGGTTTTGCTGGCTTTTGGACTAACAACCCTGGCTGGACTGTCTACAGGTTTGGGTGGTTTTTTAGCCTATTTTACCAAGCATACCAACAAGAAAGTCCTTACGGTTGCCCTGGGGTTTGCCGCCGGAGTTATGATCTATATATCATTTGTTGAGCTTTTAGCTAATGAGGCCTTTGATATGGCCCCCAGCGAAGGATTGGCTGTTGGGGCTTTTTTTATTGGAATTCTGCTAATGATGTTGATTGACCGGATGATTCCGGATTTTGATAATCCCCATGAATTGACGACTGTGGAAGAGGTGGGAGAGTTTATTGAGGCGGCTAAAACAGATCATCTCGAGATAGCAGTTGATGATCCGGAGCAACTGCATCGCACCGGGGTGTTTACAGCCCTGGCAATTTTCTTGCATAATTTTCCCGAGGGATTAATTACTTTTCTGGCAACCCTCTATGATCCGCTGGTGGGAGTGACCATTGCTATTGCAATAGCAATCCATAACATTCCCGAGGGGATTGCCGTGGCCATGCCGCTTTACTATGCGTCGGGCAGTCGGGAAAAAGGTCTGCTCTATTCCTTTTTAGCCGGTTGTGCAGAACTTGTAGGTGCAGTTGTTGGGTTCTGGTTGTTACTGCCTTTTTTAACTGGACCCGATGACCCGGCCTTTGGTATTGTCTTCGCCGCGGTGGCCGGAATAATGGTCTATGTGGCGATTGACGAGTTGCTCCCGGCGGCTGAAAAATATGGGGAACACCACCTTTCAATCTATGGTCTGATCGGTGGAATGCTGATTATGGCGGTAAGCCTTCTAATGTTGTAACTCTCCAGCGTCTATTTTAATTGCCGAATTTATCGACAAATCTGTTGATAGATTCTTTGGAAGCTGCCAGGAGAATCAAATCGTCAGGCTTGAATCTATATGATGGGGAAGGAGTTATATCCATTTCAGTTTCATCTGCCTGCTGTATTCCAAAAACCTGAACATTATATTTTTTACGGAGGTTAAGTTGTTTTAAATCTTTACCAACAAATTTTTGGGGAGATTTCAGCTCAAGAAAACTCAACTCATCTCTGTAAATGATAAGATCAACAACCTTTGGAGAGCTGATGCATTTGGCCAGTTTGACAGCCGCTTCTTCTTCAGGTTTAATGATATGTTTGATACCCATACGTTTTAATATCTGGCTGTGTTCGGGCTGATTTGATTTAACGTAGATCTGCTTAACCCCGACCTTCTGTAAATTTAAAGCAGATAATAAACTGGCTTCAATCGATTCAGTAATTGTTACGACCGCAGCCGCAAAATCGGAAGTGATCAGTTCTTCAATCAGTTCTTCATTAGTTGCATCACCGATTATAGCTTCAGTGACCCGGTTGTGAATCTCCTGAATATGACTTTCATCATTGTCGATAACGAGAACTTCATGTCCGGCGTTGGAAAGCTCCAGAGCAAGTTTGGAACCAAACAAGCCTAATCCGATTATAGCAAATTGCATAATTAGATCACCTTAGCCAATCAAGACCTTTTCTTCCGGATAGGTGTAACATTCTTGATTGGGAGAGATTATTATAAGTGCAAAAGTCAACGGACCCAATCTACCTAAAAACATAGTTATTATAACAATCCAGCGGCCTAAAAACGAGAGTTCTGAAGTTATTCCCAGAGATAGACCGACGGTCCCCAGGGCTGAAAAGACTTCGAACAGGATCTCTTTAAAACCAGCATTTTCGGTTATTGTGAGTGTGAAAGTTATGATAAATATTATCATTATTCCGATGAACAGCAAAACAAGTGCATGGTTGATTTGTTTCCAGTGCAGGCGGCGTTTAAAAATATGTGTATGGCGGTGATAGCGGATTCTTGAGATCATGTTGGCAATTACGACCCAGGCAGTTGTAATTTTAATACCACCGGCTGTGGAGCCCGCCCCGGCACCGATAAACATGAAAACCATAAGAATAAGATGGGAGGCTGATGACCATTTACTGAGATCTATGCTGTTAAAACCAGCCGTCCGGGGTGTGATCGATTGAAATAGATAATCGAGATAGGTCCAGTTCGGTTCCAGAATCATGAAGGCTATAAATCCAGTAACGATTAAAATCCCTGAGCCGGCCAGCATTGTTTTAGTGTGGATCGATAGTTTTTGAGAAACTTTGTTATAACTGAAAATTTCAGCCAGGACAAGAAATCCTATTCCTCCGGCAATAATTAGCAGCCCAACTGTTACTATTACCAGTGGATTGTCCGCCCACTGTATCAGGCTGTCACTGTTAAGACTGAAACCAGCGTTACAAACCGCTGAAATACTGTGGAAAACTCCGTGCCAGAGGGCGGTGAAAAAATCATGTTTTTCACTGAAGGCATAGGTTAACAAGCCAGCCCCAATAACCTCAATTGCGAATATCACCAGAAAGGCTCTGAACAATGCTTTTTTTACTTTTTTTATGGGCCAGTTTATAAAATTTTGCTGGACTGAACGACGATATTTCAGACTAATTGTATGTCTTAATCCTAAGATCAGAAAAGCCGAGGCAAGAATGATTCCCAGCCCTCCTATCTGGATCAGCAATAAAACTACCAGTTGCCCGAAATGAGATAGATCCTCGTTGGTATCAACAACTATCAAGCCGGTAACACAGACGGCTGAGGTTGCGGTAAAAATCGCATCTGTGAAGGAAAGATGTTCCGGTCCCGGTGTGCTGATAGGCTGCCAGAGTAAAAAACCGCCCAGTAGAATAACTGTAATAAAACCAATGATTGCCCGGGTGACCGGGTGCAGCTGATAAAACCAGTTCAACATATTTTTCACCAGAGTTGATATTTTAGTTGGTGCATCCAATCGCGCTGAAATGATATAATAAATATCATATCAGTAAGTAGATTTTTAGCAAAGACCAGCAGCAGTTTTCGAGGATGATAGTTATGAAAATGTTAATTGTTGGAGCGGGGCAGGTGGGGCAGGAGGTAGCACGAAAGTTAGTTTCCGATCATACTGTTCATCTGATTGATTCTGATATTTCAACTCTTGATTCTGTTCCCCGTTCGATTGAAGTTACTCATGGTGATGGAACCGAGCTGGATGTACTTAAAAAGGCCGGTCTTAAACAAGCCGATGTGTTGATTGTCACTACTAATCTTGATCAGACTAATATCATGATCTGTAATACGGCAAAGTTAGAAAAAGATATTTTTACAATCGCTCGGGTCATGAATACCGATTATCTTCAGACCTGGCAGAAGTCAACCGGGGCTTTTGGAGTTGATTTAATGCTGGGCCGGGCCCTGCAGGCAGCCGAAAATATTGTTCGTCTTATTACCTATAGTTCCCGCCGTCAACCGGCTCGTGAGATGGAATATTTTGTAGATAATCGGGTTCAGATGGCTGTTTATGAAGTGCCTGATGGTAGTCCCCTGGCGGGCAACAGTGTGGCAGTTTCTGATCGTTTTTCCCGGTTGACTTTTGGCGCGATTTTCCGTGATGATAAAATTATTTTTCCGCGGGGTCAGGACACTATTGAGACCGGGGATAAAGTAGCAGTAATTGGTGATCCGGCTCGGGTTAAGGAGTTTGGTCAGGAACTTAATCCGGCCGAGGTTAGAGGAAAAATTGAAGATATTTTGCTGCTGGGTGGGGGAAATTTTGGTTATCAGATAGCCCGGCAGTTACAAAAATATAAGGTAAATCTTATCATGATTGAGCAGGATGAAAAGCGGGCGCGATATCTGGCTGAAAAACTACCGGACGTGCTGGTTTTACAGGGTGATGCGAAGGATGAACAGATCTGGGAGCGGGAGAATTTAAATCAGGTTGATTTAGTTGTGGGGGCGGTTAGTCCGGATTGTCAAAATCTTTTGCTCTGTTTGCTGGCCAAGCAGTGGGGAGTTGCTCAGGTACTTTCGCTGGTTCATGAGAATGCTTTTGTCGATCTGTTTGAAGCCACTGCGATTGATTTTGTTGTGAATCCTCGGGAAGAAATGGCCAATGAAATCATCCGCTATATCGAGGTTGATTACGCAGAAAATATAACCAGTATCGAACATCACAAAGGGACAGTTTATGAAATGTCTGTTGGAAAGAGTAGTCCGCTGGTTGGTAGACCTTTGCGGGAAGGGACTAAATCTCTGTCAGGAGTTATGACAATTGGAGCTATAGTGCGTGATTCTGAGCTGATCACCCCGCGGGGTGACACTGTGGTACAACCTGGTGACAGGCTGGTCATCCTGGCGGACGCGGAAAAGGCAGAGGAGATTGCTGAGCAGGTTGAATAAATATGATTGATTACCGCAGTGTATTGAGTTTGATGGGAACGGTATTGATCGGTCTTTCGGTGACTTTATTGATTCCCTTGACGATCGCTATTTTTACCGCCAGTGATATTGCTGTTTTCTTTGTTACTATCGTAATTTTTTTAGTTATTGGTAGTTTGTGTGCAGGTTTTAAAGAAGCCCCGGAGATTGGTATCCGGGAAGGTTTCTTATTTGTAATGTTAACCTGGCTGGTTGTGGCGATAATGGGGGCCATACCTTATGTTCTGGCCGGGAGAGGAACAGTTGCTCTGCCGGTAAATGCTTTTTTTGAAAGTATGAGTGGTTTTACGACTACCGGGGCCACGGTTATGGACAAAATATCTTTAGAATTTCATTCGCCGGCAATTATGATGTGGCGGCAGTTAACACAGTGGCTGGGGGGAATGGGGATAATTGTTCTGGCTGTTGCCATTCTTCCTAAACTGGCGGTTGGTGGAAGTCAGGTAATCGAGGCGGAAGCTCCGGGTCCTTCAGTTGAGCGGCTTGAACCACGAATAGTTGGAACAGCGCAAAAACTCTGGATAATTTATGTTGGTTTGACTTTATTATTGGTAATATTACTTTTTTCCATCAACATTATAGGTTTAGATCCTAAAATGAATCTTTATAATGCTTTTGCTCATGCCTTTTCAACCATGCCAACCGGTGGTTTTTCTCCTCTGGCTAATGGGGTTGCAGAGTTTTCACCAGCCGTTCAGTGGACGATAATTCCCTTTATGTTTTTAGCCGGAACTAATTTTGCTTTAATCTGGTGGGTGTTGAATGGTGATTTTTCTGCTTTGAAAAATCGTGAGTTTATTTTTTATTCAGTGATAATTTTAACGGGAGCAGTTTTAGTGGTTGTCGCTATAGGTTCTGTGATGGATCTGGATCTGTTAGAAACAATCCGGCATAGTTTATTTCAAACTTTATCAATTATAACTACAACCGGCTTTGCCAGCGCCGATTTTACCCTATGGCCCGGATTTGCCCTGACGATTATTTTTTTATTGATGTTTGTCGGTGGCTGTGCCGGTTCAACTGGTGGAGGGATAAAGGTTGTGCGGTGGTATGTTGGATTGAAATCGATTTTTCGCCAGTTATTTACAACTGTTCATCCGGATGCCATCAAACCACTACATATGGGCGCAAAAATTATAGAAGAAGATGTTATAAGTAATATAATGACGATGATCCTTGCTTATTTTTCAATATTTTTACTTGGAACGTTATTTTTACAGTTGGATGCTTTTCGGGTTGGTCATGAGTTTCAATCGATTGAATTGATGAGTGCTGTGGCGGCCACCCTTGGAAACATTGGGCCGGCTCTGGGAAGTTTTGGCCCATTTAATAATTATCTTGAACTTTCCCGAATAGGACGGTTTATCTGCACTTTGTTAATGTGGCTGGGCCGTTTAGAAATATTTACTGTGCTGATCGTTTTTACTCCGGCTTATTGGAAACGTTAATTGGCAGTTGAAAACCAGTAAAATGTCAGGGTATTAATCATCTCGATTAAGTTGTTCTTTTCTTCATTTTTTTATTAATCGGTCTATCAATAAAAGGTGTAGCTTGTTAATCCAGAGGAAGCGAAAAGCTAACCTCTGTTCCTTCGCCGGGAGTACTTTCAATCCAGACTTTTCCACCGTGTCCCTCAATGATCTCCCGGGCGATTGCCAGTCCCTGGCATTTTTGTGGATCCGGTTTATCGGTATCATTACCAAAGATAGATTTTTGACAGTCTTTACTCATACCAGAACCGTTGTCAATCACCTGGAAAACTATCATATTATCAGTCTGTTGGACTTTAAAGATGACCTCATCATTAGCTTCAGAGTAGCGTAGAGCGTTGCCCAGGAGGCTGGTTATTACCCAACTCATCTTAGTGAAATCAACCCCGATTTCAGGTAGATTACTCTTTATTCTGGTAGTCAGTTTAACTCCTTTGCTTTGAAACTGATTTTTAAGTGGTCTGAGTGAGTTATGGACAAGCTCTGAAACGCTGATCCGTGTTTCGGCTTTAATGTTAAAAGTAATTTCCTCCTGTGAATCGAAAATCTGTTTAGAATAGTTATCCAGTATATCACCCCGAGCCAGAACACCCACAAGCCGGTTAGAATCGTCGCTGGCCAGCACCGGAATGATTTTCACCGCTATTTGACTTATGTCCTGGATTGCTTCCAGTAAACTATCGTTCTCATAGAGGGTAGCTCCGGGTGGCATGCTGACCTCACGAACCAACTGTTTTTGATCATTTTCAGCAGCAGAAAAAACCTGTTCATGACTTAAAACACCGGTTAATTCTCCTGTTTCCGATCGGATTACAGGGAGATTTGAATAAAAACTTTTAGCAAAATATTCCCTGGCTTCTGCGATTGTGGCATTTTCATCAATAGTTATGGGATCTTTGGTCATCGCGTCACCAACAGTAATATTTTCCAGCAGGTTCTGTTCTTCGATAGTGTCGATGTCGAGACCTCGCTTTAACAGTTTGGTCGTATAGATGTTTTTCTTCTGATAGAGTTTAGTGACAAATGAGCTAATGATACAGGCAAACATCATGGGGAGAATTATTCGATGGTCGTGGGTCATTTCAAAAAGAATAATAATAGCTGTGAGCGGTGCATGGGTAGCGCCGGCGAAGACAGCCCCCATTCCGACCATGGCGTAAGAGCCGGGGCCACCGGTCAGGTTGGGCAGCCAGTTGTTGACGATATGTCCGTAGGTGGCTCCAAGCATGGAACCGATAAAAAGGGCCGGTGCAAAAATTCCCCCGGACCCACCGCTACCCAGGCTAAAAATAGTTGCTAAAATTTTGGCAATCATAAAGAAAAAGACCATCTGGAGGGGAAGATTTCCATGTAGAGCTTCTTCCATGACCGGGTAACCGGTGGCCTGAACACCCGGGACTGCCAGAATTAATAGACCCAGCAATAGACCTCCGAGAGCTGGCAGAAGGTAGGGAGGGAGTTTAATTTTTTCAAAGATATCTTCCATGGCATAGAGAGTATTTTCGTAAATCAGGGCAACTATCGCCGCTGCCAGGCCCAGTCCGATGTACAGTAGAAGCTCCCACATGCTGATCAGTCTATGGGGGGGGACATTAAATACCGAATAGATTCCCCCGGCAAAGGCATTAGAAACAGCTGTGCCGATAACTGAGGCGATGACAATTGTAGCGAAATCAGTCGGTTTAATTTTTCGCAGGATAACTTCAATACTAAAAATTACTCCGGCCAGTGGCGCGTTAAAAGTTCCAGCGATTCCAGCGGCTGCTCCCGCCGCCAGCAGGGTTTTTGTCCGGGTTGGTGAGAGTTTTAAAAAGTTACCCAGGGTTGAGCCGAAAGCCGAACCGATCTGAACAATTGGACCCTCCCGTCCGGCCGAACCACCAGAACCGATGCAGATGGCGGATATAACTGCTTTTAGTGGGACTACCCGAAACCGGATCAAGCCTTTTTTTACAGCTACTGCTTCCATTACTTCGGGGACACCATGGCCTTTGGCTTCGGGGACGATGAAATAGATTAGCGGTCCAATTATTAATCCGCCCAGCGCTGGTGCCAGGACTCTCCACCACCATGGTAGAGCCAGGACGACAGATAGAAATCCATCGGTAGAGGTGGCTCCGTAGAAGAGGAATTTAAAGAACAGAATAAGATATTTGAAGGCGATCGAACCAAGCCCTCCAACAATTCCAATAAGAGAAGCAATTAAAATTAATTGCAGTGGTCCGGATGACTGAAAAAATCTATATAGCTGCTGTAATAACTCTTTTAATCGATTGTTTTTTGTTTTTTTTAAGATGGAACAACTATTGTTTAAAGTCATAGGAAGTCCTCTCCAGATAATTTTGAAAGCAAATAGCTTCTCATTTATCCAGTAACTTTGTCAAGCCGATGGCAAACTATCCAGACAAAGAGCAGTGTAAATAAAAAATCAGCTTAAGATTGGAAAAGATTTTTGTGTGCCCGGTTTTTGTACGGTTTGAGCGGCATAGGAGTTAGCCAGCTGGATTGCTTCAAGTTGCTCTTTTTCTTGGGCCAGAGCGCTGAGATAACGTCCGATAAAAGCATCACCGGCACCTGTTGTGTCAACTGCTGTGACCTTCTCTCCAGTAACTCTGGAAAGTCCGGAAGCTGTGGAGGATATGGCTCCCGATTTGCCCAGGGTGAGGACAACAGTTGTTGGTCCCAAATTGTGAAGTTTTTTCATTACCTGTTCCGGAGAGTCCCACTCGGGCAGCTGTCCACAAAAAAATTGAGCTTCTGTTTCGTTGACTATCAAGATATCGATCAGCTCCCATAGTTCTGGAGGGATTTCTCGAGCCGGGGCAGCGTTTAATATAGTAATTGTATCTTTTTGTTGTTTGGCCCGGCGGAAGCCGGCAATAAGAACATCGGTATTGATTTCCAGAACCCCTGCTAAAATACCTATCTCTTCAAACCATTTTCGGGGAACAGTTTCGATCTGCTCGGGAGATAACAGCCGGTTGGCCCGGGGTGCTACTCCGATTGAGTTTTCGCCCTGACGGTCAACATAGATTGCTGCCAGACCTGTGCCGGCTTCAGAGAACTGGAAGATCTGGCTGCTGTCGATCCCCTGGTCCTGGAAGTTGCTGATTGTTTTATCGCCAAAATCATCTTTGCCGACGGCCCCGATCACTCTGACATCGCCGCCGGTTTTGGCAGCAGCTACAGCCTGGTTGGCACCTTTGCCTCCGAAACCGGTATGAAAATTTTCTGCTGAGATTGTCTCGCCGGGTTGAGGGAGTGTTGCGACTTCAAAAGTTAAGTCCATAATGCAACTGCTGATAACTCCGATCTTTAAGGCCATTCTAATTCCTCCCGAATAAGCAATTAAGTTGAATACTATCAACAGATTATCATCAATCACTAATTTTATCAGTTTAAAACCACTTTTGTTTGAAAAAATTGGTACCTGATGAGTTAATAGGAATTTGGCAGTAATCGTTTGCTTGAGGGTTGCGGATATAAGGGTGTGTGGATACAATTTATAAGTTTAAATTGCACAATAAATCCTGATCGTAGGGGTAAAAAATGGTTAAACGTGGAATAAAATTGGCTGCGTTAATAGCTGCTGCCAGCGCTGTTATTGTAGGGGTAATCCTGCTGGTAGTTATTGTCTATGTTCAACTGGATAAGACTGATGTTTTTTATCAGTACCGTGGCCAGTTCGATCGAGCCGAGGTGATCAAGAGCCAGGAGGATGAAAGGTCGGTAACCAAGCTGCTGGAGTTTTATAATACCCGGGAAGAATCAGTCGTTACTGCCTATAAACGGCGTCCCCGGCAGCTGCAGGAGGACCATTTCATCATGATAACTTATGCTGGTCGTGGAACCGGTGATGAGGTGCTCGAGCTGATTCCTGAGCGGAATGATCTGGTTCTGATCTCGGTCCAATACCCTTATTATGCTCCGGAAAATGCCTGGGATATAGGGTTGTTGATTTATGATGTAAGACAGGCTGGATTTGCCACGGTTGGCGGAGGTATGCTGGTGGTTGATTATCTTGAGGAGGCTGGATACGAACTGGATAATATTACGGTGGCGGGAGCCAGTCTTGGTGTTTTCTTTGGAACTATTCATGGAGCTCTGGATGAGCGAGTCCCCCGGGTTCTGGCTGTGCATGGCGGCGGTAATTATAGAAAAATCTGGCGCCATATACTGGACCAGCGTGATGAGTGGTTACCCCGGCGGTTTATTGTCTGGTTTATTGATACATTTGCCGGAACTTTTGATCCGTTGCATTATGTTGACAGGATTGCGCCGCGGGAGTTTGTTATGCTGGCCACCCGGAATGATCATTATTTTCCCGATGACAGTTTCAAACAGCTATACGAGCAGGCCGGAGAACCTAAACAGATTTCCTGGAGTGATCACGGCCATGTTCGAACCAGTCGCAGTGAGGTTGTTGAGGCAATAGTAGAGGAAATAAAAGATTACCTGGAAACAATGCGTGAGCTGAGAAATCAGCAGCCGGCTGGAGAGCCAAAGTTTGATTGAACCGGCAAGTTGTTTTGTCGGATGATTTGGTAACTATTTATTTTAGATCTGAGGAGTGAGACAATGCCAGAACTTGAACTGTATTATCGACCAAGCTGCCCATTCTGTCAGAAGGTGTTAAACAAGCTTGATGGGTTGGGTAAGACTGAAGCGGTTAAACTTCAGGATGTTACTGATGAAGAGATTGCCAGAGAACTTGAGGAGCAGGGTGGTAAAAAACAGGTGCCCTGTTTGATGATAAACGGCAGCCCACTGTATGAATCTGCAGAAATTATCGACTGGTTAGAAAATAATTTGTAAAGCTGTTTTTTAGCTGTAGGATAGTCAGATTTTCTAAACAATATCGGTTAAAATGGTGACCTGTTCAGGAGTGATTACCGGGGGAGCAACCGTTATTTTATTATGGTTGGGTCTGATTCGAATCAGCTTCTACGGAGTTTATAACCCGGGTAACAGACAGCAGTGGCAAGCTCTGGTTGACCCGCTTAAGGCCCAGTCTGATCACCGGGACAGATAGCAGTAGAACTGCTATTCCAGTTAAAAAACCGACAAGTTCTGCAGCAAGACCTGGTGCTATCAGTGGGGCCAGGAACGCTCCCCCGGCAGTGCCCAGGATAAACAGTAAAAGTGGGCTAACAAACAGCAGACCGGTCAGGGGCCAAAAAATTCCAGTCGCTGGCTCAACCTCCACAAGATCACCGGGATTAAGTTGAAATTGATAGGGATTTGTTGCCGTTAGTTGCACCTCTTTGTCCCCCGTTTTACAGCCTGGACCTGTGCAGTTATCACAACTTGTTGATTCTTTGCAGGTTAGCTTGACCGTTGAGTCTTCTAAATCATTTACAACCGCTGTTACCATTATTTATATGGCTCCCGGGGTATTATTTGTAATCAATTGCATCTGTAGGACATTTTTCTACACCCTGATCACAGTCTGGAGCATTGGTTTCGCTCACTACGGCGAGGTTGGGCTCTTTCATTTCCACCCCGTCGCAGAGTTTGGCACAGATTCCACAACCAATACAGGCTACTGTACAGCTTTTGCGCGAAGTTGCCGGGTCATCTTCGGACAGGCACCAGACAAATAGCTTTTGTTCTCTCTCGTGCAGTTCGATGATGTCACGCGGACAGGCGATGACGCAGGCATTACATCCTGTGCAGTTGTCATCATTAACCACCGGCAGTCCATTATCGTTCATCTCAAGTGCGTCAAACTTACAGGCAGCCACACAATCAGCCAGACCCAGACAACCGTAGGTGCAGGCTTTTCCTCCTGTATTTACCAGGTTGGCCGCGGCACAGGTGTTGATTCCTCGATATGCTGCCAGCTGTTTAGCTTCCTCTTTCCCACCCCGGCAGAGCACCCGCGCCACCAAATCAGAGCTGGAGCTGTCGGATGATAGATTTAGCAGATCGGCAATTTTTTGGTAGGTTGCATCATCGGCAACCGGACATTTTTGGGGAACAACTTCACCGTCGACCAGGGCCCGGGCCATTGCTTCACATCCGGCGTAACCACAGGCTCCGCAGTCCGCTCCGGGGAGCAGTTCATCAACCTGCTCGATTCGATCATCCTCTTCCAGTTTAAGTTTCTGGTGTGCCAGAGCGAGGCCTGCAGCAAATAGAACGCCCATTATTGCCATGCTGATTACAGCGGTTAAATCCATTTTTAATTCACCTTTAAAAAACAGTTGATATTAATTTTGCACCTAGCTATATTCTATCAAATATCCGGGATTTTTCAGATCATATCAGATGAATTTTTGTTGGGCGAGTGAACGTAGCAGCGAGACGGCACCCTGGAACAGAAAGATGGCTGCAACCCAGTAATAAAAAAAACGGGGGTGGGTGATGATTAAAATACCCGCAGTAAAATAAGCTATACCGGTTAATAACAGTCGTAATCGTTCATATAGTTGGATCTTCACCTTTATCACTTCCTGAGTAGAAAAATTGGACTAAATAATTGGTTCCCTGGAGAAAGAAGATCAGCATAATGGCCGCGCGGATTATTGCTGGATAACGGATCACCAGCAGGCCGGCGCCAAGGTAGATTAAACCACTAAAAACAAGAGCAGTTTTCTCGGTTTGACCTGTGGTTTGACTGATTCTGTCGGCCAGTTTTAGAAAACTGTCGGGGCGCAAAAAACTTTTTTGAACTAGTTGATAGAAGGTAGAAGAAATAAGATTATCCCGAATACTCACCCAGTAATCGTGAAAAAAAACGATATTAAGAAAGATTCCTGCAAGTAGAACTGACAGGAGATAGGAGAGGCGGCTGTAATAATCACCCCAGGTCAGGAGTAAACCTATTTCATCCATGAAAAGTCCCAGACCAAAGCCATAGATTGAGGCCAGCACCTGTTTGGTGAAAAACTCCGAGCCAACGAGGGCTAACCAGCCGGCGACGGCAATCATCGCCACCCCAAAATAAAAATGGTGAATATGGTGGCCAAACAAAATTATATTTGATCCAATATGAAAATACTGATCGGGTAGTTCGCCCAGTTTGGCAGCTTCCGCAAAGACTGTGTCGGCTGAGCCGGCCAGAAAAACTGCCAGCCGTATAAAGATAAATCCACAGAGAAATGAAAGGGTTATTATGAACGGTAGTTCTTTTGATTTTTTAAGCATAACAACTAATCAACCACCGGACGTTTTAATGTTTAATATTTTTAGACGGCTAACAGGCCGGCAAAACCCATGAAGGCCAGGGCTAATATCCCAGCTATAAGCAGAGTGATTGGTGCACCTTTAAAGGGCTGGGGCACATCCGCCAGTTCTAATCGTTCACGAATACCGGCCATAATTAGAATTGCCAGGGTGAAACCAGTACCCGCTCCAAATCCGTAAATGATTGTTTGAATGAAACTGTAGCCGCGCATGGATGCAAATAAGGCCATCCCGAGAATTGCACAGTTAGTCGTAATTAGTGGAAGAAATATACCGAGGGCTTCGTACAGCGATGGGCTTATTCGTTGAATGAACATTTCAACCAGTTGAACCAGGGAGGCGATAACCAGGATGAAGGCTACGTATTCAAGATATTGGAGCTGATAGGGGATAAGGATGAAATTATTTATTAACCAGCTTACTGCGGCGGTCATGGTCATTACAAATGTTGTTGCCATGCCCAGGGAGAAGGCGGAGTCCAGCCGGTTGGAGATGTTGAGGAAAGGACAGATGCCAAGAAAATAGGTTAAAACAAAATTATTTACCAGGACAGCCGAGAGAAACAGCAAAATTAGTTCCATTTTAATCCCATCCCAGGGACTGGCTGGTATGGTTTACCAGGGCAATTAAAAAGCCCAGAGAAATAAATGCCCCGGCCGGAAGAATCATAACCATCCACGGTTCGAATAATCCAGCCGCCAGCGGCACCCCAAATATTTCACCTGTTCCCAGCAGTTCACGTACGCCGGACAGGGCCAGTAGAGCGAAGGTGAAACCGGCACTCATACCCAGGGCGTCCATAAAAGCTCGATCGATTGAATTGTCCGAGGCAAATGCCTCCTGGCGGCTGAGAATCAGACAGTTAACCACGATCAGTGGAACATAGGGTCCCAGGGCCCGGCTTATCTCCGGGAACAGGGCCGCAAGTATCATATCGGCGGTAGTAACAAAAGTTGCAATTATTACAATATAGGAAGCGATTCTAACCTGGCGGGGGATAAGATTTTTTATTAGTGAAACTATCAGGCTTGAACTGATCAAGACAAAAGCGGTGGCCAGTCCCATGGATAGTCCGTTGATTGCTGTAGTGGTTACTGCAAGGACCGGACACATCCCAAGAAGTTGTTTAAAAACCGGGTTTAGCTGCCAGATTCCTTTGCCAAAATCATGCCAGTATTGATTTTTCATCGGGCCAGCTCCCTGCGTATCCTGGGCAGCGCCCGGTTGATTATATTGATGACCGCCTCGGAGGATATGGTGGCGCCGGTAATCGCTTCAACCTGCCCGGCTGACGGATCCCGATCAACCAGTTCGATGCTCGGTTCGTCAGCTGATAACTCGAGTTCGGCAAATTTCTGTTGGAATTTGTCCTCAGTGATCTGCGCTCCTAAGCCCGGGGTTTCTGTCTGTTCGAGAACAAACAGACCTGTCAGCTGTTCTAATGAGCGGTCAAGTCCAACCATCAGTCTGATTTCATCTGCGTATCCAATTCCCCGGGCCTGGAAGGCGAAACCGATAGTTTCTCCAGCATCGTCATAACAGGCGTAGATTGGCAGATTTTCTGCATAACTGGCAATTTTTTTGTGGTCCGGCTGGCCCGGATAAAGCTGGTTGATGGAGTCAATGATGCGCTGTTGTCGATGCTGTTCAATGCGTGGTTCGGCCCAGTTGTTAAGTATTGAGAGAACCCCTCCGGAAAGCAGCGTGATAATTCCCAGTACGATGATCATGCGAATCGATAGTTTCATCTTGAAATCGTCTCCCCAAAAGGCCGGGGATGAGTGTAGCGATCAATAATTGGTGTTAGAGCATTGACCAATAGAATAGCATACATAACTCCACCGGGCTGCCCGCCAAAAATTCGAAAGATAATTACAAGGGTTCCTCCGGTTAAAGAATAAATCCAGGTGCCGATTGGATTGATAGGAGAACTGACCATATCGGTTGCCATAAAAAAGGCCCCAAGTATCAGGCCTCCTGATAGCAGTTGTGTGAGCGGGTCCGGATGACCGGGGTCATAAAGGTGGAGCAGGCCGCTGACCACTCCGGCTGATAGCAGAAATCCAGTGGGGATTCTCCAATCTATATTTTTTAAAATCAGCAGGAAAAACCCTCCCAGGAGAAGTGCCACTGCGGAGGTTTCTCCAATACTGCCGCCAGTTGTGCCAATCAATAGTTGCCGGTATGAAAACTCGGCCGGTGCCGCCAGCGGTGTGGCTGTGGTAGTAGCGTTAACTGTTGAATTAAACCAGCTGTTGATCGGTGCTATCCAGGTCGTCATAATAACCGGGAATGAAGCCTGTAAAAAGGCTCGTCCAATTAACGCCGGATTGAAAATATTGTAACCCAGACCACCAAATATCTGCTTGCCCAGGACAATTGCCACAACGGAACCAAGGGCGGCAAGGGTGAGTGGTATTGTAACTGGAAGACAGAGGCCCAGCAGTAGACCGGTTAACAGGGCGCTGCCATCCATCAGGGGCGGTTTGCGCCGGCGAATTAAGAGAAAGATTGTTTCGGAAATCAGGGCTGAAATAATACAGGTAAAAATAACCAAAAGAGCTCTAAAACCGAAAAAATAGCTGCCGGCTATAACGGCGGGAAGTAGTGCCAGGATAACTGACTTCATAATCATTGGGGTCGAGCCCGTGGCCGGTATGTGAGGAGCCGATTGCACCTGCAACTGTTCTGGCTTCATTCGTTTATCTCCCGGTTTTTACCGACTCTCAGCCAGTGAACCAGGGGGATACTGGAGGGACAAACATAAGAACAAACTCCACATTCAAGACAGCTATCAACGTGTAGCTGTTTAGCTTCAGAAAATCTGTGCGATTTGATCAACCGGGTTAATTTGGTTGGAACCAGCTGCTGGGGACAGCCGGTTACACACCTGCCGCAGCGAATACAGGGATGTTCATCGGTCGTTTGCAGGTAGCGGCTGTCGAGAACTACAACTCCGCCGGTGGCTTTGACCGTAGGAGCTGACAGATCAGCCTGGCTGGTACCCATCATCGCGCCGCCGGCCAGGACCAGGCTGAAATCTTCATCCGGTTCACAATGGGAAATTAGCTCTTTGAAAGAAGTCCCCAGAGGGACCAGGAAGTTGCCCGGTTTTTTAAGCCCGGGACCTGATAGGGTAATAATCCGCTCGATAAGTGGTTTGCCCTGGAAAACAGCTTCTGAAACTGCCGCGGCAGTACTGACGTTATTGACCAGGAACCCTTTGTCGACCGGGTATTCCCGGGCAGATATTTTTTTGCCCGTGAGGGCATAAATCAGCATGTTTTCCACGCCCTGGGGATATTTGGCCCGGACCGCTTGAACAGTTATCCTATCGTTGTTGGCAAGTTTTTGTTTGAGTATTTTGATAGCATCAGGTTTATTGTTTTCCACACCGATTATTCCCCGTTCAGCTTCGACTGCTCTGATCAGTAGCTGTAACCCCTGGATGATCTGGTCAGGTCGTTCAACCATCATTCGATGATCGGAGGTGAGGAATGACTCACATTCACAACCGTTTAGAATAACAGTATGGATTGGTTTGTCAGCCGGTGGTGAGAGTTTAACTGAAGTGGGAAAGGCGCCGCCGCCCAATCCGACTATTCCAGCTTGTTTGACCCGTTCTTTGATCTGGCGGGGAGTAATTTTCTGTAAATTTTCATAGGGTTGATAGAAGTTAGTTTCAGTATTTTTTGGATCAACTGAAAGGACTATTGTGGGAACTCGCTGGCCGCAGGGAGTTAGATGGGGGGTGATCTTTTTGATCTCTCCGCCGGCCGGTGAGTGTAGGGCGGCGGAGATTTCCCCGGCTGGTTCTGCCAGCAGTTGTCCACGCACCACACTCTCCCCCTTTTTTACTACAGGTTCGGCCATTGCCCCTGCGTGCTGGTTAAGTGGTAAGTACAGAGTTGAGGGGAGGGGAATCGGTTTGACCTGTCGGGAGACCGTCGCTGATTTTTTCCCGGGTGGATGGGTTCCACCTCTGAATGAGGGAGCAAAATTGAAAAATCCCATTATAAATCCTTTCGATAATCAAACCTTAAATTCT
>PWOD01000158.1 GCA_003557545.1 bacterium | reverse complement strand
GGCTGCCAGTCGGTGACGAGGACGACCCCTTTGCCGGGCAGTTTGATGGAGCCGGCAGGACTATTGCCGGTCTGTATATCAACCGGCCGGACAGCGATTACATCGGACTGTTCGGGGTGAGCTCTGCTGGTTGTACAGTAACTGATCTGCGGTTGTCTGAACTGGATATTACGGGGAGAAATTATGTGGGTGGAGTGATTGGGTATAATGGTGAAAAAATTTCCAATATAGTTCTTAAAGGTAAAATATCTGGACAGAATAATCTGGGTGGTGTGGCTGGTTATAACGGGGTTAATAGTCAGGTAATTAATACTCAGGTAGAGGTTGAACTATCTGGAGCAGAGCAGGTAGGGGGGATAGTTGGATATAATTATCGGAATAGTCGGGTTATCGGTAGCTCTGTAGGGGGGGCAGTTGAGGGCACAATCAATCTAGGTGGATTGGTTGGTTATAACTACCGGGTTAGTAAAGTAAAAGATAATTATTCTTCAGCCTCAGTTGAAGGGGTGAGTGAGGTAGGGGGATTAGTTGGATATAATCATCCGGGTTCTACTGTTGAAAGTTCCTTCGCAACCGGGACGGTTAAAGGGGATTACAGGGTAGGAGGTTTAGTTGGCAGGGTGGGGTCTCAAAGTCTTGTTTCTAACTCCTATGCGACAGGAAAGGTCAGTGGGGTAGATGAGGTAGGAGGATTAGTGGGGAGAAACTGGTTTGGTAATATCACAATGTCATATGCTGAGGGTAATAGTTCAGGGATTGATTATGTAGGAGGTTTAATTGGCTGGAACCGGCAGGGAAAAGTTATTTGGAGTTATGCCCGGGGAGATGTAGAGGGCCAGGAAAAAATTGGTGGTCTTGTGGGATATAATGATCAGCAGAGTGAACTGGAAAACTCCTATGCGGTAGGTAGGGTTGAGGGAGTAGAAAAGGTTGGTGGTCTGGTCGGGAAAAACTCCGGTTCGGTAAGTTATTCTTATGCTCGAGGCCAGGTTGAGGCAATCGGTGAATATGGCGGCTTAATCGGAACGGGAGCTGGCATTGTAACTCGATCAGTCTGGGATGTTGAAACTTCAGAGCAGTTGAATAGCGCTGGTGGTCAGGGAAAAAATAGTGCTGAAATGCAAAATATTCATCGTTATCTGGATGATAGATGGTCGATAAGTCTGGTTAGAACAGAGCACAATGACGGTTATCCATTTTTAAGTTGGGAAATAGATTCTGGGCCCGCTCGCTGGCATATAACAGATGCTGATTCGCTTGATATGTTGGGGATAACCGAGAGAATTAAAGAGGTATATTCATACCCCAATCCTTTCAGGCAGGACAAAAATAATGTCATTAACTTTATTCTGCCGGCAAACTATGGAAATGACGTTGTGTTGAAAATATATAATCTTGCCGGTCGGCAGTTAAAATCAGCCAGCCAGACGGTTAATCCAGGAGGATTTATTCACTGGGAACCGAATTTGGCATCAGGTACTTATATTTATTTAATTCAGGGTAATAATAGAGTCAGTTCCGGTCGAATAACTATTATTCGTTGATCTATCTGATTGATCATTTCTTCCTGTGACCGATTTTTTATTTCATTGGCTGTTTTTTTAACAACTAGATTTATTGGTTGTGTGGCTCATCCTCAGAACTTTCTAACTCATCCTTTATAACCAAATTTTTATAAACAATCCCCAATACAACTTAACAAGTCGACCATCAGCCCGTCCTGGTTTGGCTTGAATAAAGTTTTTTTAGGGGAAACTAATAAAGAATATTGGTAGAAAGTCCGAAAAAATTATGGAGGGAGAGTTTTAAAAATTACGGGGTTTGCTGGAGGTAGAAGCTGGTATGAGTGATCTGTTCAGAATAAATCATAATGTGATGTCCGGCTTAGCCCGGAGAAATATAAACCGTAATGAAACCATACGAGAAACGGCAGAAAGACGGCTTTCCAGTGGTTTAAGAATTAATCGAGCTCAGGAAGATGTTGTAGGGTTATCGATTTCAGAAACTTTGCGCCGCACAATGAGTGGATTGAATCGCGGGCAGAAGAATGCCCAGGATGGTATTTCAATGATTCAAACCGCAGAGAGCGCTTATGATGAGATACAAAACAAATTAAATCGATTAAAAGAACTGAGTGTTCAGGCTGCTTCCGATACATTAACTGATGCTGATCGGGAACTGGCTCATAATGAAGCGCGCAGTATAGTACATGAGGTAAACCGGTTGCGAGATGCCACCGAATTCAATGGGATCAAGTTGCTCCATGGCGGAATACAGGAAGCAGACCTGTCATTATGGGGTAATATCGATACATGGCAGGAGATTGAGGATGCTATGGCCTCCGGTGGCGGGGTAATAAATATTTCGGCCAGCATTGTGGCTCCGGGAACTGAGACACCGGCCGGTACAGCCACAGATCTTGATCAATTGGATGACAATATTGTGGATATCAGGGAACATCTGGATAAGGCCTTTCAGTGGTGGTCAGACAGATTTGAAGCAGCCTCAGGTGTTTCATTCCATGTGGATTGGATGGATGAAACTGATGAGGCTCCACCGGCTACTGCTGATTCCAATGGAACACCTTTGGATAGTGGTCCGCGGAATAATTTTACTGCGGAAGGAAATGCTGGACAGTTTCGCTTTATGGCTGATCCCAATGAACCTTCTGCGGCCCGTACCTGGACAACCGATGATCCAGATCGGATAAATGAGCGGATGTTGAAGGCTGGAAATATCCAGTTTAATCCCAATTTTAACTGGGGCGAAGATGACGATCCTGATACCTATAGCTTCCGCTGGGGAGCAATTCATTCGGTTGGTGTTGCCCTGGGGTTTCCCCAATTACCCCCCGGAACAATTCCTGATTCAATAATGGATCTTGATTGGACCCAGGCAGTTGAGGCGGCTGATTTCACGGGGTCCTCCGAAGAGGCTGCTATTAGGGAGTTTTTTAATACAGGGAGAATTACTCCGGTAGGAGAGGGGGTTGGAGAAGCAATATTTCACGTGGGAGCAAATCGAGATGACATTATCCGGGTTGATTTTGAGAGAGTTGATTCTCGCTCGCTGGGAGTATGGTGTGTTAATTTAACTACCCGGGAGCGGGCCAATAGATCAATCGAGCGGATCGAGCGGGCCGCGGCCCGGCTGTCAGAAATTCGGTCCAGCATGGGCGCTTCTGAAAAAAGGCTGGAGAATGCCCTGGATTTTGCTCGCAGTCAGAATGAAACTTCGCAACGGGCAGAAAGTCGTATACGTGACGCAGATATGGCTAAGGAAATCACAGATCGGACCCGTGCCCAGATAATATCACAGAATGCGATCAATGTTCTGGGGCGGGCAAATACCGACGCAGAAATGGCTCTCCGACTGCTGTAATAGTTAGCAGTCCGGTTTAAAAGACTAAAATTGCCATCGGTAAAAAGCTGTGCAAATTTATTAAAGAGAAAAATTCTCTATAACAGGCTGATTTAAAGTTGATTGTCTGATAAAATATAGGCTGTTAATAGTTGAAAATATAGGAGGGCTAAATATGGCTGATCTGGTTGGAGTTATAACTGGTTATATGATATTTTTTTGGGGGATATTTATTTTGGTTAAATATCGGGTTGTATCTAACCTGATTGAAGAATTATTAGAGTTCAAAGCATTGTTTTATACGGTATGTATGATGCTGGTCCTGGCCGGTCTGGTAATAGTTTCTGTTCATAACCGGTGGGCCTGGAGTCGGGAGTTGTTATTAACAGTTATTGGCTGGTCTATGGTTATTGAGGGTTCAGCTTATTGTTTTTTACCGTTTCCGGTCATACGGCGCTGGATGAGAAAATTCTACTATCCATATTTTTGGTTGGTTTCGGGAGTCATAGCGGTAATACTGGGCCTTTTTCTAGTGGGGATCTTTGTTTAACAGGGAACTTTTCAACTGCTATCCAGGGTAAGCGCAGGATAGTATTTCAAAACACTTTAAATTGAGCTGACATCAAGTTAAAGTAATTAACCCGAAATTTACAATATAATGAAGTATCATTTTTTAGTAGATAAGTTTTAAATTTTTTAAAGGGTGATCAGCATGTGTGTAGGAACAGATTTTGAGCGTGCGGACAATTTTTTTGCAGGCCCAGCTGTTCTGCCGGAACCTGTGTTGAATCGGGTTCAGCAAGAGATATTGAATTTTAAAGGGATGGATTTATCTGTCATAGAAATAAGTCATCGTTCTAAACAGTGGGAAGAAACAGTTGATCAATGTATAGCTAAAATCAGGAAGATTCTCTCAGTGCCTGATAACTATGAAATCCTCTTTTTGCAGGGAGGGGCCAGCACCCAATTTGGAATGATTCCGATGAATATTGCCCCGGGCGGAGGACCAGTGCAGCTTGTTCATACCGGGGTATGGTCAAAGAAAAAACTTGCCGAGCTAAAAATTCAGGGAATTGAATATGATATTGTTAGTTCAAGTGAGGAAACAAATTTTGATAGAATTCCTCAGTTTGATAGCAGCCAGTTGAATCCTCAGGCTGAGTATTTTCATATATGTTCAAATGAAACTATTGGAGGTATCCAGTGGCCGGACTATCCAGATACCGGTGATATACCACTGGTTGCAGATATGTCATCTGATATTATGAGTCGACCTCTGGATGTTGAAAAGTTTGGATTGATCTATGCAGGAGCCCAGAAAAATATCGGTCCATCGGGAGTGACGCTGGTGATCATTCGAGAAGACCTGGTAAACCGGGTTCCGGATAATGTGCCGACTATGTTGAGGTATGAGACCCATGTAAAAAAGAATTCCATGCATAATACACCACCGGTATTTCCGATCTGGGTGGTTAACATGGTTATGGACTGGGTGATTGAACAGGGTGGCGTTGAGGCGATGGAAAAGCGCAATTCCGAAAAAGCAGGGATGATTTACGAGGTTATTGATGAAGATGATTACTATCAGGGAGCTGCTGTCCCAAACAGTCGGTCGGCGGTTAATATTACCTTCCGCTTGCCTGATGATGAGCTTGGGAAAAAGTTTGTCGAGCAGGCGGCTGAGCGGAAGATGCTCGGGTTGAAAGGACATCGTTCTGTGGGTGGATGTCGGGCTTCAATGTACAATAGTTTGCCGGTAGAAGCGGCGGCTCGACTGGCTGAATTCATGCGAGAGTTTAAACGACAGAACGGTTAGGTTTGAAAAAACAACCGGCCCCACGTCTTTTTGCTAACCGGCTGGTTGTGGTTTTTGTAATTGTTGAATTAATTATTGGTCTGGTTGGTTTGTTGGCAGGACAGCTTGCCGGCACTGACTGGGCGTTTTTGTTTCGGATTGATTCGACTGCAGTTCTATTGGGCGTGGTGACCGGTGGAGCAATATTTGGATTTAACGTAATCATTTTGCTTAGCTATGAGGAGCGAAATCCTTTTTATCGTTGGATTTATCGCCCCTTTGCCCGGTCAATACTGGAACCGTTTAAACTATTAACTTTTGAGGACGTTTTGTTTCTATCGGTTCTGTCCGGGATCGGAGAAGAGCTTTTTTTCCGGGGTTGGATTCTTGTTTCATTTGAAAATAGCTGGGTGGGACTGGTGGTTTCAAGTCTTATATTTGGAATTGTCCATATTTGGGGTAAAGAAGCGATCGGATATGGAATCTATGCTACTTTCATGGGATTTATCCTGGGAGCTGTATTTATTTATAGTGGTTACATTATCTGGGTTCCGATTCTGGCACATGGGCTGAATAATTTTTTCAGTATGCTGTCTATGAAATACGGGTTGATGCCCGTTGAATAAAATTGCATTGTAGATATTTAATTTGCTGGAGGTGAGAGATATGCCAACAACTGATTCTGCTAAAAAAAGAGTTCGTCAGAACGAAAAGGCTCGGCGTCGTAATAAAAAACTAAAAACCAGTATCAAACTGGCTCGCCGCGCATTGGAAGAGGCGATCGAGGCGGAAGAAAGTTCGGAGGAGATAGAACAGCTCAAACAGAAGGCCGAAGGCTGTGTTGATCGAGCTGTAAACAAGAATGTGCTTCATCGAAACCGGGCTGCTCGAATAAAATCTCAGTTAGATAACATGGTCAATCAAAGCTGAAGTGACGGGGTAATACCCCCTCACTTCAGTATTTAGTTAGTTGTGGTAACTGATCAATAAGGAATTTTTCCAGTGCCAGACGGTCGCATGGGGGCCGGTAGTATTTGATTCGCCTGGATGTTTCATAGGCCATGCGGAAAAAGTTGTCAGGGAATTCTGCTCTAAAATGTTTCAGATAATTACGATGAGTTTTTACGATCCCGGGGGAGGTAGGAATGTTTAGCTCCTGCATGGCAGATTTTAGATTTTTGCCATATTTAACCTTCCGGCTCAACAGTCTCATGGTAGTAAAGTAGGAATAGATTATCGAAAAGATTTTATAGAGATTCTCACCTTCGCAAAACAGGTTATCTAGCATCTCCATGACCTGGTCTAAATTCCCCCCGGCCAGCTGCTGTTTAAGATCTTGATACAGGTCGGCCGAACTCTCTGTGCTGGAGATTGCTTCTACATCTTCCACAGACAGTTCTTTTTTTTCAAGCTGCAGTAGTTTGGTCAGTTCCATCTCGGCCCGGGCCAGTTTGCCACCTGTTTTTTTGAGTAGAAGTTGTAGAGCTGCCGGGTTTATTTTTTTCCCGGCCTGTTTTGTAATAGTTGATATCCGTGTCTTAATCGAGTCTTCAAAGGGTTCCCAGAAGATTATTACAGTACCGTTAAATTTTTCGATATGGCGGGCCAAACTGCCCAGTTTGCGTCCTTTTTTATAGGGATGGTCATGGTCTTCCAGAATGAGATGGATATTTTTTTCTGGTTTTTCTATATAGTTGGAGATTACTTCATAATGTTTTGCCAGCCCTGTTTTTCCCCCATTTTTTTGGCCCAGCTGTTTTAGCACTATTAAACTTTTTTTGACAAAAAGGCTTGGCGAATGTAATTCCGCCGCCAGCCGGTCCGGTTCTGTTTCATCGGCGTAGAGCAGAAGTTTTTCAGAACTGGGTCCCAGTTTATCCTGGATATTTTTGAGAAACTCCTCTTTAAGGTGCTGCTCCGGTCCAGTGGCAAGAATTACCGGTGGAAGCTTGCCGTTCCAGCTCCGTTTCCAGCTGTTGTAGGGGGTTCCTAATCCCATTGTTAATCGTCGAGGTAGGGCCAGCCGTCAACAGTGCTGGTAAGCACATCTCTCGACAGCTGTCTTAATACCCGGCGTTGAGCCTGGAATTCTGTTTCACGGGGTGGAATAACAGAGGAGTAAGTGGTTTCCCGGAAGATCTTACTGAACTGTCTTAAAGGTTGTTCAGTCTGACTGTCGATCAGGGAAACTGATAGTTCAATACGCATTCGATACTGTTCGACAATGTCCTGTTCCCCAAAGATCAGGGGAATTTTTTTGTAGGTATCGATCGCACCCCTGACAATTACATCGGACCTGTCAGCTTCAACTAACCGCAGTCGACCGTCCGCAATAAACTGGTCGACCACCTCATTCATCAGCAACCCTTCGAGTCCCGGTTCAGCCGTGTTGTTCTCAAAGGGGATAAGTGCTACATTGTTCATATCAGGGATGATATGCTGTCCCGTAATCTGGCAGGAAATTATCAGATTAACGCAGAGCAGAACTGCCAGCAGAACAGTTGCCCGCAGTTTAATATTCATAATTGCGCAATTTCGATCTACGTTTTTGTTTGTCCCGTTCAAATCGCTTAAGATAGTCAATTCCGGCCTCCCGCCAGAAATCTTCGCTGCCATTTTCTTTTAACCAGTCAGCATATTTGATAGCAGTTTCTATTTTGTCTTCCGCCTGGGCAATCTGTAGCAGGTGCAGAGCTGCCTCACTCTTAAAGTTGTCACTGGTTTGATCATTTATTATTTTATCAAACCAGCGACGTGCTTCTTGATTATTTTTTTTCTCCATCTCAACCGTGCCTCTGTTCAATCTGCATTCTGAGGTGAAATCGGGATTGGTCGACTGTTCTATGAGCCGCTCAAGAATCTCTCCACTGGTTTCTAACTGTCCGGCCAGAGCCAGCGATTGAGCCTCAAGGAGTTCACATTCAAGCGCCTCTTCAGGGATTATTTTTGCAGCTTTAGAAAAGGTTTCAGCAGCTTGAACAAACTGGTTCTCTTTTAGCAGGTTGAAAGCCAGCAACTGGTGTTTTCTTCGATCATTTGTTAGTTTCAACCAGTTTTTTACTTCGGTATGACGATCTAATTTGAAACAGGCTGTCGCCAGTCCGTAACTGAGTTTTGATTTTTCTTCTGGAGTGAGGTTGGCCTTTTCAAACTGTTCGACCGCCTGATCAATTGTGGCTACGGGATCTTCTGCCAGTTGGTCGAGAAGCTCAGAAATAAGACTCAAGAAAAATCAACTCCGTTCCAGTGATTCATCGTTCTGTCTAACCCGTCCTCGGCCAGCATTTTCACCAGATTGGGAATTTCCGGCAGTAATCTCTGGTAGATATTCCGGTCTTTTTCCGTTACTCTGCTGAGCACATAATCCCGTCCTTCAACTCCCCCTGGAACTGGGCCGATACCGATTCGAAGGCGGGGAAAATCCTCGGTACCCAGACGTCCAATAATACTTTTGATTCCTCCATGACCACCGGAACTTCCACCCGGGCGCAGCCTGATTCGTCCCACATCAAGGGCCAAATCATCATAGATAACAAGCAGCTGTTTGGCTGTTAGATTGAGTTTTTTCAACCAGAGCTTAATAGACTCCCCGGAACGGTTAACAAAGCTGTTGGGAATCCCCGAAAATTCTAAGGGGGCTGGAACAGAATGCTGCCAGAGTTGACCGCCGGGAGTTTTTATTTTTTCTCCCGGCCAGTCTGTCAGTATTTCGTCGATCGCCATAAACCCCAGGTTGTGATAGGTCTGACTGTACCGTGGTCCGGGGTTTCCCAGACCAACAACTATCGGCCATACTGAAGCTTCATCCGTCTCATAACCCATCTAATATAGTTCCTGGTTCAGATTACTCATCTTCGGCAGGGGATGATTCGCTCTCTTCTTCCCCCGAAAGCTCTTCAACCTCTTCAAAGGCCTCTTCAACGGTTTCTTTGATATCTTCAATTCCAACAGTGGGAGTGACTTCAAGATCAAACTCTTCCGGTGGTTGGACACTGACGACAGCACGTTGTGGGTTGGTGAGGATTTCCAGGTCAGCGGGGACATCTAAGTCTTTTACCTGGATGGCGTCACCGATCTCCATGCTGCTGATATCAACCTCAATTTGAGGTGGAATCTCACTTGCTTTACACTCCACCTTCAAGGTTCTGATAGGTTGGTCGAGGATACCGCCGTCATCAATAACTCCTGGAGAGGTACCGGTGAGTTCCACCGGTATTTTTACCTGAACGCGATCCTCAGGACTGACCTGGTGAAGGTCAACATGCAGCAAGCTACTGTTGACAGGATGGATGTCGGCATCTTTGATCAATACCATCCGTGTCTCTTTACTATCGGGTATTTCAAGTTTGAGGAGAACGTTGTTCATAGCACCTTTTTTCAGTAGATTCCGAACAGTTTTTTCTTCAAGAGTCAGGTTGATTGCGGTGGTTTCGCGGCCATAAACAACTGCCGGTATCTTACCCTCCGAACGTAGTTGTTTGCAGAAGCCATTTCCAGTTTCAGTTCTTAATTCAGCTTGTAAAATTTGTTGCATTTTGTTGCCTCCTAAAAAAATTAGTTATCTCAGTTTGTTAGTTAAACAAAAAGATTCTTGATGCTCTGTTCCTCATGAATACAGCGGACGGCTGCAGCAAGCAGATCGGCAGTTCCAAGAATTTCAATCTTTGAACTGGCGGCCGCTGAGCCGTTAAGTGGTATTGTATCACAAACATAGATTTTATTCAGGGCAGAATTGGTTAATTTTTCCACGGCATCCCGTGAAAAGACCGG
>PWOD01000172.1 GCA_003557545.1 bacterium | reverse complement strand
GAGTTTTTAACCGTTCAATTGTCGCTGCATAGGTTGACGGTCGACCAATCCCCTCACGACGCATCATGGCTACAACCCCACCCTCACTGTATTCGGTCGGTCCACTTGTCTGTAGTTCTTTAAGTTTAGTCTGTAACAGCTGAAAATTATCAGCCTTTTTCAGCTTGATAAAATCAGCCCGGGAAAAAGCCTTCTCAGGGGCGTTTCTGGATCCTTTGATTTTACAGCGATAAAATCCTAACTCTTTGATTGTTCGTGCCGTACCCCTAAATAGCACCTCAAATCTTCCTTTGATCGTCAGCAGCAGCTTCAGGGTATCCCACCTAGCTGGAATCATCTGTGATTGTATATATCGCTGCCAGATTAGGGAATAAAGTTTTTTTTGTGATTTGCTGACGCTGTGCAGCTGTTCCGGCTCCAGACCGGCATATTTCGCCCGGATCGCTTCATGTCCCTCCTGATCCCCGCCTCCGCCCCATCTCCAGTTGTGATATTGTTTACCATAGTTATCTCTGATGAAGGCTGCTGCCGCTGCGCATCCTTCACGTGAAATCCGGTTGGAATCAGATCGATGATAAGTTATCAGGCCCTTTTCATACAGCTGTTGAGCAATTTGCATGGTTTTACCTACCGGCCATTTAAACAGTTGCGCGGCAGTTGACAGCAGTCTTGAACTATCAAATGCTGAAGCTGGATTAGTGGTGGTTTGAGCTTGATCTTTTTGCTGCAGAATCAGTCCCCGCTGCTTGACATCGGTCTGGATTTTTTTAACCGCCTGTTGATCGGTCATCAGCTGTTCTGTTTTTTTTGTTCCGATTCGAGTTCCCCTGAATTCAATTAAATCAACCCAAAAATTTGTTGTAAGCTTTTTCTTTTCAGGAGTTAATTTAACCTGTAGTAAATAATGGGTTTCTGGTTCAAATGCCTTGATTTCATGATCTCTTTCGACAATTTTAGCCAGCGTGGCTGATTGAACCCGGCCGGCTGACAGCCCCCCCCGGTTGAATGCCTGCATTAAAAGTCCACTGACCTTATAACCGGCCAGTCGATCTATCAAACGGCGAGCCCATTGAGCCTGAACCATCTTCATGTCAAGCTGTTGCTCCTGAGCTAATTTTCGTTTTACTTCGCCAGAACTGATCGATTCCAGACGAAGTCGGTGAATATTTTTATTGGGGTTATTCAAAACCAGTTCCGCTACCTGCCAGGCAATACCCTCACCTTCTCTATCCGGGTCCGAGGCCAGGTAAATATCCCGACAATTTTTCGCCTGCTGGCGGATATATTTTACATTTTTAGGATTATGTGAGACCCACTCAGGTTTATACTGGGAATCGATCCCCAGCCCCTTTTTGGGCAGGTCATAAAGATGTCCGTAGGTTGAGACAAACTTCCAATCAGTCGGCAAAAAATCTCGCAGGGTTTTTATTTTAGAAGGTGATTCAACGATCATTAAACGCATTAATTCCACCTGTTTCGTTGATATTAGTAACAGATTTTAGACGGCTCTGTACCAGAGATAATTGATTGTCCATGCTGATGATTGTTGAATTATAGCTGTTTACCAAATAAAATTATAGGGCTGCCTGTCAGGATTGTTTTCGATCTAATCATTGAGTTATCATTGTATTTTTAAAACTCTTCCCTATAATCGTAGGGTTAAATAAAATAAATTGAGGAGTTGTTTGGTATGGGTATTGATGGTCTAATTTTGTTAACCGTTATGCTGGGAGTAATCGGTCTAATTTATGCGGTGATTTTATCATTTGGTTTACAAAAAAAATCGTTAGGTACTGAAAAAATGCGTGAGCTCTCAAAACATATCTATTCGGGAGCTATGACTTTTTTAAATAAACAATATATATATCTGACAGTTTTTGCTCTAATTGTTGCATTGTTACTGGCTCTGGCTGGTTGGTTGGTAGAAGATTTTCCCGCCTATATCTGGCTAACCTATCTGATCGGAGCAATATTATCAGCTCTGGCCGGAAACATCGGTATGCGGGTTGCCACTGCATCAAACGCACGAGCTGCTCAAGCGGTCTCTGAAAACATCAAATCAGGTCTTAAAATAGCTTTTTCCAGCGGGGCCGTAATGGGCATGTCGGTCGTTGGATTTGGTGTTCTGGGAATCGCAATACTGTTCTATTTCGGGGCTGAGCCTGAGCTGCTTTTTGGTTTTGGTTTTGGAGCCAGTTCGATTGCTCTGTTTGCCCGTGTTGGTGGTGGGATTTATACTAAGGCAGCCGATGTGGGTGCGGATCTGGTCGGCAAAGTTGAGGAGGGAATTCCTGAGGATGATCCCCGTAATCCTGCTGTGATAGCCGATAATGTTGGAGACAATGTGGGCGATGTTGCAGGTATGGGAGCTGATCTTTTTGAATCCTATGCGAACTCAATAATTTCAGCTATGGCCCTGGCCGGATTGATTGCTGGGCAGGGTTTGTTACTGGGTGAAGAGAGATTGTCTGTGGTAATGATTCTTCCTTTATTGTTGGCCGGAATCGGAATATTTGCTTCGGTTATTGGTAGTTTTTTTGTTGGCAGGGGTTCGGGTGATGATCTTCATATGGCTTTGAATCGGGGGGTCTTCAGTTCGGCTGTGATCATGGCAGTTTTAAGTTCTGGAACGATTTACTGGCTCCTGGACGGTAATATAGATGCCACTCTGGCCATCTTTGGTTCAATGGCGGCGGGATTAATAGTGGGGATTGTGATTGGACTTTCCACCGAGTTTTATACCTCATATGATTATGCTCCTACTAAAAGTATTGCCCGGGCTTCAACAACTGGTGCAGCAACTAATATTATTCGGGGGCTATCCATTGGTATGTTAAGCACCTGGGTCCCTGTAGTTGCTGTTGCTGCCGGTATCATAACTGCTTACTGGCTGGCCGGGTTATATGGTATTGCGATGGCGGCAGTCGGTATGCTGTCAACTCTTGGCATCACCCTGGCCGTGGATTGTTATGGACCGGTGGCCGATAATGCCGCAGGTATTGCTGAAATGGCCGGGATGGGTAAAGATGTGAGAAAACAGGCTGAAGCCCTTGATTCTGTCGGTAATACAACAGCAGCAATTGGAAAGGGTTTTGCTATTGGCTCGGCCGCTCTGACGGCGCTGGCACTTTTTAGTAATTATCAGGCCAATGTTGGAGATGGGATTAGTTTTTCGATTACAGATCCGCCGGTTATGGTCGGCTTATTAATTGGTGGGCTTCTCCCCTTTGTTTTTAGTGCCATGACGATGGAGGCAGTTGGCAAGGCCGCGCAACAGATGATAACGGAGGTTCGTCGCCAGTTTTCTGAAGTAACAGGAATTCTTGAGGGAACTGAACAGCCGGATTACCAAAAGTGTATCGATATTTCTACCGCAGCTGCCCTTAAAGAGATGGTGATTCCTGGGACAATGGCGGTTGTTGTTCCTATTCTAGTTGGAATCTGGAACCCCAGCGCGCTGGGCGGGTTACTGGCCGGAGCCATTGTCACCGGTTTTCTTCTGGCAATTTTTATGGCAAATGCCGGTGGTGCCTGGGATAATGCCAAAAAATATATTGAAGCTGATAATTTTGGTGGGAAAAACTCTACCGCTCACGAGGCATCTGTTGTTGGTGATACGGTTGGTGATCCGTTTAAAGACACCGCAGGTCCTTCACTCAACATCCTTATTAAGTTGATGTCGATCGTCTCGGTTGTTTTTGTTCCGTTGTTCCTGGAAATTGCTAATTTCTTTTAACTGATATTAGTGGTTATGAACTTTGGTTATAATTAAGCGCTTAATTAATCTGTTTCATTGTTGGCTATAGTTTAAAAATATTTTAGGAGGCAGTAAAAGTGAAAATCCTCATTTGTGATCCGGTTGATTCCTCAGTAAAAGAACATTTTGAAGCAGAAGATAGTTTTCAGATCATTGAAACTTTTGAGCTTAAGGAGCTTGAACAGCAGATTGTCGATGCAGACTTTTTAATTATACGGAGTGGAACCACAGTTACCCGTGAGTTGATGGAAATGGGTGAAAATTTAATCGGTGTGGTTAGAGCCGGAGTGGGCCTCGATAATGTTGATTTGACTGCTGCTGAGGAACTTGGAGTAAAAGTTAAAAATACCCCTGAAGCCTCGACTAATGCCGTTGCCGAGCTGGTAGTTGCTCATATTCTTGCCGCCTATCGGGATATTCCTAGAGCTGATGAGCAGCTTAAACAGGGGAACTGGATTAAAAAACAGCTGAGTGGTAATGAAATCATGGGAAAACTGGTAGGAATCGTCGGATATGGAAGAATCGGTCAGAGAACAGCTGAAATTTTACAGGGGTTTGGAGCAGAAACTATTGCCTATGATGCTTTGCTCGATGATGCTGATATAAAATCTCGTGGTGCGTCTCCCTGTTCCCTGGATGAGCTGATAAGCCGATCAGATATTATTAGTTTGCATGTTCCACTTACTCCTGAAACAAAAAATCTTATCAGCACTGCTGAGCTCACCGCGATGAAAGATAGTTGTTTACTGGTTAACTGCTCTCGGGGTGGTATAATTGATGAAGCTGCCTTAACTAAAGCCCTCGAAGAATCAACTATAGCTGCTGCTTGCCTGGACAGTTATAGTGAAGAACCACCAGGTCAAATCCCACTTGTTGAATCCCCTAAAACAATCACTACCCCCCATCTTGGTGCTACAACTGAGGAAGCACAGGCCAGGATAGCCAGTCTAATTATTGCCAAAATTGAGGAGATGGCTGACGGGGTTTAAATCTTAATTAATCAGCGAAACTTTATATAAGGGGATTAACAGTGAAAAATTTTTCAACTGTTGAGGCTCTATTAAACTTACTTGGTGATGATGATCAGCAGATTGTTAATAAGGTTGGCAAGCATCTCCTGGAGATTGGTCCTGAGGCGCTGCCCCTGTTAAAGTCTGAGTTGAACAATCAACCTCCTCCAGTAAAAGAACGGCTTTCTGAGCTATTGGAGCTATTGGAACCAGCTTCCCTGCACGGAGCCTTCAGAAATCTCGCCGATAAATCGGGCGGAGAACCTCTGGATCTTCAAAAAAGTTTGTTGACCGTAGCTCGGATCGGTTTTCCTGATCTTTCAGCTGAAACAGTAGAAAATCAGCTGGCTGAACTTGCCCAGCTTATAGCAGCTGAGCTGGCACGTTGGAAAGCGCTTGATGATCATACTGTTGTAAAACTGGTAAGTGATGTTTTGTTCGATCAGTTCGATTATTCCGGTCCCCCTTCTGCCCGATCGGAAAATCCCAACCATAGCTATATCAACTGGGTTTTGGAACGAAAAACCGGCTCAGCTCTGGCGCTTTGTAGCCTCGTAAAACTACTGGCTGATCGATTAAACTTAAATTTTGGGATAATTGGTCTACCGGTCCATACTGTTTTAAAATATCAGGGTGATGAGCAGGTGATTTTTTTAGATCCCTATCATTCGGGCAAGCTGTTGACACGGGAAGATTGTGAAGAGTTTTTATTAAAAACCGGATTTAAAGTTGTTGATGAGTATCTGTTTTCATTGTCTAATAAACAGGTCATCCTCCTATTACTGGAGCAATTGATTAATCTTTATCAAAGACTGGGCAACTCTCAGAGGGTTAAGGAATTACGCTCCTATCATGTTATTGTTGATAGAAGATACTAATCAATGTTATTATCTGTTCGATCCAAATTCTTGATGGAGTTGTGTGGATTAAATGCTGGCTTTTAAAATTTTATTTGAACCTGGCTCAATTTTCCGTTCCTATCCAGTTCGTGAATGGAGGCGTATAACTCTCTGGCTCAAATGGGGCTTGATCATCCCTTATTTTGCAATAATCATCAGAATAATGATTTCGCCTGAAAATAGTTTGCTTCTGGGTTACCTGTTTGAACTTGCCGAAGATGCAGCCTTCCCTGTCTTTGTTTATTATATTCTTTATCTGATTATTCAGGGTTTTCTACTGACTTTAGTCTGGTTGGTTCGGGCTCTTTTTATTTTATTTTTCTATCGACTTAAACAGCCCTCATTTGGAGAAACCGGAATTGCCTGCAGTCTATCGGCTGCCAGTCTTACAACTGGAATCTGGTATATTTTACCACTATCGTTCTTCTGGGTTTATTTACCGGCAACAGTTCATTCGATAATTTTAACATCCTATCTTATTCGTCAGGTTAATCGAGTTGAGAAAAAGTCATCGATTTATGCTGTGATTCTTCCCTCGATGGTCCCAATAATTTTCTAAATATTCAGCTTATTTCCACGCCGCAAAGGGGGGATCAACAAATCTATCTCCACGATTAAAAGTTTCGATTATCTGGCAATCTTCCTCCGCCAGACTCATCTCCAGTGCAGCGAAATTATCCTTGATATGCTCAGCCGAGCTGGCTTTTGGAATGGTTATAATGTTTTCCTGTTGAACCAACCAGGCCAGAATTAAGCGAGGTACTGAACAGTCATATTTATTAGCAAGAGCAGTCAATTCAGGATTATCCAGGATTGTGCCGTGCCGAAATGGCGAATAGGCAACAAGATAAATCTCTTTATTTTTAAGATAATCCTGCATATTGGGCTGTTGTAATAAGGGATGCAATTCAATCTGGTTGGCCCAGATTGGGGAATCAATTGTTTCTAGTGCGGTCTCGATCAGTTCTTCAGTAAAATTACTTACGGCAAGATTTTTAATCAACCCCTGCTCTTTCAGTTGTACCAACGCCGGGAGAGTTTCTTCCGGCGAATATTTACCCGCCGGCCAGTGAACATAGATACAATCAAGATAATCGACATCAAGACGTTTAAGGCTCTCTTTAGTCGATTTTATAACACCACGATGATCGAGGTTTTTAATCCAAATTTTGCTGGCGATAAAGAGCTTCTCACGGGCAACTCCTGAAGCTTTTATGCCTTTACCAACTGCCTCTTCATTGTCGTAAAACTGGGCTGTATCAATATGTCTGTACCCGATTTCAATTGCAGTTTTAACGGCATTTTTACAAAGTTTTTGTTTAACATTTTCCCAGGTACCGAGGCCTATAGCCGGAATATTATTATCACCAAAATATTTCACTGGATAATCAGTCCTTCATTTTATTTATGAGTGTATTTTTGCTTACTATAAAAATCTCTGCTACTGTTGATTTTTTAATCGCCAGAAAATTCACTGCCAATAGTTGATCTTGATCACTTTAATCTGCCCGAAGTTCAATTATAATATAATTGTAACCGGTACTGAAAAATTTTTAAGGGTGTTATCGATGTTAAACAGGCTTTCTGAAAACTGTTATGTACTGCCCCGGCAGGGGTCAATGAAGACAGAAGTAAAGTTATTTGTTAGCGAAGATCAGCTGCAGTCAATCAAACAGGATGATTCTCTTTCTCAATTAAGAGATGCCGCTTCTATGCCAGGAGTTGAGGCTGTAATCGGGATGCCGGATATCCACCAGGGGTTTGGTTTGCCGATTGGCGGGGTTATGGTTATGGCGGCAGATAGTGGTGTGATTTCAGCGGGTGCTGTTGGAATGGATATAAACTGTGGAGTCAGGTTACTCAAAACCGGTTTAACCTACAGAGAGTTTGACATGGACAGAATTAATCAACTAATGGGATCAATAGCTGCCGCCATACCGACTGGAATAGGTACTACAAGCCCCCTGCAGAATAAACTTGAAAAACATCTTGATGATATTGTGGTTAATGGAGTAAAAAAACTGGTTGATATCGGTTTGACATCAGCTGGGGATTTAAACTATATTCAGGATCAAGGAAGTTATCCCGGTGCAGCAGTTGACTGTTTATCCTCCCGGGCCCGGGAACGTATGCATCAGCTGGGAACACTTGGTGGTGGTAATCATTTTATTGAACTTGACCGGGTGGCAGAAATTTTTGATAGTAAGATTGCCGAAAATTTTTCTCTGAACAAAGACCAGCTGGTTATTCAGATCCATTCAGGAAGCCGTGGATTTGGTCATCAGATCTGCAAAGATTATTCGGCTGAAATGAATTCAAAAACTTCTGCACATGGGGTCAAGCTGCCCTCAAGGGGTCTTGCGGCAGCTCCAATAAATTCAACCACAGGTAAAAATTATTTGAAGGCAATGGCGGCCGCGGCTAACTTTGCCTACGCTAACAGGCAGCTGATGACTGAACTTATTCGAAGGGTATTTAGAGAACGGGCTGATCTTACTAAAGATTCAGAACTGGCTCTGCTGTATGATATTTCACATAACCTGGCTCGTTTTGAAACAATTAATCAAACGCGGTATCTGATTCACAGAAAAGGCGCTGTAAGGGCTTTACCCCGACAGCATCCAGAAACTCCAGATGGTTTTCAAACTACCGGTCATCCGATCCTCGTGCCCGGCACCATGGGCACCAGCTCATATATATTAACTGCTTCTGAAAAACTTCGTGAACTATATTATTCTGTAAATCATGGGGCTGGGCGTAAACTTTCCAGAACTGCTGCCAAAAAAACTTTCAGTCGGGATATTCTCCGACAGCAGATGCAGAATATATCAATCCATGGTGCCAGAATCAACCATATACTTGATGAAGCTCCTGGAGCTTACAAAGAGATCGACCGGGTGATTGGAGTTCTGGCTGATCCTGGATTGACAAATAAAGTCGCACGTCTTCAACCGGTGGGGGTTATTAAGGGAAATTAGCCCCGGATTAACTGGCCGATCGGAATTTTTTCGGGCCCTTTTACATCCAGTTCAGATTTAGGGCAATAAAAGCAGCAGCTAATTGCTTCCCTGGGAAAACTATGTCTTTCCAGGTCGACAGCTGTAAAACCTAATTCCCAGCGTTCTATCTCTGTTTCCAACGGATGTCTGTAGGAGGTTCCGATAATTGATATTTTATGGACAGTTTCTGAGGTTACACCGTAATATTCGACGGGACGTCTTAAGAAAAAATCATGGAGATCGTCAGTATCATGAAAATATTCGACCAAACCGGTCCCGATCGCCTGTTTTTGCATAATACGTGCTGTTATTACACCCTCCCCGGAACCGTCGATAGCCCAGCAGAATTTACCTCCCGGATTAACCGCTCGTGGATAATCGAACTGCATCTTCCTGGTGGGAATTCCACTCAATAAATTTAACATAAAACTTTTGATTGGCGGTAGATACTTTCGGATTATAAAACTTGCCGGCGTACCACCACCATCCTTGATATAGACCCGTAAGACCGCTCCCGGAAAACTAATCCTTGGCCACCCGGTTCCCCCCAGTGTGAAAGCCCGACAGCGATAAAAAACCAGAGAAAAGAAGCCCCAGTTTTTCCCCTGAAACTTTCTCTCGTCAAGTTTAACTCCGTGGGGCAAAAGACGCTGAAGTTCAGCTGATTTAACAGCAAAATTTAAATATAAAGATTCGGCTGTTTTAATCGAATAAGTACCCATAGATTTCACCAGTAAATTGATCTAATCAAACAGTCTCTGTTACAGTATTTTTGTTTGGAAGCTGTTTCATGAGCAGATAATCATTTAATTTATAACCTAACTCGTCAGCCACCGGCTGACATTTTATTTTAAACAGGTTGTAGAGCTCTCTGGGACTATTACGTAAAGATTCATAATTTCCCTGTCCCTTGGCCAACACTAGATCGGCCGAGTTAAACCTTTCCAGAAATTGCTCACTCACATCGGTCAATACAGTTCCCGGTACATAACTATCATTTGAAATAATTTCAGCCCAGCGGTAAACTCCAGCTTCTAAGGCTTCAACCTCGGTGGCATCATTTAATACCGGATAACCTCTAACGCCGTAGTAAATATTTTCAGCTTCCAGTTGCTCTAAAATTAATAGATCAAAAACAACCTCGCCGGCATTATCACCAATAATAAAAATCTCTCTGGCGTCGTCAAGTTCGGCGCTTAGCTGGTCGGCTTCGCCCTGCAGTTCAATTTCATCACAGACCGCAAGCTCTTCAGCAATCTGATCCAGCTGGGACTCCTCAATTGCTACTAAATCCAGGCCGTTAGCTGCCACTGAGATTTTCAAAGCTAATAATAGTGGATTTTCTGCCTGTTTTACCTGCTCTCTAAATTTTGGTAATAATGTTAAGGCGATCGATGTCGAACGGCGTTTAAAATCATAAAATGGATCCTCCTGACCAGTTCTCTCCCTTACTTTTTCGAGGACTTTGCCAAGCATCAAAGGAGCATTTCCAGTTTCTAACAGCTCTTTCCCGGCTTCGAAAGAATCCCTCATTATTTGATTTTTAGCCTGATCATCTAAATCGGTAGCCTTTAAAACCTTTAAAATTATAGAAAAAACACAGGGTATACAATCTATTGAGGATGTCAAAAAAAACACCGCCTGTGGCTGAATTATTCTGCTTCCAGATGATAGTTTCAGGCTCGTCAAGAATTACCATTTTAGATAATATTTTTATAAAGATCAGAAAGACAGAACTATTAGATAGAGTAACAGGAGTAAAAATAATATTTTATTTTGAAGCCGAAAAACAGATTTCAGCCTGGTGAGATCGATCTAAATCAGCATCTGTTGTTCTTCTAATTCTTCAAGTTTGGTAATGATATTTTCAATTCGCTGTTGGATTTGCAACAGCCGGGTTTCCAACGCTTCAAATCTGTTCCGTAGATCAATGATTTTTTGATGGAGATCTCGCAGCTGATCGAGCAGATTCTGTAGTTCTTCAAACTCCGCTTCAGTCACCTGTATCTCACTGGTCGGTTTAACAGTAAAGTCATTCGCGGCCACCGGAGAGAGGAACGGTGCAGTGAAAATCAGGATTAGTATGAGGACTAAAAAACGATTTAAAAAAGTGCTGTTATTATTCATAAAGTCACATCCCTGAGATGAGATAACAGGTCGATCTACTCGAAATAATTTTGAACTTGTGACTCAGCCGAGGATGCTGCCCGGCACATCCCTAACTGTATTAAAATTATAACAATTAAAACCGATAAGTGAAAAATAATTATTTTCGCTATTCATCAGCAGTTTAAATTTCAGTTATCAGTTAATTTTATCCAGTTCAGCATAAGCAATAGCAAGCCGTTTTTCACCAAACTTTTTGAACTCAATAAGTGCGATGGGTGAACTGTTTTGTCTATCAACTCGTTTCACAGTACCCTGTCCAAATTTTGGATGTTTAACACGGTCTCCGGCATTTAACTCGATTTTAGGTGGTTTTTTTGTTGGCCTGGTTGAACGTCTTTTGAAGCCTCCCAGTAGCTTTTTAGAACTTCTAATTTTTTCCCTTTTTGGAGTTGAACTTATAGGTTTGTTATTACCAAGCAGGTCTGCTTCTTTAAGAAAGGGTGATGGAAGATTTTGCTGATGATTTCCATACAGCCGACGGCTACGACTCCAACAACAATAAAGACGTTCCCGAGCACGGGTAAATCCAACATAACATAAACGTCTCTCTTCTTCCCTTCTTTCAGGGTCAAATTCTGAGTTTCTATGGGGCAGCAGACCTTCTTCCATTCCAACCATGAAAACTACGTCAAACTCAAGTCCTTTGGCGGCATGAAGTGTCATAAAGTTAACCGCTGATTGTTCGGTTTCCTGAGTATCAAGATCTGTCAGCAGAGTAATTTCTTCGACAAAATCGATTAGATTAGGGTTGGCACTTTCCTCACCATAATCAGCCGCTACCCGTTTGAGTTCTTCAATATTCTCCATTCGAGATTCGGCCGTATAACGATCTTCCTTTTCGACTATAGTTTCTATATAACCTGTCTGCTGTAGAACCGTCTCAATTATCTCGACCGGAGGTTGGTTGATCGTTTCTCGCAACTTCAGGTATAAATTGTAAAAATTATTGAGAGCTCCGGCAGCCCGACTGGAGATCAAATCTGAATCAACTATTTTAGCCAGAGCCTCTATCCCACCTATCTCCTGTTCTGCAGCATATTCAAACAGGCAGCTTTCAGTTTTTTGACCAATCCCTCTGGTTGGTCGGTTAATAATCCGTTTAAGAGCATTGTTATCGCTTGGATTTGCCAGAAGTTTAAGATAGGCAAGAAGATCTTTGATCTCTTTTCGTTCATAAAAACCAACGCTGCTAATCAGAACGTAGGGCATATTTTCTCGGGTAAAAACCTCTTCAAAAACCCGGCTCTGAGCATTAACCCTGAAGAATACAGCACAATCCCCTGGAGAAATATTTTGCATTTTTTCTAATAGGCGAATGGTGTTTAAAACAAATTCGGCTTCTCCGTAATCATTTCTCGCTCCATAAACTTCCGGTTGTTTACCGGTTTTTTGTTGGGTCCAGAGCTGTTTTTCCTGACGTCTTGTATTTTTACTTATAACCTTATGAGCCAGATCAAGAATCGGCTGTGTCGAACGATAATTTTGTTCAAGACGGACTGTTTTAGCCTCTGGAAAATATTCCTCAAAATTTAGAATGTTGGAGATATCTGCTCCTCTCCAGGAATAAATACTCTGATCATCATCACCGACCACAACAATATTTCTATGTTTTTCAGAAAGCAGACGAGCCAGTTCGAATTGCGCCGGATTGGTATCTTGAAACTCATCGACCATGATATGCTGATAGCGTTCCTGCCAGCGTTTTCTCACCGCCTGGTTAGCTTGCAGTAGTTTCACGGGGACCATCAGTAGATCACCAAAATCATACGCGTTATTTTCCTTCAACTTTTTTTCATACAAGCTATAAATCTGAACAAATTCATTGTCCTTTTGACTGTTTTTAAATGATTTTTTCTGACTGTACTGAGTCGCATCCAAAAGGCTGTCCTTGGCACTGCTTATCTGTCCCGCCAGAGTTCGAACATTGTATCGGTCAGGATCGATCATTAGCTCTTTAATCGTTTCCTTAAGAATAACCCGCTGATCAATATCGTCATATATGGTGAAATTTTTTTCTCTATCCAGATGTTCTATCTCGCCGCTTAAAAGTCGCACACCAAAGGAATGAAAAGTCCGTAATTCTGGTTGAATTCCTGATTCTCCCACCAGTTTATTCGCCCGTTCCTTCATTTCACCGGCTGCTTTATTAGTGAATGTTACACCGAGAATTCTATAAGGTTGAATATTTTTTTCTCTTATTAAATAAGCTATTCTGTGGGTAATTGTTCGGGTTTTACCACTGCCTGCTCCGGCAAATACCAGAAGTGGTCCGGATTCATGTGTTACAGCAATCTTTTGGTTTTTATTCAGCGGATCTAAAATGGGGTCCATCTAACAGCACCTCGGTTTAATTTTATTAGGATTGGATTAAACGGTTTAATTTATTACTGAGCTGGTCGGAATTGGTAGAATCTTGTAGTAACCCGGTACCGACAAGTATTCCATCGATACCTCCCAGATTTCTCAGGTAATCTACATCGTCCGATGATTTAATTCCACTTTCACTAATGACTGCTGATTTTTTAGGCAGACAGGGTAATAATCTTTCGGTCTGGGCAAGATCTGTTGACATATCTCCCTCCAGTTTTCGATTATTAATTCCAATTATTCTGGGACTGAAGGTTAATTTTTCCAGCTCTTCCGGCTCATGTACTTCGACTAATACATCAAGTTTTAACTCATTGGCAAGCTGAGTATAATCTTTTAATTGTGAAGCTGACAATGCCAGAGCTATCAGCAGTATGGCATCTGCTCCCGCAGCGGCTGCTTCATAAATCTGGTACTCATCTATTATGAAATCTTTTCTTAGTATTGGTTTATCAAGCAGCTTACGAAGTTTTTTTAAAAGGTTCAGATTTTGTCCAAAAAATCGTTCGTCGGTTAATATGGAAATAGCCCGGGGTGGACCTGCCTGGTAGGTCCGGGCAATATCTTCGGGTGACAGTGAGGAGATCTTACCGGCTGACGGAGAAGCCGATTTAATTTCCGCAATAAGCGTTATTCCGGGAGCAATTACAGCCCTATAAAAATCAAAATTAGATGAGCGGCGGTTAAGATCCTCTTCCAGCCGGCTCAAGGGGTAGTTTTTCTTTGTCTGTTTGATTTCATAACGTTTATGATCTAGAATTTTTTCAAGTATACTCATAATTGTATCAGTCTTTCCATAAACAAAGTGTGTAAATAGTTAACAGATATAGATACTGATTTAACTGGTTATTTTCAGTTCCATCCCGGTTTGTGCCCAATCAACATTGGGAAAGATATCAGCAGCTTCTTCAGACAGAACTCCAGGACTATCATAACGTCTGCTGAAATGTGTGAGCAAAAGTTTTGAAGCGTTGAGATGGTTGGCGACCAGGGCGGCTTCACGGGCTGTTGAATGATATTTCTGACGGGCTTCTGCTCTGTCGTTATGTAAAAACATTGCCTCGTGAATTAACAGATCGACATTATAAAATTCTCTGGGAAATTCTGCCACTGGCCGGGTGTCAGTAATATATGCCACTGTTTTTCCACGTGGAGGTGGATCGCTTACATCCGGTGGGTTAATCGGTCGACCATCCTCCAGAACAACAGATAAGTTGTTTTGCAATTTACCCCATAAAGGTCCCTGAGGAACACCTAATTTCAAAGCTTTTTCAGGGTAAAATTTCCGTTTATTTTTAACCTCCTGTAATAAAAAACCGAAGGTTGGAAGTCGATGATCGAGTCTACAGCTGGTCATCTTAATCTTACCCAGATCGTAGGTTTCAGAATCTTTCAGCTCTGTGAAATTTATCCGGTAGTGCAATCTATAACTTAGATATCTCTGTGTGGCCCGAATATATTTATCAAGTTTTTGCGGGCCGAAGAGATTCAATGGTTGGCGACTACCCTCCTGCCCGCGGCGGATTAATATGCCTGGTAGTCCCAGGGTATGATCACCATGCATATGTGAAATAAAAATATTGTTCAATTTAACTCTGGATATCCCATAACGTGCAAGTTTTGTCTGGGAGTTTTCGCCGGCGTCAAATAGATAGTTTTCTCCCTGGTGTTTTATAATAAAACCGGGAACTGGAAAACCAGGATCAGGCATATAACCGCCTGCTCCCAGAACAATTAAATTCACGTCAAATCATTCCTTTTTCAGGGTTTGAATTTTTGAGCGATCGGCATGGTCCAACCTGCGGAAAACGATTTCGAGGTTACTTTTAAACCGACCGGAGCCTGTTGCCGCTTATATTCATTGTGATTTATCTTTTCAACCATCTCTCTGACCAGCGTTTCATTCAGACCGGCTTCTACCATTTGGCTGACTGATTGGTGCCGTTCTACATATCGTTCAATAATTTCATCCAAAATTTCATATGGTGGCAGATCATCCTGATCAATCTGCCCCGGCGATAGTTCAGCCGAGGGTGGTCTGTCAATAATAGACTGCGGAATTATTTCTTGATTTTTATTACAATAATTAGCCAGCTGGTAAACCGTGGTTTTGGGAACATCAGAAAGAATTGCCAGCCCTCCATTCATATCTCCATAAAGTGTACAATAACCTACTGCCAGTTCTGATTTATTTCCATTTGAAATTAGCAGGTGGCCAAATTTGTTTGATAAAGCCATTAATATATTACCTCGAATTCGAGCCTGTAGATTTTCTTCTGCCCCACCCCACTCGGTTCCGGAGAATTCATCTTTTAACAGTTCGAGATAATCTTTGAAAATCTCTTGTATGGGATAAGAAAGTGTTTCAATCGAAAGATTTTTGGCCAGTTTCCTTGCATCAGTGACAGATTCAGGCGAACTTATTTCGGAGGGCATTAGTACACCAAGGACATTTTGTGAACCCAATGCGTCCACTGCTATTGCAGCAGATAGCGATGAATCTACACCACCAGATAGACCAATGACAACCCGTTCAAATTGACATTTTTCCAGATAATCTTTTAATCCAACTTTAAGTGCTCTGTAGATCGTTGAAATTTCCGATTCAAATTCAATAACTCTTGTTTTGACTGGAGTCGTTGCTGACAGCTCCTCAAAATCAAAAAGAAGAAGATCTTCCTCAAATGATTTCGCTTTTTTTATTATCTGTCCTGCACTGTTAATTATCATTGAGTTGCCATCAAAAATCAAAGAGTCATTACCACCTACCTGATTACAAAAAACTATTCCAGTTTTATATTTTTTTGCTAACCATTTAAAAAGTTTTGCTCGAAATCGATCTTTGCCCTGGACGAAGGGGGATGCTGCTGCATTAATAATAATATTCGCAGACCTATTTTTTAATATATCAAGCGGTTGCCGGGGGTAAATCCGGGAAATAAACTCCTCTTTTATTTCTGGTTGATTCCACAATTCTTCACAGATCGTTAGCAGGATACGATTGATTAATGAGCTTGATTTGCCCGGTTCAAAATGTCTTGTTTCATCAAAAACATCGTAGGAAGGAAGAAGGTTTTTAGAATGAGTCGCAAAAATTTTGTGATTTTTAATCCAGGCTAAATTATTCTTTGCCGGATTACCATTTTTTATCTTATTTTTAGCAGCGTATCCTACAATAATTTCAATTTTGTCGGTATATCCAATCAGTTCTTCTAAACTCTTAAGATTATCAGTGAGAAATTTTTTTCTAAATAGCAAATCACGAGGGGGATAACCACAAACGGCCAGTTCAGGGAAACAGATCAGCTCTGCTCCACGTCGAATCGCTCTATCAACAGAGGATTTTATTTTAGCTAGATTCCCAGAAAAATCACCAATAGTAGTATTGATTTGGCCGATAGCAATTCTTTTAATTTGATCCATCAAATTATATTTACTCCTAAGCTAAACCGATTTTTTCTTTGACTGTCTGGAGAGTTTTTTGGGCTCGTTGTCGAGCTTTAATTTTGCCGTCATTTAAAATCTTTTCAATTAATTCAGGTTGTTTTAAAAACTCAGCCCGCCGCCGATCGAAACTCTTAAAATAGTTATTCATTGCATCAGCTATCGCCTCTTTCATATAGCCATACTGTATTTTGCCTGTTCGATAAAGTTCCTTGTAATGACTCAGTTTATCAGCTGTGGCAAATAGTTCTAACATCATAAATAGATTTCCTACCGGTCCATCAGAAGGAATTTTCGCTCCGGGTTCTGATCCCATATCGGTCTTGGCTTTCATTATTTTAGCCCGGCGCTCCTCCGGAGAATCACTTAAATATATACAGTTATCATAACTTTTTGACATTTTCCGACCATCAGTTCCAAGAAGATGTGGCGTTTGTCTGAGTAACGGGAGCATTTCAGGAAGTTCGGCGTCATATAAGTGGTTAAATCTTCGTACTATTTCACGTCCTAATTCAAGATGTGGTTTCTGGTCTTCACCAACCGGAACACGTGTGGCTGAATAGGCCAGAATATCTGCAGTTTGTAAAACCGGATAGGACAGAAATCCCAGGTTGGCAGTTTGATTTTTACCCAATTCTTGCCGGGCTGCCTTATAGGTTGGATTTCTCTCAAGCCATGGTACGGGCGTAATCATTTCTAATAACAGGTGTAGCTCAGCATGTTCCGGGACATCGGATTGCAAAAATATTACAGTTTTATCAGGATCCAGCCCGGCGGCCAGCCAGTCAACTACTACTTCAAAACAGTTTTTTTGGAGATCTTCAGTCTCTTCATAACCGGTAGTTAAAGCATGCCAGTCAGCGACAAAAAAATAACATTCATCAGTGTTTTGAAGTTCTACCCAGCTTTTCAAAGCACCAAAATAATTTCCTAAATGTAGTTTTCCGGTTGGTCTCATTCCACTTACTACAGTTTCACTCACAATAAACTCCTCCTACTTTAACTGATTCGTCGATGACTCATATTTTTAATCTTTTCCTGGTTCCCAGAGTATAACTCCCCAGTATTTTAGATCGATTAATTAAGCAGCGTATATTCTAACAAAAAAAAGCTGGTTTTTGAGGTTAAATTAGATCAACTTTGGGCTGAATGGCTAATTGTTAATCAACATCTGGTAAACTTCTTCCACGAATAATTGTTCTGTCTCCGTATTCGCTGTTGAGTTGGTCGATTAATTGATCTAATTTTTGGGCACGATCATGATCTTTCGAGCTGAAGAGTTTTTGTTGATTACCTGCTTTTTGTAGATTAGATAGTTCAACACCAAGCAGACGGACTCCTCTACTATCCAGTTCGAAATCTTCTATCAGGAGTTTTACAGCTCGCCAGAATTTATCGGTAATATCAACAGGTGAACTTCCAGAAAAAGTTCTGGTCAGGGTCGAAAAATCACCACGTCTTATCTTGATCGTAACAGTTCTTGCCTCCAATCCTTTTTGCCTTAATCTACCAGATACCTTTTCGGTCAAACGGAATAATATTTGTTTAATTTGCTTCAACTCAAAAATATCCCGCTCAAATGTTTCTTCATTGCTGATCGATTTAGTAGAATTAGAATCAATTATTTTGTTTTGTTCTATTCCAAGAACTCTACGCTGTAAAAGAACAGCTCTTAAACCAATAGTTTTTTTTAATTTCACAGTATCTATCTGACTTAAATCCCAGATAGTATTTATTTTAAGCTTTTTGAATTGTTCGACTGATTTATCACCAATTCCCAACATTTTTTCAATAGGTAGTTCTTTTAAAAAACCTTCGCGCAAGTTATTTTCGACCAGTTTTAATCCATCAGGTTTGCAACTATCGGAAGCCAGCTTAGCAATTAATTTATCAGGTCCAATCCCGACAGAACAGGTAAGTTCTAATTTTTCGCAGATCTGTTTGCTTATTTCTAAGCCGAATTTTTCAGCCGAGCCCCATCTTTTATATATATTGCTAATATCAAGATAGGCTTCATCAAGACAAACCATTTCTATTGTTGGAGATAAGCTTTGCAGGATTTTTTTTAATCTACTAGAAATATCTCTATATCGATCGGTTCTAACAGGAAGATAGATCCCTTCAGGACAGAGCTGGCGGGCCTGTTTTATTGGCATAGCGCTGTGAACCCCATGTTCTCTAGCCAGGTAACATGCTGTGGAAACAACCCCCCTCTGGCTGTCACCCCCGACAATCACAGGATGATCTTTTAGATCAGGATTATCCAATTTTTCGATCTGGGCAAAAAAAGCATCCATATCGATATGGGCTATTAATTCACTCACAAGATTCACCTGAATAATTGGTACAGAAATTTTTCAATCAGAGTTAAATTACCACAATCTATTTTAACAAAATAAGTGAAGAGAACCAGCTGTAGGTACTATCTGATTTATAGTTAAGGTAAGAACTTACCGAACAATCGCGAGTTTACCGGTTTTCATATCGCCGGTTGATCTTTCTTCCACACGGTACAGGTAATAGCCGCTGCTGACCCGCTGACCGGAGTTGTTGCGCAGATCCCATCCGTAGGGGTCCCGGGAGGTCTGTTCACTGTAAACCAGCCGGCCCGTAAGGGTGTATATCTCCAGGACAAATGGTCCCGGCGAACTGGAGTTGAAGCCAAAATACAGTCTGTCCCGCCCGGTCGAAGCACGTCCGTCGTTGGGACGGAAGGGATTGGGACCGACGATTAAGTTCGACAGTCCACTGGCCTGCTCATCGCCCGTGCTGACGCTTAACAGCCAGCCACCAGCCTCTCGGGAAAGATAGGGATAACCATCATTAACCTGCTGCTCAGTAATCTGAATATCCCAGCCAGCATCGACAAAGGTTGTCAGCTCTCTTAACTGCCGGGCGGTTTTCTTGATTCCACCGGCACTGCTTGATTGACCACTGGCATTCTTCTCCCAGAAACTACCGGTTACCTCTCCACCGCTGGCCGAACCGATCAGACCACCAAACTTTTCATCCGCTATTACCTGCACCGCGGCGTAGGAGTTTTTCACTTCACCGCCACTCATCTTACCAACCAGACCTCCTGCACCCCGGCCACCACTCACCCTACCTCCCCGCACAAAACTGTTCTCCACCCGGCCGGATTCTAAATGTCCGACCAGACCGCCGGCCAGATCGCCCCCTTCTACCTGTGGATTGATAAGTCCAATATTTTTTATCACTCCGCCATCTACGTGGGGGAACAATGCGGCCACCCCATGGCCAGCCTCAATCGTAATTCCCTCCAGCACCGCCCCGGCACCGTCAAAAGTTCCGGTGAAGGGCTGATCAGGTCGGGTCAACGGTTTAAGCGTTCGTTGGCTCTGAGTTGAGATTGAGGAGGTTGAGAAAGTAAACAGTCCTCCGTCAAGTGTATAATGGGCATCCGGATGTTCCTGAACCATATCCATCTCATCCCAGGTGGTCACCACATAGGGATCATCCACCGTCCCCGTTCCCTTCATATCCAGGGTAAAGGAGGCGGTCGCTACGACATCCGAATCAACCGGCACAGTTTTGATTAACTGATCACCAGTTAAATCACCAAACCAGCTGTTAAACACCCAGATATCCGGGTCAGGCACAGCTTCCAGGGAAACCGCATCGGTCAACGGTATTGTCAGCTGCTCAGTATGTTCGACGCCATCCACCAGTACCGTTCCTTTACCGGTCATATTTATCGTCAATCGCACGCTCTTCTTCCACGTGCCGCTCTGATCAAGCTGGATAAAGGGCAGGTAATCATTCTGCTCAGAACCGATCGCTGTAATATCCCAGCCGGCGTCGCTGTAGGTCTGCATCCGCTGCAGCTGCTCGTGGTTCTTACCCTCACCACCGGCGCTGGAACTCTGATTGCTTGCTTCAACATCCCAGAAACTCGCCTCCGCTTCAGCTCCACTATCCCGCCGACCAATTAATCCACCTACAATATTAAGCCCGCTAACCTCACCGGTTGTATAGGAATAACCAACATAACTGCGGTTGTATCCAACCAGCCCACCGACACTGTAGTCACCGCTGACCTTTCCGGTATTAACCGTATTTTTCAGCACGGACTGGTTTCTCCCCACAATCCCACCCACATCAAAACTTCCATTCACTGTTGAACTGTTACTGCTTGCTTCGATTTGACCGAGGTTACGACCAACCATACCTCCCACCTGGGCCGAACCGGTAACCTCACCGGAAATTTCTACTCCAACAATCTCACCACTGCTTTGCAGCTGACCGGCCAGGCCCCCGACTAAATTGCCGCCGGTTACCTGCAGATTATTTAACCGCAGATTACTCACCCGTCCCGAAAGATTGGCAAAAATACCGATCGAAGCCTCACCCGACCGATTGATATGCAGATCCTTCAGCTGGTGTGAGCTACCGTCTAACTCACCGGCGAAGGGCTGATCAGCGCTGCCCAGCATCTCCCAGCCCGCACCATTATTAGCCTGAGCAGAGGCAATCTCCTGATATCCAGCGCTGGTTTGATCCAGATCTTCCACTAACTGATAGCTGGCGGTTGGAAAACAGCTCATCCGTGCCAGCTGTTCCCAGCTGGAGATTCTGTAGGGATCAGCCGCCGAACCCTGGCCGCCGGCAAAACCCGCGGTGAACTCAGCGGTAAGCTGCAGATCACCGTCAACTGTCAGCTGCAGCTGTTCAGATTGACCCTGACGGTCACCACCCCAGCCGGCAAACCGATGACAATCATCGTCCGCCTCAGCCTCCAGCAGCAGCTGTTGTCCCCAACCGACTTCGACTGGTTGATCATATTTAACCCCGTCCAGGTAAACCTCGCCCGGTCCCTCCACCTCAATTTCCAGCTGATACCGACTTTCAACAAAGCTAACGGTTAACGAATAATCTTTATCAATCACAAACTCCTGATCAGGACTGCTGCTTTGAATATCCCCAGAATATTCAACAAACTCCCAACCATCTGAAGCTACCGCCTCCAACTGCACCGAACTGCCGCCGGTCAACTCAACCGGTTGACTATATTTTTCACCATTAACAAACAGCTCCCCTGAACCTTCCAGCTCGATATCCAGCTGATACAGTCCCACCAGAAACTCGGCCTCCAGGTTCATATCCTCAACTATCTCAAACTCCTGGCTGGCCGCTGCACCACTAATATCACCGGACCATCCGGCAAACCCCCAACCATCGGCTCCGATAGCCTCTACTTCAACCGTTTGACCGCCCGACAGCTGCAGCGGCTCACTGTATAACTCTCCGTTAACATAAACTTCACCCTCACCCTCGATCTCAATCTGCAGCTGATAACTGCCCCGTTCAAACTCTACTTCCAGAGTTTTTTCTGAATCCATCAACAGCTCCACCAGGCTGTGTTGTGACTGCAGATCACCCGACCAGCCGGCAAACTCCCAGCCGGGGGCGGCCACCGCCTGTAGTTCCACAGACTGACCGGCTCCCACTAAAACAGGTTCTGTATATTCTTCTCCATTCACCAGCACCTGACCCTCGCCGGCGGCTGTATCCACGGTTAACCGCAGCTCTCCCACCGCTATCTGCCAGATCGGCTCGCCTCCGCTCAGGTAAGGATAGCCGTCATTTTCATCCTCTAAGACCGCTTCTATCTCCCAGCCTTCGGCTTCATAGGTCTCTATACGTTTCAGTTGATAACTGGTTTTTCCCCGGCCACCGCCGGCCGACTCACTCTGGCCACTCAGCTGTTCATCCCAGAAACTGCGTGATACCGTGCCAAAGTTATTATGCCCGACCAGCCCACCAACCTGATGGCCGGCCTCGATTTTTCCGGCACTGAAGGTATAGCTGACGGTTGATCCATAGTTCATACCAACTATCCCACCCACGCGGGATTGACCGCTGACCTGGGCACGACTGTACAGGTTGCGCAGGTTCGCTCCAATGTGGTTGCGGCCTGAAATACCTCCAACTCTTTCCTGACCACTGATTGTTCCCTCCACATAACTGCGCTGAATACTGCCGCTATTATAACCGGCTATTCCACCAACATAATTCTTACCTGCTATCTGCAGGTTGTTCAACCCCACCGCCTCAACCAGACTGTTTCTTTCTATCTGTCCGAACAATCCAACATAATCCTCATTGGGCCGCTGGATCGTCAGATCACTAATCGTTCTGTACTGTCCATCAAACGCTCCACTGAATCCACCATCATTATTACCCAGCGGCTTAAATCCAGATCCATCATTAGCCGCTGCCGAGGCGACCTGCTGATAGCCGTTTACTGTCTCATCCAGATCTGCTTTCAGCACAAAGTTGGAATCCAGAAAACAGCGGACGCTGTGTAAATGATACCAGTTGGTTATCTCATAAGGCGCTTCGTCGCTGCCCTCTCCACCGCCAAAATTAGCTACAAACTCAGCGCTGATTAACATGTCTGTTTCAACCAGTACCTGCCGCTCGGGATCATCACCGCTTAAATCCCCGCCCCAGCTGAGCAGCCGGTAACAACCCCGCTCACCCACCGCCTCTACAGTGATCTGCTCACCACTCAGTATGACCCGCGGCTCGCTGTAGGGACGACCGTCTATATAGAGCTCACCCGGACCTTCAATATCTACTGTTACAATACTGGTATCAAGTTTCCCAAAGATCGCCCGCACTGTTTTAGATTGTTCTATTACAACATTCACCCTGTCCTGTTCACCGGTTAAACCATCCTCCCAGCGGATGAATCCCCAGAACTCCTCTTCAGAAATCTGACGCCCGACTGCTTCAAACCGCAGGGTATTTCCACCCTCCACAACCACCGGTTCGATGTAGGTATCACCGTCCAGATAAATATCTCCTTCCCCCTCAACTTCTACCTCTATCAGATGAGTATCACGGCGGAAGATAGCAGTTATCTGTTTGGCAGCCTCAACTGTTCTGACAACCGTTGTATCACTACCGCTTAAATCACCCTCCCAGCCGACAAAATGGTAGTATTGATCAGCAACAGCAGTAAACTCTACCGGCGATGAGGTCAACACCTCGACCGGCCGCTGATATCTCTCACCATTGATATATACCGACCCCTGCTGCTCGATATCAACCGTTATCAGTTCGGTTTCATGTCGGAACCGGGCCTGAATATCTTTATGACAATCAACCAGCAGCTCCACCTGTGGATTGTTTGAACTAACATCACCCTCCCAGCCCAGGAAGTTATAGTTCTCCTCGGGGAGCGCCTCTAACAGGACTGTTGTCCCTCGCTGCAGCTGCACCGGCTGGCTGTAGGTTTCACCATCCAGCCTCAGTGTGCCGGCTCCCTCTATACCCTCCAGCGTTACTGTCAGTGTGTCCACCTGAATATGCCAGACCGGCTGATCCCCGGACAGATAGGGATACCCATCGTTGTCATCAGCTCCCACCCCGGCGATCGACCAGCCGGCTGTTTCATACAGCTCCAGCTGTCGCATCTGAGCACCGGTCTTATCAGTACCACCATCACTAACAAAGATCCCTGAACTTTCCACGTCCCAGAAGCTATTCAGCACCTCACCGTTCCAGTTCATTCCCACCAGTCCGCCGGCATCCTCATCGGCTGAAACCTCACCGGTGGCAAAACTGCTTTCTATCAGCCCACCAATATTATAGCCCACAAGTCCACCGGCTCGCTCAGTGGCGGTTACACTGGCATGACTGTAGCTATTGCGGATTGTTCCACCCTGATAGTTCTGCCCGACAATTCCTCCCACCTGGTTGGCTCCGCTTACCTGACCTTCGACAAATACCTGTTGAATTAATCCATCGTTCCGACCGGCCAGAGCACCGCTGTAGTTACCACCCTGCAGATCAAGATCGATCAGACCCAGGTTTTTCACCCGTGCGTCACCGCTCAGATAACCAAACAGACCGCTGTAACCCATCGAATTGTTGATATACAGATCGGCAATAGTCCTGTGCTGTCCGTCAAACAGGCCGCTGAACTGTGAATCCCAGAAATTACCCAGGGGCTCCCAACCGATCCCCTGCACCATGTCATTATAACCATAACTTTCAGCGTCTAAATCAGCGATCAGCACAAAACTGGATTCAAGATTATCCCGAATCGCATCCAGTTGATACCAGTTTTCTATCTGGTAGGGATTAGCTTCCGAACCATCTCCTCCGGCAAAATCTTTCCGACTGAAACTTAATCCCAGCTCACCGGTCTCTTCCACCAGTAGATTTGCTGTTTGATTTGAACCGCCCAGCAGGCCATGCCAGCCATCAAACCTCCAGCCCGGCGAAGGCTGCGCTTCAACAATATGTTCCAACCCGGCCCGCAGCTGAAGCTGGCTGGTATAGCTATTATCATCAAATACCAGCTCCCCGCTGCCACTAATATCTATATCAAGCAGCACACTGTCAGGCTCAAACAGGACCGCCACCTGCAGATCTGTATCTACAGTGGCTACGATCGGACTGAAATCATCAACCAGGTCACCGTCCCAGCCGACAAACTTCCAGTATCCCTCACCCGGCTCACGGCTGGGCAGAGCAGTTAGTTCAACCGTCTCACCCCGCACCACTACCAGCGGTTCATCATATTTTTCTCCATCTACCTGCGCCTGGCCCTCACCGACAAAATTCAGTTCAACCAGTGCTGTATCATGCTGAGCAAACCGGGCAGTCAGCTGTTTATTACTATCCATCAGCAGCTGCGGCGATTCCTCCGGTGATTCCAGGTCAACCTCCCATCCGGAAAAATACCACAGATGCTCCGGCTCAGCTCTTAGCTGCACCTTCTCACCCCGATAATAGTGCAGCTGCCCGCTATATTCTTCGCCCTCCACCAGAACCCGACCGGCTCCCTCCAAATCAATCGTTAAACTGACTGAATCGCGGCGGAAACTGGCCCTGATCTGCTTCTCACCATCGATATATAACTGCTGCACAGCTGCCGATCCCGATAGATCCTGATCCCACTCAACAAAATCCCAGTAAGCGGCACCAACTGCTTCAAACTCAACAGTCTCACCACCACCCACCTGATGGCCTGATGTATATGTTTCACCATCCACCAGAACATAACCTTCACCCTCAATTTCAACGGTTAAATCATAAGCGTTGCTAAAAACCGCCCGCACCGTCCGATCAAACTCCATCTCCAGCTGCTCTTCCGGATCACTTCCGGTTAAATCACCCTCCCAGCCGGCAAACCACCAGTAACCATCGCTGACCGCTTCCAGGCTAACCTGTTCGCCGGCCTCAATCATCAGCGGTTCCTGATATTTTTCACCATCAACATAAACCTCACCCTCTCCTTCGATCTCCACCGTCAGCCGCAGCTCACTCATGGAAATCGCCCAGATCGATGCAGCATCATTAAAGAATGGATAACCGTTGTTCTTCGACTGGGCCGCCCCGGTAATATCCCACCCGGCGCCAAGGAAGGTCCCCAGCTGTCTTAACTCAGTATTGGTTTTTCCTTCACCCCCCGCACTATCAGTTTGACCGGAGCTGTCCAGACTCCAGAAACTGCCGGGAGCAACTCCATCAGCCCGGCCCCCGATCAACCCACCGCTCTCTGAAGAACCACTCACCTGTCCCAGGGAATAGCTGGTTTCCACAATTCCATTGTTTTCTCCTACCATCCCTCCAACAATCTCATCACCACTGATTGCTCCCCGGCTGTAGCTGTTTTCAATCGTTCCGCGGTTCTCCCCGACTATCCCGCCCAGACGGCTGCTGCCGCTGACAGTTACAGCTGCTTCGATTAATCGAATTATCCCCTCATTGACTCCCACCACTCCTCCCACCCGGGTTTGACCGGATATCTGTCCACGTGCCTCTATATTAGTCAGCCGGCCGCTGTTAAGCAGTTTCCCGGCTAACACACCGGCTTCACTGCCGCCCTCAATATCTGTTCTAACCAGCTGAAGATCTTTGATCTCACCGGCTACCACGCCGAACAGTCCACTCTGTTGGGCTTCGGGACGCTGCATCCACAGGTCGGATATTCGGTTACTGTCGCCATCAAATACTCCGTCAAACGGACTGTCCTCATCGCCCAGTGGCTGCCAGCCTAATCCACCGTTAGCCGTGCTTCCCACCAGCTCAGTATAACCGGCGCTGTTGTCATCCAGATCATTAGCCAGCAGGTAGTGCATCTCAATAAAATCTATCCCGCCAAACTCCGAAACTCTTGCCAGATCATGCCAGTCAGTTATCTCATAGGGCTGCTCCTGGGTCCCCCCGCCCGGCCAGAAATAGGCGGTGATTGATCTATTATCATCCAGCTGCAGCTGCTTAACCGGCTGGTCACCGCTCAAAGCTCCACCCCACTGATACAGCTCCCAGGGAGCTTCTCCAGCGGCCTCAATCGTCAGCTGATTAATTCCCCGTATATACAGTGGCTGAGTGTAGCTTACACCATCTACTAAGACTTCACCTTCACCCTCGATATCTATTGTTAAAATATAGGTCTCACCGAATGAGGCAACCACCCTTAAATCACGTTCAATGACTACCTCCCGCAGCGGAATATCACCGCTTAAATCACCGGACCAGCCGGTAAAACTCCAGTCAGCTGATTCTACCGCTTCGAAACTTACCGTCTTGCCAGCCTCGATCAGCACCGGTTCAACATAGGTCTCACCATTGACCAGCACATCACCCTCTCCATCAATATCTACCACTACCTCCATCTCGTGGGATTCAATTAACCACAGCGGGGTATCGGAGGAGAAATATGGATAACCATCATTCCCCGGCTCCTGGGTTCGACCTATCTCCCAGCCGGCGTCCTCATAGATGCTGATTGCGGTCATCTCACTTTCGCTCCTGCCCTGACCACCGTCGCTGCTGGTTTGACCGCTTGCTTCAACATCCCAGAAGCTGTTTCTTACCTGCCAGATATTATCTCCCACCAGCCCCCCGACATTACGTGAACCTCCATCAACCTTACCCCGTGAATAGGTATTTTCCACCAGCCCCTGGTTAAAACCTATCAATCCACCAACTCTGCGCGCTGCGGTAACATCAACATTGACATAACTGTTAGCAATATCTCCGTAGTTATCACCCACTAATCCTCCAACCCGATCACCCGAGGCGGTCACCGACCCGACGGCTGAAGAACGCTCGATCTCACCACGGCCCATGTTACGTCCCACCAGCCCACCGGCAAACCGGCGACTCATACGGCTGGGGAAGCTGGCCGTCAGCTCAACCTCAGCACTGATACCGATCAGCCTGCCATAGTTGACACCCACCACACCACCCACACGGCTGGTTCCAGCAATTCTCCCGCTGACCGATACATCCTCGATTAATCCACCACTGACATCATTATAAGCAACCAATCCTCCTACATAGGTGTCTCCTGTAATATCCACATCTTTCAGTTTTAACTGGCGGATCTCAGCCGCTCCAACCAGTTCACCAAACAATCCGACATTTTCAGTTCCGTAACGATTAATCGTTAAACCGGTGATCGTTCGACTGTCACCATCAAATTGACCGTTGAAAAGTTCCTGGGTCGTGCCTATCGGCAGCCAGCCGGCTCCATCATTAGCCTCCGGCGAGGCCAGCTCATGATAACCGGAGCTGTGCTCATCTAAATCTTCCCGCAGCAGATAATAGGCTTCCGGATAACAGCGCACGCTGTTCAGATCATACCAGTTATAGATTCCATAGGGATCGCCACTGGTACCTGAACCCTCGTTCAATCCGGTGCCAAACTCAGCACTGATGAATCCATCGCTACTGCGGTTCAATGAAATCGGACTGGTTGTTCCCGATAGATTCCCGCCCCACTGCTGGAAAGCATAACAGATATCGTCGCTGCGCGCCGCCACCGTAACCGTCTCACCCTGCGGTAAATCAAGCGGCTGTGAATACCTTATGTCTTCTATATAGATCCCACCCGGCCCGACGATATCAGCCGTCAACCGGTAGGTCGGCAGCTGGTTGAAAGTTACCGTAATCTCCTTGTTTTCATCTAAAAACAACGGCTGTTTGGCCGACGTGCCACTAATATCTCCGCTCCAGCCCTCTAACTCCCAGTACTGATCACCCCAGGCCCACAGCCCTTCAGCCACCAGCTGCAATGTATCTCCCCCCAGAAGGGCTACTGTGCCGACATAGGTCTCCCCATCAATAAAAACATTCCCCTCACCCTCGATATTTATTGTGATCTCATAGGTCGCCCGTTCAAATACTGCGCGAACCGTTTTATCAGAATCCATCCACAGACTCGCAGTATCAGCATCCCCGGTCAAATCCTCCTCCCAGTGGGATAACCGCCAGCCGGCATGGCCAACCGCCTCCAGCGCCGCCGTCTCCCCAATCAACACTGTTATTCCCCTCGGGGTCTGCTCAACATCATACAGCTGACCATCAACCTCAACTCCACCTGATCCTTCTATCTCCAGCAACAGCCGGTAACCCACCTGTTCAAAGACCGCCGTCACTTCACGATCGCCTTCCATTAATAGAGTTTCGGTCAGGCTGTCCCCGGAGAGATCTCCACTCCAGCCGACCAAATCCCAGCGCACCGCCGGGGCGGCCTCTAACTCAACAAGGGTTCCGGTAGTATAGGTAACATCGACCGGGGCGTTGAAATCTGTATATTCTCTACCGTTTAACCATACCGAACCACTGCCTTCAATATTTAGCCGCAGGTCGAACCGTTCTAAACGCTGATCTTCAAACACTGCTTTAACCTGGGCCGGACCGCTGATTACAATCTCCCCGCTGGTATCACTGCCGCTGAGCGCACCCTCCCAGAAATCAAATCCCCACTCATGGGCCGCTTCAGCCTCCAGCTGCACAACGGTTCCGGTATCTATGCGCAGACTCTGCGGCAGATCATTCTCCGTGTATTCAACCCCGTCAACAATAATTGAACCCCGGCCTTCAATCTCCAGCAACAGATCATATCTCTCCCGCTCAAAGACTGCTTTTACCTGTTTTCCCTGGTCACCCATTATTAAACGTTCAACTATATCATCACCGCTTAAATCACCCTCCCAGCCGACAAACTCCCAGTTGTTGCCGGGCACGGCAACCAGCTCCACCTCAGCACCCAGCTCAATCCGTCGCCGGGCGGGAACATCGGTATTACTGTATTCTCTACCGTTAACCAGGATGCTGCCGGCACCCTCTATATCGATCTCCAGATCATAGGTGGGTATCACCTGCTCATCAAATATCGCTGTCACCTGCTTGTTACCATCCATAAACAGCTGACCGACCGGACTGTCTGAGGACAGATCACCTTCCCATCTCTCAAACTCCCAGCCACCGGCCGCAATTGCCTCCAGCTGCAGCATATCTCCGGCTCCCACCTGCACCCAGGTCGGCGCATCACGGTGAGTATATTCTTCCCCTTCAATTATCACACTGCCCTCTCCCCAGATATCAAGATGCAGCATATAGACGTCGGTAAATACTGCTGTTACCGATTTATTGCCATCAACAAGCAGCTCCTGGGAAGGATCATTACCCCGTAAATCTCCCATCCACAGCCGGAAATGCCAGCCATCATCAGGCATCGCCTCAAGTCCCACCGTATCCCCCACATAAACCTCAACCTCGACCGGCGCGTCATTGTTGTAGTATCTCTCACCATTAGCTTCCACATATCCCCAACCCTCTATATCAATCGTCAGCAGAAAGGTGTCACGTCTGAAGACTGCTTTGATCTTTTTGTCCGAATCCATCCATTTTACAGCCTGGGGCCGGGTTTCTCCGCTGAGATCTTCCTCCCAGTAGTCAAAACTCCAGCCCAGACCGGTATGGGTCGATATATCAACCCGGCTGCCGGCATCCAGCAGAATCGTATCTCCATCATCATAGCGGGTTCCGTTGACACCCACCCGGCCGGTTCCTTCGATCTCTATCTCCAGCTCATACTGTTTGCTCGACTCCAGAGTTAAACTGTCAAACTCGGGAAATGCTCCCCAGCTTGAACCTTCCAGATGCACCCGGGTCTGAAAAACTGTGTGCTCTGACTCCCAGTCCAGATCAACCTCCTGCTGGCCTGACAGCTCAACTCCGGAGATTATCTCCTCGTTGGCCGTTCCCGGCGAGCCGATTACATCAACCGTTATCTCACCGTTATTTAAATCATATTCAAGATCGACAAGGTTTGGTTTAGAAGGCAGCATCGACTGGGGTTTCGACAGCAGATATCCATCCGAACCCCGCTCACCTTTAATCTCGACATCTATTTCATGCAGCCTTGGCAGCTCATCGGAGTTGGTTGTCAGAGTTTGACGAATCCATAAATATTTGCCGGACAGATCATCTCCCCAGTTTACTCCCGGCACGTTTTCGCCACTTACCGCCTCCATCCATTCATATTTTTCGACCGGCGGATGATCAGGATTATCGGTAATTGCTACCTCTACCGAAACATTCGCTTCGCCAGGCTGACTGGCATCCCATTCGATATTAGAGGTGGAGACACGTTTGATTTTATCCAGATCAACCGGCCGGGAAATCCTTACTCCCCGGACCTCAACCCCTCCCTCGATCATTACCTTACCGTGACCGGATCTTACACCGGATTGATTCTGCTGGTTTTGCCCGGCATTGAAAGAACCGCCTCCTCCACCGCCATGAGTTCCTGCACCACTACGGTATCCACCACCTCCACCGGAGTATCCTCCTCCTCCTCCCCCGGCCGGGCCCCAGCCAGCTCTAAATCCACCGCCGCCACCTCCATAACCTCCATCCTGTCCGTAGGCCCACCCCCGTTCCCATACGTAACCACCATCTCCACCATTAAGAAAAGACTGGGCCGGGCGAGAACTTCCCGATCCTACCAGGGCACCATTTCCTCTAAAGCCACCACCACCACCGGCGGGAGCTACCCGGCCGGCTGCCGCGTCAGTCGGTCCACCTAAACCACTTACTCCACCCTGGTTCCGACCTGAAGCATCGGCAGTTCCTGCAGTACTTGTGGTTCCGTTAACACCGGGATCTGTTTTTCCACCACCACCACCACCACCGGCAATCACAAAAATGTCACTATCATCCTGAGCCCCATAACGTGTGACAAAAGTTCCACCCCCTCCTCCTCCACCGTATGAACCTTCCTCCCCCATCTGTCCCACCATGATGACAATAGTTTCCCCGCCCCGAAGTTCAAAATCACCCGACATATAGGCGCCGTAACCTCCCTGGTGGCCAGGTCCTGGTGCCCAGCCGGTTGCGTTAGGTGTAGCTCCCCCCTGAGCTCCCCAGGCGTGAATCCTGTAGGTGCCTGAACCGGGTGCAGTCCAGTACTGGAGTTCTCCGTAAGAACCGCTTGAAACATTATTCCAGGTGTGTTCAACAAAGGGAACCGCATCTCCATCCCAGATCAGATCATCATCTTCACAGGTCAGATCATCCCACATGTAGCGGTATCTCCAGTCGGTGCAGCT
>PWOD01000051.1 GCA_003557545.1 bacterium | reverse complement strand
TGATTCTCAAACAGTTACTCTGGAGGGTGGAGAAACCCAGTTGGTTGAATTCAGTTATTTGGCAGAGGAAGCAGATGACGGTGCCGTAGTGAAGTTGTTAACCGATAATGATCAGGTCTCGGACTTTATAGAAGTCTTAGATGATCCCCAATTTTTAGTACAAATCGATGAACAGTTAAGTGAATTGGTGGTCCGTGAGGGAGAAACTGTTGTTGTAACAGCAAATGTTATTAATCAACAGGGAGTTGACTATAATCAGTTGATCGAGTTTTATTATGGTCCTGATCTTTTCGCCCAAAAAAATCTATTTTTGCCGGTGGGAGAAACTGTTACTGTAACTTTTAAATACTCTGAATGTGCTGCTGGCGACGATGGTTTGATTCTCCGGGTAGGTCGAGCTGACAGATATGATGAAAGAACTTTGAGAGTTTTAGCCCTGCCGGTTTTTGCCATTGATATAGACAGGCAGGCCAGTCAGCTTGAGGTAACTGAGGGTGAAACGGCGGTTATCCGGGCAGTAGTAGAAAATATTGGTTGTCTGGAAGGATCGGAACTGATCGAATTCAGGATTAATGATCAGCTTTTAAAGACGGTTGAATTAACCCTTGATGGTCGGGCTGGCTTTTCCGGTGGCGATACCACTGGATACCTGGAGTTTAGCTACCAAACAGAACGTGATGATGAAGCAGCAGTTGCTGCGGTTGTTGGGGAGGTGATGGCTGATTCAGAGCAGCTAAGAGTCTACTGGTTACCCCGTTTCCTGATTGATATAGATATGCAGGCTAGCCTTCTGGAAGTGGCCAAAGGTAATTCGATAAAACTTGTGGGAAATGTGGAAAATGATGGTGATTTTTCCGATCGGCAGACCGTCTGGTTCAAAGTTGACAACTTTATCGTCGACAGCCGCGAAGTATATCTAGACGGTTGGGACAGCACCACGGTTGAGTTTAATTTTGAAACAACCCTGGGAGATGATGGTAAGCCGGCCGGGATAGTAACTGACGATGATGAGGACAGCCGGATTTTCGATGTGTTTGACGTAGCTGGTGGTTGGGGAACTGAACAGTCCCCCTACCTGGTGAAAAACTGGCGTAATCTTAACGAACTGCGCCGTAATCTGCAGGCCCATTATCAGTTAGCCGAGGATCTTGATCAGAGCACTGTTGGTTATGATGAGTTGGCCGGGCCTACCGCTAATGGCGGAGCCGGCTGGCAGCCGGTCGGTTCTGAGCAGGAGTTTTTTACCGGAGTGTTAGCCGGTGACGGTTATCAGATAGCCGGGTTAAACATCCAGCGTCCCTCTGAAGATGCTGTTGGACTGTTTGGTTACCTGGGGCCCCAGGGCCGGGTCGAGCAGTTGCAGCTGCCCGCAGCTGTTGTGGTCGGGCAGGAAAAGGTCGGAATAGTTGCCGGTGGGGCTGAGCTGGCCGAGCTTGAGGCGGTTGAAGTCAGCGGCGAGCTGTCCGGGGATGGTCGCTATATCGGAGGAGTTGCCGGTTATATGGTGGGTGGTGCGCTGAGCGGCGGTACAGCCGATGTAACGATCAGCGGAACTGGCTGGTATGTTGGTGGTTTGTTGGGCTACAGTACGGCTGAGATAACCGCTTCTGCCAGTGCAGGTCAGCTGTCGGGAGATAACCGTGTTGGTGGACTGGTTGGTTGGAGTCAGTCCGGAGCGATAACCGAATCATATTCGACGGCAGAGATCACCGGTTCAGGGAATGATCTGGGTGGACTGGTTGGTTATAATGCGGCATCAATCAGTCGCTGTTATGCGACCGGTAATGTTAGTGGAAACCGAGTGCTTGGTGGATTAGTTGGAAGAAATAGGGGAGCGGTTGAAGACTGTTATGCAAGTGGCGATGTGCGGGGAGAAGAAAATCAAATTGGCGGATTGGTTGGTTGGAACCGTGATGGTCAGATTTATTCTTCCTATTCTAAAGGTAAAGTTAACGCCAGTGGTGAAGCCGGTGGGCTTGTTGGCCATAACCAGGATGGTGAGGTCTCAGATAGTTTCTGGGATGTTGACTCATCCGGTCAGTCGGTTAGTGACGGCGGAGTCGGCCGGCGTTCCTCTCAGTTAAAACGGATCCCGCTGTTTTTAGAAAGCCGCTGGGATATCGAGCTGATTGCCGGCAGCCATAACGAGGGCTATCCATTCCTTGCCTGGGAGGTCGAGACCAACTCACCGGTCTGGTATATTACCGATGAACATTTACAGAGTCTCAGTGATGCGGCTGAGCAAATTTCTGAACCCTATTCTTACCCCAATCCTTTCCGGGCCGACCGCCGGCAGCAGATTGAGTTTCTTGTTCCGCCCGCCTACGGGGAACCCGGTGATCGGGTAACACTGGAAATTTACCGGTTGAATGGTAATCGGATTGCAGAGGATAAGCTTGAGATAAATGCCGGGTCCGTTGCTGAATGGGAACCGGATCTGGCTTCCGGGACATATATTTACTTGATAAAAGGTAACGGTCAGAGCAGCACTGGTACCCTGACGATAATCCGTTAATATTTTCGTCTGCTAATGTTACCGCTGCAGTTAATTGGGTATGTAACTGGTTTCGCATGAGTTTGACAGGAGATTAATAGATACAGATATTGATTGACAGGATCATATAGTGTCATCTATTTCAAACCCCTTCTGGGACAGGAGCGTGTGTTTTAATGAAATTTCTTTCCGGGTCGTCAAAATCATTAAGTACTATCAGTTCCGTTTTGATTTCGTTATTTATTCTGGGGCTGCTATTTGTTCCAGCGGCTGCCGAAGCAGCTCCCACTAATGAAACAATAACCTGGTCGGAAGCTGCCGACTGGTCTGCTGCAGCTGACGAGGCAAATGTTGAAATAGACGGAAATAGCTTGAAATGGCAGCTGTCCGAAATATTAACTTTCCAGGAAAATACCGAGGCCGATTGGGGTGATTCCTATAGTCTACAGCATTTGGTTTTCGATGATGGTATTTTAAAGGTTTATGAGGGCGGTATCATCCCATTTATTGGTGAAACATACAATTTTACTAACGCTGGTAATACCGGACGGTTGGGCCCTTCCCAGGCCAATGTTGACAATGCATACTCGGGGACAAATCTGGCGGGAGATGTAACCGTAGTGGATGGGATTCAACATTGGGAGGTGCCGGCCACTGGTACTTATCGAATAACCGCCTATGGAGCCCAGGGTGGAACCCGGCTTAACTCACAGGGTCGCGGAGCCAAAATGAGCGGTGAGTTTGAGCTGGAAGAGGGGGATGAACTACAGATACTTGTTGGACAACAAGGTATTTATTCGATGCCCGGCGGTCGATTTCGAGCTGGTGGAGGTGGAGGAAGCTTTGTTGTGAATGAAGCTGACAATCCACTGGTAGTCGCCGGTGGCGGCGGCGGCGCTTATAATGACAACGATATAACCCACGGAACAACCTCTCAAGATGCTAATGACGGCAGTGGGACTACTACTTCGGGTTCAGGTGGAATCGGTGGAGAAGGAGGAAATGCCGCCAATTCGTATGGTTATGGCGGCGGCGGATTTACCGGTAATTCCAACAACGCTACCCGTGGAGGTCTGGCCTTTTTAAATGGTGGAGCGGGAGGTAGTTATTCATCTGATGGTGGTTTTGGCGGCGGAGGTGCAGCCCGGGAAGAGCAACATTCCTGGTATCAATGGCCGTCATGGAACTATCGAAGACAATCCGGTGCCGGTGGTGGTGGTGGTTATTCCGGCGGCGGTGGCGGGCACCACAATCGTACTGCAACTAATTGGCAAAATGCTTTTAGTGCCTGGGGCGGCGGTGGAGGTTCCTACAACGATGGTGAAAACCAAGATAACCAGGGAGGGTATAATTCGGGACATGGCCGAGTAGAAATTGAGGTTCCTGATGCAAACTTCGAACGAATTTCCCGACCGCTTAACCTTACCGAGATTTATGATGTTTTTGAGTCAACTATTAGTTGGGATTATCCGTCGATAGACCAAACTGAGGTAAAAATAAAGACGGCTGTAACCAATGATGGAAATAATCCACCGGCTGACCCGTCCGGCTGGACGGAAGCAACCAATGGAGATTCAATCCCGGAAATTGTTCCAGGTGATGATCTGACCGAAAAATATCTCTGGGTACGTCAGCTGCTCGAAACCGATGATGTGTTTGTTGCAAATCCTGAGCTCAATTCACTGGCGGTTGAAATAGTTGGGAATAAATCTACAACCGGACATCTGCTGACTGCCCCGGAGTCGATGATGGCGGGTAAGCCGGAGCTGGTTGGGCTGGAGTATGATTTAAATGGTCAGGTAATCGAACTGGATATTATTGGCAGTCCGGGAACCCCCGCTGAAGAGACGATTTCGGCTGTTGAGCTGACCGGTCAGACCGAGCAGGTGCTGCCCTGGTCGGCGAGTCACTCTGAATTTCAAATTCAGGTTAATATGGAAAGTTTAGATGGCACAACTGCGCCAGAATTACACAGTATGACACTTCTGCGCCCGGCTGAATTTAGCGTCGAGATCCAGGATGACGAAAGTCTTTATCGTGGTGTGGAAGGTTATGAGCTGTATGTTACGGCGGAGATTACCAATATCAACGAGGTAACCTACAGCCAGGATATTATGTTCAAAGTTGATTCTACCGTGGTTGACAGCCAGGTGTTAAACTTGGTCGGTGGGCATAGTAATACTGTTCAGTTCACCTATACTCCAGCAGTTGAAGAAGGACTTGTTGAAGCGGCAATCAGCAGTAACAACGAGACTGAAACTCGGATGCTGGGTGTAATAGAGGATCCCGCCTTTTCAGTTGAGATTGAGGACGAAGCAACCGACCTGGAGGTGGTTGAGGGGCAGCCGTTTAATCTGCGGGCATCAATAAGAAACTATGAGTCGGTTGACTATGGGCTGCCGATCGAGTTTTATTTTGATGGCGAGTTTGTGGCCAGTCAGAACCTCGAGTTAATTGCTGGCGAAACAGTTCCGGTGGAGTTTGTCTACGAGGAGTGTGCCGCCGGCCAGGATGGTGCTGAAATGTGGGTGGGTCGAGATGATATTTATGACACCCGTCAGTTAAGGGTGTTTGCTCTGCCCTATTTTGAGGTAGAGATGGTTGAGGTGGTAAACTCTGTTGATGGTGCTGATACGATCAACCAGGGAGAGATTGCACTGGTTCGTTCCTGGATCTTTAACCGGGGATGTCTGGAGGGAACCCAGCAGATTGAGTTCTCTGTGGACGGTCAGTTAATTGAAGACCAGGAGTTGACCTTGTCCGGTCAAACCGGTGAGACTGTAGAATTTCTTTATTCAGTCGAACGTGAAGATGATGGCCGGGAAGCAGGGGTTAGTACTGATAATGATAGTTATAGCGTGAAACTGCGAGTCTTATGGTATCCGGAGTTTGTAGTGACGATTGACCACGCGGCCAGTGCTCTGCAGGTGGCAAAGGGGTATGTTGCGGAGATTGTTGTGGGGCTGGAGAATCTTGGTGACTATGAAGCGACGCGGGAGATAGTTTTTGAGGTTGATGGAACTAATATTGGCAGTCAGCATAAAAATCTTGGGCCGAAAGCCAGCGGCACGCTGGTGTTTGATTATTCGACTGAACTTGAGCGGGATGATGGAGCGGAAGTTAAACTAACCAGCCTTGAACCGCAGTTTGCTGACAACTCTGATACCGCACTGTTGACGGTGCTTAATCTGGCTGGTGGTTGGGGAACACCGGCTGATCCCTATCGTATCGAGAGTTGGAAACAGCTGGACGAGCTGCACCGGGACAAGTCGGCCAACTTTCAGCTTACTGTAGATCTTGATGATACAGTGCTCGGCTATGAAGATATTGCCGGTCAGGCGGCTGATGGAGGTCGTGGCTGGCATCCGGTTGGTCATCAGGCAGAACCTTTTTACGGGGTGTTTGATGGCAGTGGCAAGCGGATTGAGGGGCTGCATATCAACCGTCCTGAGGCCAGTGATGTTGGATTGTTTGGGGCGGTCGGTGACGGTGCTAACCTGCATGATATCGAAATGATTGATCTGGTTGTAACCGGTGGAGAGAATGTCGGTGGAGTTGCCGGGCTAATTAGCGCTGCTGAAGGTCGCCGAATTTCTGTCAGCGGGGCTGTAAGTGGCGATGGTAATTATATTGGAGGAGTTGTTGGACAGTCCGACGAAGCTGATCTGTCGATGTTGGAGGCCGATGTTAAGGTCAGCGGTGAGGGGCTGCACGTGGGGGCAGTTGCCGGACGTAATACCGGTTTATTGACCAATTCTCTGGCCCGTGGTGAAGCAGCTGGATTTTATCGGGTGGGCGGGTTGGTTGGGCAGAACCAGGGTGGACAGATCCACAATGTTTATGCCGATGTTGCGGTTGAAGCGACCGGTTTCCAGGCGGGTGGACTGGTTGGTTATAATGCCGGTGAAATAGATAGATCCTACTCCAGAGGTCCGGTCCAAGCGCAGGGTATGACCGGTGGTCTGGTAGGCAACAGCTGGCAGGGTGTTGTGACAAACAGCTTCTGGGATGAAGAAAACAGCGGTCAGTTTTCCAGTGCCGGTGGCGATCCGTTAATCCCCGCCCAGATGCGCTTTTTCAGGATCTATCAGGAGGCGGGCTGGGATATTGAAAGAACGGAGATAGTCCATAATGAAGCTTATCCCTTTTTATCCTGGGAGTTAGGAACCAACTCGCCGGTCTGGTATATTACTTCTGAAGATCATCACAGCTGGGCGGCAAGAGCCGACCTGGAAGAACCGGTTGAGCAGTTATATTCCTATCCTAATCCCTATGTCGCCGGAGTATCCCCCGGGGTGATATTTGATGTACCGGCCCGCTACGGTGGGTCGATAAACCTTGAGATTTACAACATAGCGGGTCGTCGTCTGCTCAGTAAGCGGCTGGATGTTAACCAGGACAATCAGGTAACCTGGCAGCCGGACCTGGCATCCGGCACCTATATCTACCTAATAACTGGTTCCGGCCACAGTAGCTCCAGCACCCTGACGATCATTCGGTAGGATTGTTGAATATCGGTCTAAGAGGCTTATTTTAGGGGTTTGTTTATGCCTGATTAGTAATAGTCATCTACGAAGTGGAAGACAGCTTCTGGGATATTGAGAAGAGTGGGCAGGTAGAAAGTGCTGGGGGGACCGGAAGAAACCCGAAACAGATGCGGCATCCCCGGACTTATGAAACAGCGGGCTGGGATATAGAACAGAGCAGTGAGCTAAGAAATGAAGCTTATCCCTATCTGTCCTGGAAAGCGGGTCGTAATTCGCCGACCTGGTATATAACGGGGCCTGATCATCACAACTGGCCAACAAGTTTTGTTGATCCGGAACAGCCGTCGGAACCGGTGACCGAGGTATATTCCTATCCAAATCCGTTTGTTGCGGGCGGGGGAGACCCGTTGACCTTTTATGTGCCGGTCGACTATGGCGAAAGAATAACTTTAGAACTATATAGTTTAACTGGCCATAGGATACTGAGCAGGACTCTTGAGGTGAGTAATGAGGAGGCAAGCTGGAATCCGGAGCTGTCATCGGGCACTTATATCTATCTGATAAAGGGCGGCGGTTATTCCAGCAGTGGGAATTTTACCATAATCAGGTGATTTAAATTTTCGCCTGTTTTTGTCTATGATGTATAGATCATTTTAAATATTTTTACCTTCCGATAGAGATTGGGCCTAAGTCGTAAAAAACTTGAATTATCCTGTCATTAGTGGTATGTTTTTACTAGTTGGTAATATATCATATTAGCAATTCAATCTATGATAATTGGAGTAGCGAGTTAGCTGGTTTTTATTAAAAAAACAGCTTTTATGGGAGCTTGAAATGCTCGTTAAATTTTTATTTAACATTTTTATAAAAAACAATCATCAGTATCTACAGGGACAGTATGTCTACCGTTTGTTTGTAACTTTCCAGCCTGATCAAATTGTATTTCACCATAACAACTTAATTCGGGAGTGTTTAACATGAGCTTTTCAGCTAAAAATTATCGGTTAATCAGCTGCATTATAGCTGTTATCTGTCTGTTTCTAATTAACCCTGTGGCAGCAGAAGCGATTGGTGGGGAGACTATTACCTGGGCCGGTGAGGTTGACTGGTTGGCCGGAGTAGAGGGAGAAAACTATCAGGTTGACGGGGATCGGTTGATGTGGAAATTAGAGGAGACATTAAGTTGGGGACTACAGGATTGTGGAGACTGGGATAGTTTTTATTCGGATGACGCAACTAAATGTGAAAATAATCTTTTAATCATTGATGAAGATAATCTGTCAGATCCGAGTGAATATGATGAAACTTTCACTAATACGTCCACCGGTCGGACCGGTACTATTCAGGATTGGACTGTTCCGGTTTCGGGGACGTATAGAATAACAGCATATGGTGCCGAGGGTGGGCGTGATCAAAACAATAATATAGGTGGTCGTGGAGCAAGAATGTCCGGGGTGTTTGAATTAACTGAAGGTCAGGATCTACGGATTCTTGTGGGGCAGAGGGGTTCAAATGGTCAAACTGTCGGTTGGCATCGTGCAGGAGGTGGAGGTGGAGGTTCTTTTGTGTGGGAAGAAACAACGGAGGATTTGTTGATTGCAGCCGGGGGTGGAGCGGGCAATAATTATTCTCAAACTGGTAACGCCGGAAGGATTACTCAGGGGGATGGGTCTGGTGGGTCAGCTGGAAATACGGGAGCAGGTGGGGCTGGATGGAATTCAAATGGAGCGACAGGTCGTGGAAGTCATACAGGAGGAATTCGGCCGCTGGCGGGTGGTCAGGGTGGGAATACTCCCAGTAATATTAATAATGGGGGATTTGGGGGAGGGGGAGCGGGAGCAAATGATTCAGGTAGTGGTGGGGGTTATACTGGTGGAAATGGTCCTAATCAGGGTGGTGAATCTTATAACGACGGTGAGAATCAGGACAATCAAGCCGGCGTAAGAACCGGTCACGGGCTTGTAGAAATAGAAGGTAAAGAACTTGCTGAAGTTGAAGCTCAGCGTGTTATGCAGCCGTTTTCGCTGGCTGAGATTTATGATGTTGTGGAGACCAGTATTGACTGGCAGTCAGTAGAACCTGATGGGACTCAGGTCACAATACATACGGCAGTAACCGAGGATGCTCAGGAGCCTCCAACTGAGGAGGAACAGTGGCTGGAAGCCGTGGGTGGAGATACTATTCCCGGGATCTCTTACGGTGATGATCTTTCCACCAAAAATCTCTGGCTGCGGGCAACTCTGTATACGGAGGATATTGATCAGGTGGTGCCGGAGCTGGATTCTCTGGAGTTTGAAATCATCGGTAATCGTTCAGATCAGGGCTATCTGCTAACTGCCCCCCAAACGATGGTTTCCTCAAAACCGGAGCTGGCCTGGCTGGATTATCAGTTAAACGATCAGGAGATTGAAGTGGAGGTAATCGGCAGTCCGGGTGGATTTGATGAGGAGGTTCGTCCGTTGGTTAGCCTTACCGGTCAGACCGCGGAGGAGTTAAACTGGAACAACTATCATTCGGAGTTTCAACTGCGGATTATTCTGCGCAGTCTGGATGAACAGACCTCTCCGGTGGTGGAAAGTCTGTCGTTGATCCGTCCGCCCGAGTTTACCGTGGATATAGATGAATCGGCCAGTCTATTGGCCGCAGCGGGTGGTGCCGGGATTACCGGGAACCTGGTGGTTGATGTGGAGAATATCAACCAGGTGGAGTATACCCAGGATATCCTGTTTGAAAAGGCGGGCGATTTGATTGATCAACAGCCGTTAACCCTGGCGCCCGGCGAGAGCCAGCGGCTGGAGTTTAACTATCTAATGACTGATGAACTGGACGGCGTGGAGGTTAAGGTGAGCAGTGATGATTATTCTGACAGCCGTCAGCTGACGGTGCTGGATGATCCGGCTTTTTCCATCGAGATAGATGATGCAGCGACTGATCTGCAGGTAATTGAGGGAGATTCGGGTCAACTGCGGGCTTATGTAATAAATGAGGAGGGGGTGTTGTACGGTCAGCGGATTGAATTTTATTTTGCCGGAGAGTTTGTTGATAAGACCGATATTGTTCTGCCGTTGGGTGAGAGTGTGCCGGTTAATTTTCAGTA
>PWOD01000120.1 GCA_003557545.1 bacterium | reverse complement strand
TTTCGGTGATCCCGGCCAGTCCGATGGCTTCGTTCATCAGAGCCAATCCTCCTCCGGAGGTGCCGGTCATTGTTCTTATCCCGGCATAGGAAGCACCCAGGGCCATGTTAATCGCCGCGATTTCGTCTTCGGCCTGCTCAACAACCACCTTGAGCTGTTTTTGTTTGCCGGCTATGTAGCTCATAATTGAGGTTGAAGGGGACATGGGATAGGCCGAATAATATTTGATTCCCCCCGCCAGTGCTCCCAGCGCAATTGCTTCGTTGCCGGTCAGATAAAGCTGTTGTTTGGTCGGTGGTGAGGCCTCCGGAAGATCAAACAGGGTCTCGGCAGCTTCAAATCCTTTTTCCAGCAGTTTTAGATTGTCATTCACTATCGATTCCTGGCTAAAGTGCTGTTGGATTATTTTTTGAGCTTGCTCCAGCCCAAGATCATATATTTTTAAAATGGCTCCCAGATAAACGGTGTTGATGGCCCGAGAATTAATCTCTGAAGCAATTTCTTCCGCCGGAAGAACGATATTTTCAGGAGCTTCTGAGACAGCACTGTCAAACAGGACTGCCCCGGTCTCTTTTAAATCGTCGAGATGGCGCTGAACTGTGTCCTGGTTGAGGGCGACCAGCAGATCAATCCCCGGCTCCGGCCCGTAAACCGGTTCTGATCCAAACCTGATTCTGGCAAAATTATGGCCACCTCGAATTCTGGACATGAAATCCAGGGAGCTATGTACATGGAAGTTTTTTTTGAAAAGAATTTTTCCCAGAAGAGTTGCAGTAGTCTTTAATCCCTGTCCAGCTTCGCCGCCAATAACTATGTTATGTGACAATTTAAACCCCTCTTAAAAGAGTTGGAGCTGATCGGATAATTGTATTAAGTCTAAAAGTTCTTGGTAGTTTTTACAACCTTTATTTGATCGAGAATTAATTTTATACTGACTACTGATAAATTTTCAAAGGACTACGGACAATTGCTTCAATTATTGTTCTTGTAAGAAAAAACTTGATATAAATAGAGTAGCCCCCTATACTATTATGGTTGAAATATTTAACAAATCTTTTCGAGGAGTTGGTTGAAATGCGCCGCATGATATTTTTGTCAATCATAGGGGTAGTGGTTATCGCAGCAGGATATTGGATTATCGGTTATCCGGCTGTTGTAACCGGTCATCATCACCTGGGCCAGGAACTGTCGACAGCCAGCTCTGATGGACACCGTCACGGGCACGGTCATGATACGCCAGGTACGCGAGGACGTGTTGACAATCGACAGAGAGATATGGTCGATAAGTTGGAAGTCAGGGCTGAGAAACTGGGAATATTATTGGAGGAATTACGCCAGACAGAGGAGACAGCTCGCTTAGAAGTGGCATTTAAGTTGATTGAGGAGCTGGCTGAAGCTGAAAAAGCCAGGCTTGGGATGATGCGCCGTGGTATGCGGCGAATGCAGCGGCAGGGACGCTCGATGGATGATTGTCTGATGCTGCGGGGTTTTTTCGAAGAAGCTGAGGAATCAGAAAACAATCTTTGAAGGAATGATTAAAAATGGCTGAAAACTGTTGCGCTAACGGTTCTGCCGGTCAGTCGTTTGATTCGCCCCAGGATAGTAAGGCACTGCTTAACCGGGTGGCGCGGATTAAGGGTCAGATCGGCGGGGTAGAACGAATGCTTAATCAGGATGCTTATTGTATCGATCTGGTTCACCAGATTCGATCGGTTACCCGGGCCCTGGAAGGGCTGGCTGTGAAGGTTATGGAGAGACATCTGGAAACCTGTGTTCGGGAAGCAATCCGTTCTGAAGATCCATATGAAGAGCATGAGAAGATCGAAGAATTTATTCAGACGGTCAAGAAATTCTTGAAATGAGCGATACTCCCAGTTCTATTCTGGTGGATTTGAAATCCGGGTGGTAGTTAAGTTGAATCCGGGTTAGAAGAAAATTAGAGGAGGATGATAAAAGTGGGAAATTCGAAGTTGGAAAAAGAACAGTTTCCGGTTAAGGGGATGAGTTGTGCTTCTTGTGCTCAAACAGTTGAAAAAACCGTTGGTGGAGCCGATGGAGTGAACAGTGCCACGGTAAATTTTCCGGCCGAACGGTTGACGGTGGAATATGATCCTCGCCAGGTTAGCCCGGAGGAGCTTGCCGGGTTGGTTGATTCGGCCGGGTATGAGCTGGTGCTGGGGGAAGGTTCGGATCAGTCCCGGTCGGAGCGTCAGGTTGATCTTGCGATAACGGGCATGTCCTGTGCTTCCTGTGCCGCTTCTATTGAAACCGCTTTGCAGTCTGTTGAGGGAGTTTTGGAAGCCAATGTGAACTTTGCTGCATCCCGGGCCCGGGTGGTGATGGAGAGTGATCTGTCTCCGGCAAAACTCCTTACGGCGGTAGAAGAAAGCGGCTATCAAGCAGAACTTGGAACTGCTAAAAAATCTCAAACTGAACGGACAGCCGAAGAGGACCATGCCCGTCAGGTGTTTAATAATATGCTGCTGGCAGGGCTGTTTATGCTGCC
>PWOD01000060.1 GCA_003557545.1 bacterium | reverse complement strand
CTGACCTATGATCTTTCGCTGGCGTTGGGCTGGCCCGCCGAACTTTATTTCAACTACGGTCAGCTGGAGTTTACTGATGTTACTGATATACGTGGTTTAACACCACCGCCGCCGTTGCCGGACGATGTTGCCGTTGATTATTTTACGGTTGAAGCCCGGTACAATCTGACGCCGGTCAGCTACCTGGCCGCCCGCTTCAGCCAGGCTGATATCGAGGAAGATGATGTTGGTGGCCACAAGGTGGACCGGCTGCAGATCGGCCTGGGTCACCAGCTGGCTCCCAATACCCTGGTAAAACTGGAATATGTTAGCCAGGACCCGGACGATGATCCGAGCTTTGACGGTGTGGCCGCCGAGTTGTCGATCAGTTTTTAAAACCGTTCAGGGCGAGCCCGCGGGTTCGCCGGTAGTTAATCCTGTTGATTTACCAACCCCGGTTCAGAGGGGTTATTTTTAAGAAGGAGGACAATTATGAAGACAGCTTTACTGGTAATCGTTAGTTTGCTCACTGTCCTGCTGGTTGTTCCGGCGACCGCCCAGGTAAGTTTTGAGGGGCATGTCAGCGGAATTTTCCAGGATATTGAGGGTGAGGATTGGATAGCCGCCGGTGAATGGGAGGATGAGCCCCAGGAGAGGGGATTTAGTGATCTGCAGTTTAATCTTGATATAACCGGTGAGGTGGCCCCAGGTATTGATGGTTTTGCCCGGGTGGTGGCTCCCTTTGGGGGGATAACGGCAGCCTATGAGTTATATATAACCCATGCGGCGCTGCTGCCGATGAGCGAGCTGAAGTTCGGTCAGTTTGAGCTGCCCTTTGGTGATCAGACCGGCCGCCGGTCGCTGATTGCCGACGTGCAGTCTAACAACCTGATCGGTAATGCCGTGACCGACCTGGGAGCTGCGCAGACCGGTCTGGAGTTTTCCGGTCATTATCAGGCCATGGACTGGAATCTTGCCCTGACCAACGGAACGACCGGCTCCAACTTCAGTGACGACCGGGACATGGCCATTACAGTGCGGGCCGGCGGGGATATCTTTCCCGGCTTCCGAGCCTCCGGTTCCTTCTACACGGTCAGTCATGATGACCCCACATTGAATAACTTTGGTGGGCCGGATTTTTATGCCAACCATGGTTACCGGCTGCTTGGAACAATCGGTGATATTTCACCTGACCTGAGTAATGTTGAGGAACTGGATGTCTGGCAGTTGGACCTGACCTATGACCTGGGACTGGGGGGACTGACGCCGCTGGAGCTTTATCTTAACTATGGAGATATCGATAACGACATAGGTGAGGCCAACTACCTGACCTTTGAAGGTCGCTATGATCTGACCCCGGCCAGTTATCTGGCAGTTCGCTGGAGCCAGATCGATATCGATCCAGATAGTGATGATGATGGTAAGGTCGAGCGTCTGCAGGTCGGTTTGGGCCATGAAATATCGCCCGGAACCCTGATGAAGCTGGAGTATGTTGACCAGGATGTGGATGATGATCTGCCACCTTTCATAGATGTGGCAAAATTTAGTGGGATCCTGGCTGAGCTGTCGGTTCGATTTTAGAGTTGTTTGCTCTGTTTGTTAGCAGAGGGTAACCGCCGGGGGTAGGAAGGTTGGCTCCCGGCGGCAGGGCTGGAGTTGGCGGGACCGACAGCCGGTTGAGGTCGGTCCTGCTTGCTCTGGTTATCCGAATCGCTATCTCCGGCTGTTATAGTTGCGAGTGGTTTGAGGCCGATTAGCCCGGGTGGAAAGGTCGGGTAGATTATCGCTTGTATTCTTGGGAAAAAACTTTTAGAATTATTTTTTTCTCTGGCGGAAAATATTTGACAATCTCCGACGCCTGTAATATATAATAATCTGATTATGGGTGGTGGTTGTTTTTGGCTGGCCATGAAATTGGGGTCGGCGGAAAAAAGTTTTTCTCAAACTGTTGACTATTTGTTATGATTGATTGTTAGAAACTGGTAAAATATGGAGGAATCATTTTTAATTAAGCTAGCTGTAATCTTTTAAATCTAATAATGCGAAGCAAGATGTTCCCTGCCAGATGCCAAAAACCAGGCAGAAAGGTGGTGAAATCATTCCTCCGCGAGCGAACCTGCCGGCTGGACCGGCAAGTCGTGCTGTGGGTGTTGGATGGCAGTGGGACAAGGCTTCAGGCAAGTTTACCTGTTTGAAGTTTAGATTAACAAGGAGGAATGTATTTATGAGAGATCTATCTGTTATTTTTATTGCAGTATTTACCCTGGCCGTGGTGCTGGCTGTTCCCGCCGCCGCTGAGATTCAGCTGGAGGCTGAGATGGCAACCCATTTCCAGGATGTAGAGAATGATTTAAGTCAGGAGATGGGGTTTAACGAAGCGCTGTTCAACCTCAAGGTTTCCGGCTCGGTTAATCCCGATGTTGACGGTTATGTTGAACTTTTGACCTCCACCGCCGGTGACCAGGAGATCGATGTTTATCAAGCATATATGAGTCATGATGAGCTGTTTACTATTGGTATCTTTCCTGTTAATGCAAGGATTGGCCGGTTTCAGCTTAATTACGGGCAGCAGCGTGGACGCAGTTCCAATAACGCTGATGTTCAGTCCAACAGTCTTGTCGGTAACTCGCTGGTGGACCTGGTGGGTTCCCAGACCGGACTTGAGTTTTATGGACAGTATCTTGATTATGGCTGGAGTGTCGCCGTGACCAATGGTCTGGAAGGTTCAGATTTCAGTGATGAGCGGGACCTTGCCCTGAACATTCAGTTTACCGGTGAGTTTCTTCCCGGTCTGACCGGCGCCCTTTCATACCACACGGTAAGTCACAGCGAACCGGATATTCCAGATGATATTCTGGAGTCTAACTTTGGGTTTAACCGGTTTGCCCGCGAGGTTTACTCGGTGGCTGGAGCTCATACAGCTCCTGATCTGAGTGGCCATGAAGTGGATGCTCTGCAGCTTGATCTGAGCTATGATTTCTTACCGCTGACCGGCCTGCCCATAGGGCTCTACCTGAACTATGGGACTCTGGATGTTAATGCACCTGGAGTTCCTCTTGCTTCTGGTATCTATGAGGAGTTCGAGGTCGATTATATGACCTTTGAGGCCCGCTATGATTTTACTCCTCGCAGCTGGTTTGCTCTGCGCTATACCGATATGACGATTGATCCTGATGAGGCCACTCAAAGTTCGGGAGATGTTGATCGTCTGCAGGTTGGATTTGGCCATGAGCTCGGACAGAATGTTATTGCCAAGCTGGAATATGTCACCCAGGATGTGGATGACGATGTATTCGCCTTCTATGATCTAATTCGCGGTGAAGATCTGACAGAGTTTGACGGTGTTGTTGGCGAGGTTTCGATTCGCTTCTAAAACTGTCGAGAGCTGTATCAGGTTATAGTGAAAACTACTTGTTTTACTGAAAAACAGTAGTTTTTACAGATAGTTGAATAAATGTTCCACCCACAGTGAGGAGGATTGACCGCTTAGATGTGGTCAGTCCTCCTTGCTTTTTTTATTTCCCCCTGAAAATTTTTTGCCGCTCACCGTTCACCCCGGTCATTTATAGTTGACCGGCAGGGTCGACCGGTCCGCCGGTTAATGGTATGATTTTGTTTAATGGCAGGGCCGGTCGGTAAAGTTAGCTCTATTATTTTTTGTCCGTTCGGACAGGGAGGTGGGCCTTATTTTTATAAAATACCTCTGGTTTGTTATCCCATTTCTCACCATTCTGCTGATATCCCCGGTGGAAGCCCGGTTTGATTATCAGGTTGAGTTTAGTTCACGGCTGGTCAGCCTGTCGGCTGACACCGGGACCGCGCGCCGGGCCAGCAGTAGTTTTGATGGGGCCCGGCTGGATCTTCGAGGGTTTGGCCGGTTGGAGGGGGACCTGGAATTTTTTGCTGAGCTGCAGCTGGAAGCTGCGGCTGATCCTGCCGGTCGTCTATCACAGCTATTTGTTCAGCAGCTGGATCTGCTGCCGGGGGTTGATCTGCGGATTGGCCGCTTTATATTGAACTATGGTGAACAGTTCACTCGCCGGACCGACAACGCTTCCGGCCGTGCCAACTACCTGATCGGTAATCAGCTGGTCGATCCGGCAGTGCGACAGAGCGGTCTGGAACTATCCGGCAGTCTTGAGAGGCTGGGCTGGAGTCTTGCCCTGACTGACGGCCAGGCCAGCCCAGATTTTCAGGAGGGTCAGTCCTTTGCTGTCAGCGGTAAGTTGTGGAAACGTCTGCTGCCCCGGCTTGCCGGTTCGATTTCCTACTACCGGGTAGATCATGATTCCCCTGTCCTGACAAATTTTACTGATAATAGTAATGCTGCTGAAATCTACCAGCAGATCGATGAGCAGCTGGTAGTTGACCCGTTAACCGCTGAACCGGACGTCACTGCCTGGCAGGTTGACCTGATCTATGATCCGGTAGTCGGTCAACTACCGCTGGAGTTTTATGGCCAGCTGGGGCGGATGGATCTCCCGGATGAACAGCTTGACTACCGTTCCCTGGAGATCGTTTGTAGTTTTTTACCGGAACTCTGGCTGGCCGCTCGGGGGGGCCGGCTTGATCTGCAGTCCGGGAGAGTGGACCGTCTGCAGCTGGCTGCCGGGTACCGGTTTGGCCCCCATTCGCTATTTAAACTGGAATATCTTCATCAGGATTCTAATTATTCCAACCGGGCCTATCAGCTGGAGGGAGTTACCGGAGAAATTTCTGTTAGCTGGTAGCAGATCGGTCTGTGGTTGGAATAAATAGTTTTAAAAAAGGGTTAGAATAAACTAAGATTGGGCTGGTTTTTGCTTTCTTTATCGAGCAAAAAAATATATCATAGGTAGTCTGGAGTTAAACGGCACCGAACCGGGTAGCACCGGTACAAAACTGTAAAGTCTGTGGTGGTAGCTATGGCATATGTGATTGCGGAACCCTGCTCGGGGGTTAAATGTTCCCAGTGTGTAAATGTCTGTCCGGTTAGCTGTATCTATAGCCGGTCGGTTGATGATCAGTATTATATCAACCCTGAGGAATGTATTGAATGTTCAACCTGTGTGGCTGAATGTCCCGTGGAAGCAATTTTTCATGAAAATCAACTGCCGGAGGAGTGGAGTGACTATCTCTGCAAAAACAGTAGCTATGATTTTTCGCAGGCTGTTCCTCAACCGGGTTTATAAATTTAACAGCGATTATTTGGAGTTGAGACTCTGACCATGGGATTGTTTGAAGCGATAATCAGCTTTGTTTTGCTGTTCACTCTGTTAGCAATCTGGCTGGTTGTTTATAGAATCTGGGCTGTTTCCCGTGAAGTCGAAGATTTTTTCTCTCTGTTAAAGGAGACAGGAGAGCCGATTTTAACTGAACTTGAAACCGTTACAAGTCGGTTGGAAAGGGTCAGTTCAATAGTTGAGCAGCGGGTTGGGGAGGCCGGCGAAGGGCTGGAAAAGTTTACTGAGTTATTAGATTCCAGCCGTGATCGACTGGAGAGTGTGGTTGCCAACTTGAGACAGCGGTTTTCATCGGAGAAGGGCGGAGGTTCAACACTGTCCAGCGCGTTAACCTTATTTAAATTATTCAGTAGCTTTAGAACAAGTACTAAATCAAATCAGGAGGTTGATGAAGATGAGTGAAGGAAATAGCATGTTTAAAGCTTTTTTAACCGGTGGGATAGTAGGTGCTGTGGTGGCTCTGCTGTTTGCCCCGGAGTCCGGAGAAGAGATTCGACGTCGCATTGTTGAGTTAGGGGAAAACACAATCGATTCTGTGGAGACCGGAAAAGTTGATCTAATTGCCCGGGTACAGGGGCTTAAAGGTGAGCTTGAAGCGCTGAAAAATCAGGCGATGGAAAGCGGTCAGAAGCGGATTCGTGAGGAGCTGGAAGCTATCAGTGCTGCGCTGGACACCTTTCATCAGGAGCGACATAAAGCCGCTGTTGATCTGGAGCAGAAGGCTCCGGCGACTGATTCGGATGTTGACGAACCGATTGAACCGGATGGAGATGAGGCATAGATGAGTAGTCGACCGGGGATTGGTTTCTGCTGATGGAAACATTAGATCTGAGCCTTTTACTGCTAATTCTGGGGCCGGCAGCCTTTCTGGCAGGATTTCTGCTGCATAAGGTACGGAGTTTCTGGCTTCTTAAACAGGCAAAAATCCGAGCGGGAGAGATTTTGCAGCGAGCTCGTGAGGAGATTGATGGAGAGCAGATCCAGGGTGAGATTGAGCGTTTTTCTGAGAGTCTGGTCCGCCATCGTGAGCTGCTGGAGAAACAGATTGCCTCCCGGAAAAAACAGGTAAATCATCTGGAAACACGACTGGAAAGTATGGGTGAACGGCTGACCGGTCGAAAAAAACTAATGGATAAACAGCAGAGCTCTGTGGATCAGATGGAAGAGCAGATGGCCCGGTTAGATGAGCAACTAAAGGATCGTCAGCGGCAGATCGTCGAGGGGCTGCAAAAAAAATCAGGTGAGGAGCGGCAGGCTGTTCTGCAGCGGTTGAAAAATGATCTGGTGACTAACAGTGAGATGCGCATAATGAAACATTGTAAGAGTCATCAAAAATTTATTAAGAACCATGCCGGCCGTCTGGCCCGTCGGTTTCATGGTAGAATTATTTCACGTTGTGATATTCCCACCCCGGCCGATGTGTCCAGTGCCGCGCTCAAGTTTCCCGACCAGGATGCCTATGACCGGCTGCAGGATTTTTATGAAAAGCATGGTGAACGGTTGATTGAAACTATCGACTCCAGTATTCGGTTTGAGCCGGACAAGCAGCTGGCTGTGATTGAGAATATGGAGCCGGTGCAAAAAGAGATAGCCTACCGGACCATGAATAATATTGTTCAGCAGAAAAAATTTAACTTTGATCTCGTGCAAAGTGGGGTTAAAAAATATCGCAGCCGGGTTCGGCAGGATCAGTTTGATGCCGCCCGCCAAGCCCTGCGCAGCTGCCGTGTCTCAAAGGTTCCGGATGAAATTGTTGAGCTGCTCGGTATTTTACAGTTTAGAACCTCTTATGGTCAACCCCAGATTATTCATAGTATGGAGGTTTCCCGGCTCAGTTCGTTGATCGCCGCTGAAATCGGTGCGGACGCCGATCTGGCCCGTCGTGCCGGACTGCTGCATGATATTGGCAAAGCGGTAGACCGGCAGCGGGAAAGTGGACACGCTGAAATAAGCGGTGAAATCGCCGAGGAGTTTGGCGAATCTGAGACGGTTATTAACGCTTTGAAAAGTCATCATGGCGATCATGAACCGTCAGCTGTGGAGAGTATTATTGTGGCCACAGCCGATGCTATTTCAGGCAGCCGTCCCGGTGCCCGGAAAGAGAATGTTACTAATTATTCAGAGCGGATAGCCAACCTGAGAAAACTGGCCAGTAACCGGCCCGGGGTTCGGAAAGTCTATGCAATGAGTGCCGGTCGAGAGCTGCGGATCTGGGTTGATTATCGTAAAATATCGGATGCTGACCTGGCCGGGTTGGCCCGTGAAATTGCCCATGATATTGAGGAAAATCTCACCTATAGTGGTGAGATCAAGGTCAATGCAATTCGTGAGATGAAGATTATAAAGACAGCTCATATATCCCGTTAACCGGCGGATCTATCCTGGGTCCTACCCTTCAACTGAAAGAATCAATTAAAATCACCGGTTTTATCCTTAGCTTGACCAGCAGATTTCGGCAATTTTTCTTAATCTCTGGACAAAAAACTGGTAGCCGGAAAAATTAAACTGCCGGGAAGCCTCGAGATCGCGATAGATTTTTTCTAAACCCTCTAACTGTGTGGCGCAGCAGCTCTCGAGCTGTTTAAGATTCAGCTCGTCTGTCTGGAGCTGGTTTACCAGTTTTCGTTGAATAATACTTATTTCCCGGCTCAGCGAACTGATTGCCATCTCTTCCCAGTGGTCCCGGGAATGCTGGTGGATAAATCGGCCCATCAACCAGTCAAGATGGAGCCGGCGGCCCAGTGAGAAGTAAAGTTTAGCGGTAGTTTTTACCGGCTGCTCGTTCTGCTCGGCAAGAGTCACTATATCCAGCAGCGGGATTAAATAATCAAGCCGTGTCCGCAGCCGGGCAAATCGATGATTACCCAGCTGTTCCTGCCAGAAATCCTCCTTCTGTTTTATCCGTTGGAACCTTGTGTCCTGTTCTTCCATTGATCCTTCGAGAACTTCTCTGATCTGAGGAAGGGCCTTCTCTATCAGGGGACTGAATTTAGCCTCGAATTCGGCCGGACTGAGAGTCCTGTTCTGGTTGTTGCAGAGCCAGCCGGTTACAGCGTCTAACCGGGCGATCAGTTTCCACCAGGTGGTAAAATATTTTTCTGTAGAGATCCGCCCTTCGGTTTTTCTAAACTCAGCAAATAGCTCTGGCTCACCGGCCAGCCGGCTCCCAACCAGATACCAGCCTACAAGGTCGGCTATTTTAATTCCTGTCTCCTCGGTCAGCCGAAAAAAGAAACTGAGACCGCAGCGATCAACCAGCAGGTTGGTCAGCCTGGTCAGGGCGATCTCCTGTTTCAGTGGATGATTGTCAAGTCCGGCCGGAAAACTCCTGGTTAACCGGTCGGGAAAATAATCTTTGGCCATTGGGTTGATCAGCCACTCTTCCGACCAGTCGGCCGATTTCAAGGCCTGGCGCAGGGCCATTTTAGTATAGCTTAAGATGACAGCCAGCTCTGGCCGGGCCATTCCTTCGCCGGTTTTCAGCCGCTCCTGCATGCTGCTTTCAAAGGGAAGATTTTCAACTTTCCTATTCAGTTCAACAGTTTCTTCGAGTTTAAAAAGCAGATGGCGGTAGTCGTCAAGCCGGCGCTCGGAGTTGTGGGATTCAAGACTTATCACACCTGACTGGCTGTAGTTGTTGGCTGTTACAATATCGACCAGCTCATCGGTTAGACTTTTTAAAACTTTTATTCTATTCTCCGGGTCCAGTTCACCGAGTCGGATTGATTGCTGAAGCAGGATTTTTATATTGACCTCGTGGTCAGACATATCGACTCCACCGCTGTTGTCGATTGCGTCAGTATTTAGCATCACACCTTGCTGATCCAGTTCGATTCGACCTTTTTGCGTGATCCCCAGGTTACCCCCTTCGCCAATTACTCGGGCCTGAACCTGTGAAGCTTCGACCCGGCAGTCATCGTTATCGGGATCGCCGGCCTCGGAATCGGCCTGTCCGGTGGCCTTTATGTAGGTACCGATACCACCGTTCCACAGGAGATCAGCCGGGGCACTTAAAATTCGTTTAATAACTGTTTCAGGGCTGGGCCGGGGCTGCTCGATCTGCAGCAGTGAACGGGCTTCCTCGGACAGTTCGATAGTTCGAGCGTCCCGACGGTAGATACCTCCACCCGGGCTGAGCAGTTGGCTGTCATACTCTTCCCAGCCGCAGACGTTGTCAAAAAGCCTTTGACGTTCTTCAAACGATCTGGACGGATCGGGATCGGGATCGATAAAGATATGCTGGTGGTTGAAGGCGGCAACCAGCTTTATCTGCCGGGAGAGAAGCATTCCATTACCGAAAACGTCTCCCCCCATATCACCGATTCCCACGACTGTGAAAGGTTCGGATTCTATATCCTGCTCGAGCTCACGAAAATGCCGTTTAACCGATTCCCAGGCTCCTCTGGCAGTTATTCCCTGCTGCTTGTGGTCGTAGCCGGTCTCTCCGCCCGAGGCAAAGGCATCATCCAGCCAGAAATTATAGTCACGGGAGATCTGATTGGCAGTATCGGAGTAGCCGGCGGTACCTTTGTCGGCGGCCACTACCAGGTATGGATCGGGTTGATCGTAGCAGATAAGTCCCGGTGGGGTTTGAAGTTGTTGATCAACCCGGTTGTCAGTAAGATCAAGCAGCCCCTGGATATAAACTGAATATTGCTGGCGGGCTTGCTGGCCGAGGTTGGCCCGCTCCTCTCAATATTCTTTTTTCAGAACAAAGCCACCTTTGGAGCCGTCGGGAACTATCAGGGCGTTTTTAACCTTCTGAGTTTTTACCAGGTCAAGCACTTCGGTTCGGTAATCATCCCGCCGGTCGCTCCAGCGAATACCACCCCGGGCGACCTTACTGTGGCGCAGATGGATTCCTTCCATCTCTGTTGAATAGACGTAGATTTCATAGCGGGGTCGGGGT
>PWOD01000119.1 GCA_003557545.1 bacterium | reverse complement strand
TTCCGATTCCCGGAATTCATCAAGATATTTCATGGCTGTTCAAAAATATTAACTGTTTTGTTCCAGAATAGCAGCTTTTTCCCAATCTTCCTCTTGACGCAAATAAACAGTTTGATGGGGAAAAGGAATAGTGCAACCGGCCTTTTCAAGTTCGATCTTTATATTATGGGTCAATGCTGTTTGCGCTGCTAAAAAATCAGTTTTATAAAACCAGCAGCGAAGCAGAAGTTCAATCCCTGAGTCAGCCATTTTGGTGACTAACACCACCGGTTCAGGGTCACCTAAAATCAATGGTTCCCGTTCAGCAGATTCTAGCAGCACATCCCTGGCCACCTGGATATCATCTTCATAACTGATACTGGTACTGATATCCATCCGCCGAATATCATATTTGGTAATTGTCTTAAAATCAGTTTTTAAAATCTTTTCATTCGGCACTCGCCAGTACAGATTATCAAAGGTACGAATCTTCGTAGAGAGCAGATCAATGCTTAAGACTGCGCCAAAATCCTCGCCGATACGAATAACATCCCCTACCTGAAAAGGTCGTTCAAACATAAGAAAGATTCCACTAATCATGTTGGAAACAGAAGTTTGAGCAGCAAAACCTACAGCCAACCCTAAAAATCCACCGGCCGCAAGTATCGCCCCTAACCCGACATCAAGTTCATGTAAAATTATAGCCACAACCAGGAGGAGCAAACCGTAAAAAACTAATTTTTCTGCTATCATTCCAGCCGTCGAGTCTTTTTTTCTAGAAAACTGCCGGCCGATAAGCAAAGCGATTATGCGGGCAAGAAAAAAACCAACAATACCAATAAGAAGCAAATATATAAGCTGTTCAACCGGCCAGCTTGCAACAAGTTCCTGCAGATTTTGTAAAAAATAACTCATCGGTCTCCAAACACCCCCGTTAACTGATCAATTCGAGAAAACTGACTTACACGGCCCAATAATGTTTGCGGTGGATTCGGAGCTTTCTCAAGTAAAGCCAGATCTTGCCCCGCCCGGTCAAAGATTTTCCCGGCCGGATGAGAATTTTGTTGATCATCCGAAAATTGCTCAATTCTAATGTTCTCAAAAAGTAACTTCTGATCGGTCGTCTTATAAAGATCTAACTCCCGGCAGGGGATTAAACAACGATCAACAGTAAGTGGTTCTTTGGTCCGATTCAACAGGGTTACCGGAATAAGCACCTCATCCAATTCAGTTGAATCAAAAGCTTCCGACATCTGATAAAAAAGCCGGGGACGAAATTGATAAACTAACAGACCCCCTGTGACCGGACCCCAATAACTATTTTTCCGCGGATTTTTAAGGATCTCTTCAAATACTGTTTCAGTCCTGGAAAAACCCAATCCAAAGGAAAGTGGAATAGTTAAAAAGAACTGGCCCTTTTCACCGGGAGGAACAACCGGATTAATCGAGGGTTTAACAACAACAGGTCGGTCTGGATAAAGTGGCCGGAATTTAAGACGGGCTCTCCGCTGATCTTTCAATAAAAAATCTTTTTCAAACAGCAGTTCATCGCTATCTATGTCGAAACGTTGATAACGAATTATCCCTGCTTCAAACTTAACAGTTATGAAATGATTTTTGAAACTAAACTCGCTGGACTCACCAGACTGTAAGACAACTTTTTCGCCAAACTCCATCAGGTATCACCCTGCCTTCCGATTAGCAAAAATCCCTATCAACAAAAAAACGCACTGACCCATAAAGTTAAATAAAATTATGGTACATAAATCGGTGGATTACAACCAGTTTAATTTTATCAATGGAATAATTTGGCGGTCAAACCTTGTTCTATTACAGAATGAGAGAAGATTTCAAGTTAATACATACTGATTTTTCCCTGGCAAAAATTTGCTCAAAAGCTATAATGAGTGGTTTTAAACTGACTGATAAAATAGAACCAGTGGTCAATAAAACCATCTATTTTTCAGAATCAAGGGTAGATAAGAAATGAAAAAAAGAGTTTTAATCGATCAACAACAGGCCGATTGGGACGCCAAACTCTATGGTAAAATAATTTCAACCACACCTTTTAACCAGACCGATCCCCTCGCCCAGCTTTCTATACAGCCGGATGAAAAGATTCTTGATTTTGGCTGTGGCACCGGAGAATTAACCAGGAAGATTGCTTTACAGGGCGGCCGGGTTGTAGGGATTGATCCATCAGCAGAAATGATTGCAGTGGCCCGTGAACAGTTTTCTGATATTGAATTTTACAACTGTGATGTCAGAGAATTCAATTCTTCTGAAAAGTTTGACAAAATTTTTTCTAACGATGTATTACACTGGATTAAACAACCCCAACCCACCCTGAAAAAACTCTATGATTTACTGAGAGATAATGGGAAATTTGTTGCTGAATTTGCCGGGCAGGGTAATATATCGAAGATTCAGCAGTTATTACATAAACTTTTGGAAGAGTATGGTTATGACCCCCAAGAGCTGGATCCCTGGTATTTCCCATCTATCGAACAATACAAAACTGAGCTGGAAAAAGCCGGCTTTAAAGTACTCTCGATCGATAATTTTAAAAAAACTGCAGAACTTCCGGGGGCTGAGGGTTTTCGTTTATGGATGAGTTTATTTTCAAATAAAATTTTGAGCCCGCTGGAAGATAATCAACGACGCTCATTAATTAACCGGTTAGAAGCCAGCTTAAAATCTACCCATTTCAAAAACAACCGGTGGTATCTTGATTATCGAAGGATTAAATTTATCGCAGAAAAAACTACCCGTCCACCCCGGATTGTAAAAGTTTCTTCAAACCCTTCCGAAACTTAATCCTGTCCTCCTCGCTAAACCGGGCAGGGCCGCGCTGATAATTACCAGCCTTACGGTGGCGGGCAGCAGCATGGCGAATCTCCAAAACTGCGTCAATGTTTTGATTGGTCGGCTTATCACCTCGAAACCGTAACACATCGCGCCCCCCTCCGAGAGCCAGAGCAGCCAGTCCAAGGTCGTCGGTGACTACAAGGTCCCCTGGTTGACTGAGATTATAAATTAGATGATCTGCCTGATCGGGTCCATCGCCGGTTAGATGAATGGTTACATTATCGGCCGTACTATTAATAAAATGGTGCTGGTTATGAACAAGATGGATTTCAGACTCTGGAGCCAGTTCTACTATATCATCAATTACCGGACAGGCATCGGCGTCCACATAGATAGTCCTGGATTTTATATTAATCAACTTCCTTTCATGAAATATTGTTGGATTAGACCGCTTTAGATTTCGGAATGCTTTCTAATCTGAGCTGCAACATCATCTGTGTCTTTTATCCACCAGTCATTAATTATCCCGATTAAATAACCATAAACCAGATAATGGACCAGGGTTATGATAAAAAACCAGAGACCAGGGTCGAGATACAGACCATGTTCCGGAGAAAGCTGACTGCTTCCGGCAAACCCAAATAGCCCCCAACCAATAACCGGAGCATAAACAAACCCCATGATCAGCCAGAGAAAGATTGCCAGCCCGATCCCCTTCTTCCAATTAACCGTTGTATGGAATATCCAAACGAGAAAAATAGACCAGACTGTTCCATAGATAAGTTGCAGAAAAAAATTCATACCACCAGTTGGTATATTCAAAGTTTCCAAATAAGCAACAAACGGGTAGATATTAAACGGTGCCAGGCCACTATAGATTGCAAGCTGATAGACGGCTGATCCAGCCACCCCTCCAACCAACCCGGCTGCGGCAGCCTTAATCCAAAACATAAGATTTCACTCTCCTAAAAGATTAGAAATAGAAGCAAATAAATTTCCATGTTAAAATTAAACCCTACAATGATTGAACCACAAGGTAAATTTAACGTCAAGAATTTCTAACTGTTTTCACCTGAAAGTGAGTATAAAAAATAATGAAAAAAATATTTTCTCAAAAAATCACTCTAGTATTAGTTTTAATCCTGGGTGTCGGGCTGGCAGGATTAATTGGCTACCTGATTTTTAGTAAGGGAGAACCTTTATCGGTAGATCAAAAGCCGGCGGAAACAGAGGCTATTACAGATGAGAGCCCCGATTTAAATGAACCGGTATGGCGATATATTGTAGCACCGGTCGGTCAAGCAGATGCGGCCATATTATTAAATCCGCAGGGACAGGTTGCTGTGATCGACGCTGCCACGGCCGGGGGAATCGAATCAGTTATCAGATTACTCAACAAGCTGAATATAAACAGGATAGAAACTCTGGTTCTCACACATCCACACGCCGATCATATCGGAGGCGCTTCCAGATTAATAGAGCAGTTTGATGTGGGCCAGGTTTGGGATATTAAAAATCAACAAACAACCGGACTTTATCTATCACTGCTGGAACTTATCGACCAGAAGGAGATCCCCTACTACACCGTCTCCCGAACAGAAAAAAAAGAGCTATTACCAGAGTTTTTCGTTGAAATTATCAATCCAACCGATCCCCCACGGGGAGATCTAAACCAGGATTCAATCAGTTTTCCAATCGAAATTAACGGGGTAAAAATACTGACCACCGGGGATGCCTATACACAGCAGGAAAATCAATGGGTCCGCGAGGGATTAATTTCTGATATAGATATCCTTAAGGCCGGCCATCACGGCAGCCGAACTTCTACGGGACGAAGACTTCTTGAAACTACCCGGCCGGAGGTGGCAATCATCCCTGCTCCTCGAAATGGTCCATTTGGTCATCCCCACGCTGAAGTAGTGAACAGATTAGAAGAATTTGATGTGGAGATTTATCAAACCGGGTATGATGGTTTTGTCAAAGTGCGAGTTAATCCACAAAAAGAGGCCGGAACATATGAAATACGAACTTTTGACTATCTCAGCCTGTTTGATAGATTCCAACCAGAAATAATTAGAGAGCTGCTGAATATTAACCTTTTAACCGACGATTTTAGCAAAGAATTTGAATATTATGGGGCTGCTGAAAACCACTATGAGTTTCAAGAAAACAAACTGATTCTGACTGTTAAACAACCATCTGAGCTATGGTATCACAGTCAAACAGCACCCCAGCTCTACTGGAAAGGATCGCTGCCGGAAAACTGGAAATTAACGACCAATTTAGAGGTAGAGCTAATCTGGGGCCGCGAAACCGGAATAATTCTAAAAAAAGATGCTAACAACTGGTTACACTGGGGACCAACCGGTGATGGCAACTCGATCAGAATGATGGTCAACAAAGCGGGCGAGGAGATAGTTAATGTTCGAAACTACAGCGGATTACCGGAAAAAATCGGGCTGGCATTACAGGAAGATAAAATAATTCCGTTATTCAAACAGGCCGGTGAAACTTACTGGAGAAAGCTAAACGGGTATAAACCACCGTTTGAGACTGAAAAAGCACAGGCGGGCATCTACGCTAAAAGCTGGGCTGAAGGTGCTGGTTACGAGGTTATTTTTAGCAATTTAAAAATAACCGAGATAGAATAACCAATCTACGGTAGCTCAGTTAAATCGATCTGATAAATCCCCCAGCCCTCTTCATCCACCTCGATTATTTCGATCCCCTGGATATTTCTTGCTTCTAAAAAATCAGCAGTTTCTGAATGGGAACGAACTAACAGGGGAGCTCTGGTATCCAGCGGTTTAATTTTCCAATTACCACTGGGCTGTGGATCAATCTCCTCCTGGGCTTCAATATAATAGATCAGCTGCTGCCGGTTAACATCCGCCGACTGAAAAATCACATTGTCATCCTCCATGTGAGGGAAGCCTCCACCACCGCCGGCACGATAATCATTTGTCACCACAGCAAACTTCATATCACTGCTAAGGGGTTCACCCTGGTATGTGGCCTCGATAACACGCTCACCAACATCACGGGTAAGATCGTAAATATATTCTATCCCTTCAATAACATCAAAATTGAAGGCGTTGACCTGGTAATTCAACAGGTGTTGTGCCATTTCAGCGTCCGGATTAATGGTATTAAAATTACGACCACTATGTTCAATCCAATCAATAATTTGCCGGCCATCCAATTTTAAGATAAATACAGTGTTATCATAAAGATAAATATCGGTGACATCTCCAATCGTTATCTCATCGCTAACACGGCTATAATAATCCGGTCCCTGGCGACCGGCGACAAAGGGAGCGGAAGCCGACAGCAGCGGTAGTTCTTCATATTCTGAACCGGCAAGCTGCTGTTTCCCATACCAGAGCTGAGCATCGTTGACCAGTTGAGTCACCGCACTGTCCTTAATTCTGGAAAAATAAGATTTGATTGGAATGGCTGTCCGGCCGATTGGAGTTCTGACATAGTCAAGGGTTCTCTGATGCAAATCAGCCGCCATCTGCTCGATTTTCGGACTTGATTCTACAGTCGCATCAACTTCCCAGAGTTCAACTAAATGATCTTCTACAAACCATCCATCGCCATCATGCTGAAGCTGCAGCTCAATAATTCCCAATCTACTTCCCCAGGAACCCGGCATAACTGTCGGAACTCCATGAACAGTTCCCGCTGCAACATCAACACCGGCCATATCAGCAAAATGATCGTTGGGAAAATTAAAATGTTGATGCCCGGTAATCATTGCGTCAACTTCATCGAACTGTGCCAGATAATAACCAGCATTTTCTCGGGCCTCATAAGAATCCGGTGGAGAATCATCGATTCCAGTATGTGCATTGGCAATCAATATATCTGATTTTTCAGCCAGCCGGGGGATATATCTCTCGGCCTGTTCCAGGATATCAAAAGCTATTACCCGGCCATGTAAATGAGCTCTACCCCATTGCATTATCTGGGGGGGAACAAAACTAATAACACCAATCTTTATGGGTTTGCCGGCAATTTCTTTTTCCAGTACTACATAAGGTTGTGTATAAAATTCGGACGGTTCATCCGCATGAACCATATTGGCCGACAGCCAGGGGAAATCGGAGCCCTCGATGGCCCTGTCAAGAAAATCAAGACCATAATCCTGGACCTCATGATTACCAATCGCTGCGGCATCATAACCCGCAGTATTCATTATCTCAACTATGGTCTGGATCTCGCCCACCTTTAACGGTTCAACCTGGGCTTCTATGACACCGGCCAGACTTCCCTGAATAGCATCCCCCCCATCAAGTAAAATAGTATTAGGATATTTCTCCCGGGCACGTTGAATTAAACTATATGTTTTTGAAAAACCGATATCTTCCTGTGGACGATCTTCCATGTAGTTGTAAGGCAGGATATATTGATGAAGATCGGTGGTGGATAAAATAGCAAGCGTTTCATTCACAGGTTGCTCACTCATGGCGGGTTGAATCAAATAACCACTAATTCCTAAAATAAACAGCACCAGCAGAACAGGGATTAAACTAAACTGCTTGTTCAGCTTATTAATATTCATGACTATTCCCTCCAATTAGATAATAGATTTATCTTTAATACCTCCAGCTAACCAATTATAAGCTAAGTCTAGTAAAAGTGAAATCAAACCGCATTCGTGGAAAATTTAGTAACAACGCTACTGTCGTCTGCCGGCTATTGAAATAAATCAATATATGAGATATCAAGCTCGAAACAAAAGTAACTAAATTTTAATCAGATGGACTCCCCTGGGAATACTGGAGCGATATTATATGGAGATCACCAAGGTCACCGTGGGGAACGAAAGCATAATCAAGTTGCAGATCGTCAGATAACCCCAGGCCAACTCCGGCAGTCAAACCATCATCAGCATCAACTGTTCCATCCAGACCCAGACGTAATGCGACTCGTTCGACCGGACTCCATTCAAGCCCGGCCATAACAGCAGTCTTTTCAGATTCAAAATCATATTCAACATCAACATTAGTTTTTAACAAAATCGGAAGATTTTTAGACCAGTCAAAACTGATCCCGGCCCGACCCAAAAAGGGTAACTCGTCTCCCTGTTGATCTTCTTCAATACTATCAACTCTGGTTCCAATATTAGCCAGCAACAATCCAACTGACAGGGGGATTTCAGAATCCATCGAATGCCATTGTAGCCCCACATCAACCGCCCTTGCAGTTGCAGTTTCATCAGCAATTCTAGAATGTAGTAACTTTACCGAAAAACCCCAGGCGAAATTACGAATCTGTTCCCCGTAACCAATAGTTCCAACCATATCCAGACCGGAAAAATCATCCCCGGTTGGAACTAATAGATTACCCTGGTATTCAACCTCATCTAAGGAACCATAATCCAGGTAACGAAATGCCAACCCTATGGACCCCCGGGGGTTTATTCGTTGAGTAAAGTCGAAATTTCCATAATCTATTCCCTCCACCAGCTGTTGATAGGTTAGTTCGAAATTTCTCGGACGGCCAAAAGCTAACCCGGCAGGATTATAATGCAAAGCAGAAGATCCTGACACAGAAGCCACACCGGAAGTCCCCATCGCTGGATTTACCGCTCCAGAACCAAGTCGTAAAATTTCTGCGGAAGTTTGACCAGCGGACCCGGCAAAAAGCTGATTCGGCGTTCCACAACAAAGCACTATAAAGCAGATTAAAAGGGGCAAGTTGAATATTTTGAAGCCTCTTTTCATTATCAGAACATTCATCTTATAATCGCCAACTTTCCGGATTTTTCCTGGCCGGTTTCGAGATCCCGTAAATGATAAATATAGATTCCTCTGGCAACATCTGCGCCAGAATTATTTCTGCCATCCCACTCAAAATAATTCATATTTGCCACCTGACTTATCTGATTATCTCTATAGATTTTATCAAACACCAACCGTCCACTGACAGTATATATTTCAAGTTCAAATAGATCACTGGCAGTTTGACTAAATTGAAATCGGAGCGGTCGATCAGTTTGTGATCCATAATAAGGATTAGGACCAACAACCAACTCCCGGATACCAACCGTCCCAAAGCTGGCTGATATGGAAAGATCTTCGAGAATTTCAATTTCAGTAATCCTCTCCCCGGGTTGTGCAATAGTATTAATATCACCAGTCCACTCAATAAAACCATAATTAGACAGAGGTTCAGCTCGAAGAGCTAACGTTTCACCATAAAAACTCTCAAATTGCTGGCCGTCACTGGCTTCCTGACCATTTACATAGATCTTTCCCTGGGCGGGAACCGAGACAGTTAAATTAAATCTTTCACCAACAAAAACAGGTATGATGAGAGCATCCCGCAAAATCTGTTTGGTGGTAGTCCGACTTTCAAAATCAGCAATATTGTCAGTGTCACCAGCCCATTGATAAAACTCATAGCCGGCATCCGGCTGAGCTTCAATATTGATGGTTTGATCCTCTCTTATGAGAAAAGTATCAAAATTTCCATCTACCCTGACACCTTCAACATATACCTCACCGGAATCAGAGGTTCCAACAGTCAACTGATAATATTTCGGACTGAAACTTGCCGATAATATAATATCTGTATCAACTGATAAAATCACTTCGGTTCTATCCAGAAAATTCAAATAATCCGTATCCCCGGTCCAGTTGCTCCATTCATAACCTAACTCTGGATAAGCCCGGATGGTAACTGTTGATCCAGCCTGATAACTAAATATTTCGGAAGCAGTTGTTACAGTTTCTCCAGCCACAGAGATCGATCCTCCCACTGGATTAATTATTTCAACATCGTAATGAACTCGCTCAAACTCGGCTGAAACAGTTAGATCAGACAATATTTCAACAGTTGTTTGCCAGGCCAAGGGATCAGCTATAGTCTCCGTATCTCCCGTCCAGCTGACAAACTGATAGTCCGTATCAGCCACAGCTATCACAGTCACAATTTCTCCCTGTTGATAGACAAAGGTCTCACCATCAACAGCAACTGACCCCGCGACCATTATTGAACCACTATCCGGATCCTCAACTGTCAGTATGTAAGTGTCAACCAGCGCCTGTTCAAACAGTGCCGTTATTGTCGCCGGCTCTTCCAGATTAATCTGGGTAGTGGTCGCTGATGTGTCAGCTATATTTGGAGTTCCAGATATTACTGACCATTGTATAAACTGATAACCTGTATCAGCCGATGCCTCAATGTCCGTATTCACACCCTCTTCCAACACAAAGGTATCACCATCTTCAGCAGCTACTCCCCCCACGCTTATCGTCCCTGAATCAGGATTCTCAACCGTTAACAAATGGGTATCTGCAGGCTCCTCTTCAAACAGCGCCGTTATTGTTGCCGGTCCACTCAGACTTACCTCGGTTGTTGAATCACCCAT
>PWOD01000153.1 GCA_003557545.1 bacterium | reverse complement strand
CTGGGGATCTTTGACAATGGCCGAGCCCTCTACGAGTTGAGTGGGAGGATCCTCTGGAATCTCAGTCGCTGTGTCAGGTAAATTACCAGATTTTCGGTTAAATTCTAACAGATAATCATAGATCTCCTGCTGGAGATTTTTTTGGTAGTTCATATCAACTGTTGTGTGGACCTCTAGACCTCCTCGGTAGACCACATCTTCACCATAACGCTGTAATAGTAGCTTTCTCACATGTTCCACAAAATAGGGAGCCCCGTGGATTTTTTCCTGCTGTTTTTCCTCTCTATCGGCGAAATGACGGTATTCAAACTGTTCCCAGAACTCGATAAATTTAGTTTCGGCCTCCTCTGGCTCCAGCAGTCCGTTATTGATCAGCCGGCCAAATACAACCCGATGTCGTCTTTGGGCTCTTTCTGGATTGCGCAGGGGAGAGTAACTCGAAGGTGCCCGGGGCAGGCCGGCCAGCAGAGCAGCCTCGGCTGTATTTAAATCCTGGACATTTTTTCCGAAATAGATCTGTGAGGCCGCTTCAACTCCGTAGGCCCCGGCTCCGAAATAGATCTTGTTAAAATATCGCTCGAGAATCTCCTGTTTGGTGTAGCGTTGTTCAATCTTTAAGGTCAGGAGGGCTTCCCGAATCTTTCTGCGGAATGTTTGACGGGGAGAAAAAAACAGCACTTTCGCCAGCTGCTGGGTAATTGTGCTGCCACCCTCGACGATTGAACCGGCTCTTAGATTGCTCAGGGCAGCTCGGGTAATTCCAGAAAAATCAAGCCCTGTATGCTCAAAAAAACGGTTGTCTTCTACTACAAGGGTAGCCTGGATAAGTTCGGGGGGTAGATCGTCAATTCTTATTAGTTCACGTCTTTCCTGGGAAAAACTGGCTATCAGCTCACCGTCTGCACAGTATATTCTGGTTGGAAGGTTCCATTCAGCCGAGCTATAATCCTCCAGTGGAGCAAGTGACGGAAGGTCTCCCGAAAAAGCATAGATTACTCCAAATCCCACACCCAGGCCGATACTTACCAGGGTGAAAAGTAGTAGAACTGTAAAAAACAGCACTCTTTCTAAACTCCAGCCTCCTGTTGACTGGTTTCGTTTGGACTGGAGCTTTTTGTCATAGTTCATTATTTTTCCCACCATGATTCTCTTTGTTTTAGTAGATAACTGAACAATTTTTTTTTATAATTTATTTCAGCTTTAACTTTCGACACAATTTTGCTAGTTTTTAAAGGGTTTACTGAAAAAAATCGTTAAATTGTCGATAATCTTAATTAAGTGTCGAAAAACCTGTTATTTTTTCTATAAAGATTTTATCATTAACAGATCGTACATTACATAGTACTCTAAACAATCTAGTAAAGGTGGAGACGCCGATGAAGAAGTGTGGCTTGATTTTGCTTGTCTTATTATCTTTTAGTTTTTTGACCGGCTGTATCACAGGAGCAATCAAAGGTCAGGTTCTGGATACTGAAGATCGACCGGTAGAAGGTGCAATTGTTACCACTGATCCTCCCACCCAATCGATTAGAACAACTGAAGCCGGCTATGAGATTACTGATGTACCGGTTAATGAATATACGGTTCGGGCTCGTAAACCCGGATTTAAATCGGGTGAGGCGAAGGTTCGTGTCCAGTGGAATACGACGACCGGAGCTGATATTCAAATTGAACGGGACAATTAATTTTTTCCGACAGCCAGCATGCTATTTAGTTGTTATGCTTATCCTGCTATCAGCAGGATCGTTGTCTGTCGCTAATGCTTCTGTGGTAACTGTGACTGAAGGGGATAGTTTCACCCTTCATCTGCCGTTGATTTCAACCTTCCAGAGCTGGGAAAATATGGATTATGATCAGGAGCTTGTTGAACTCCTGGAACAGCGTAAAGTGGAAAGACCAACTCGTGCTGAGTTTGTCTTCCGTTCTCTTCAACCCGGACAACTTGAGCTGATTTTTGAAGAAAGGTTTGCTACCGATCTGATTTTTTGGGAGGATCGAACTGAAACCTTCCAGGTTGAAATAATCCCTCAAGAGCCAGAAGCTGAACCGGTGGTCGAAGAGCCGGAAACTGTCGAGCAGTTTGTTCCTGAACCGGTTGAACGACCGACAGCAGAGGCTCTACCTCAGGGCGTAGAGTTTTCGATTCCTGATGAGATTTCTGATACTGATTATCGAGAAATGACCCGAATATCCACCCTGATTGATAGGGGTCATCATGAACCGGCCCGAAATTTTATTAGAACCCAGCTGGGACAACTTTCTCCAACCGAAGAAAATGCCCGGGAACTGCGAAAAATCTGGCTTGAAATGCTGGGTGATAGTTATTATCGGGATGGTGATTATAATGCTGCCGTGGAGATCTGGGAGCAGCTGGTTGATGAATACCCCGGAGGTCCGGTGCCCCGGGCTCTTTACCTGACTGCTCGAGCTTACCGTGAGGATGGTCGGGATGATCTGGCCGAGCTGGTGCTGATGGAAATACGGTTTCGTCACCGGGCCAGTGCTGTCTGGCCCCGGGCGATGCAGG
>PWOD01000063.1 GCA_003557545.1 bacterium | reverse complement strand
CCAGTAGCCATATTTTCATTTTTTCACCTGACTTATACTCAAAAAAAATTGTCTCCGAAGATTAAAACCAGATAATTCAGGGATTATTCCGCCTCTCATCAAGCTGTTCAACCAACTTCTTGATAGGTCTGGAGGGCGGCCTTGATGCCGCCTCCTCTTCCACCTGTTTTACCACTAAATAAGTCCAGCCGGTTCCAGCCAGAATCATGACAAACTCTGGAGCAGGGAGGGAGAGATTAATTGCTTGTAAAATTCTAAAAAGCAGATGAAAACCTATCGTAGGTGTCACCGTATAACAGCTTATCCGCAAAATCTCTGCCCATTTCAAAGCAACGGGGGATTCCTTCTGACGGGCAAGCAGACCACCAAAACTGATCAAAACCAGCCGACTCAGTGTGATTAATAAAAAATCAAAACTACTACTTAAGATTACCAGGCTCAGGGCTAAAATTTTCAAATAAAATAATCGAGCTTCCAACCAGTTGGGACTGATAACAATCTCCGGCGCATCAGCTGTTTTTTCATAAAGCCGGGTTGACCTGTAATTAAACTCTCCCCCCGGACTACGAAAAAATACCGCCCCGTTAACCAGCACAACAACAACTTCATCTTCCAGCCTGGCCCGACTTACCTGCCCGGCGGGATCGATTACCAGCTGCTGGTCAGCATACAGTTCGACTCTCCTGGGAGTTTCCCCCTCAACTTCCAGCTCACCATTATGAAAAATTACCCGGGGCAGCTGTTGGGCCAGATTGTCTCCAACAGTTTGAATAACAGGCCAGCTTGTAGCTGTTATAGATAGACTAAATATGATCAGTCCAATGAATAAAATTTTCAATAGATAAATCACAGATCGTCGTGACGGTTCCAGAAGAGCAGGACGATAGATCTGCCGGTTATAACAGGAGCCAATCATACGGCGCCAAAAACTCTGTTTAAATAGATTTTCATCCGACTGAGCCGATTCCACTGAAAAGACCTCCGATTTCTAACAGACCCTTAGTTTCTTCGCCGGTTAGATTGTATAATAAACGGTTGATTTTATCGAACTACAGAAACCAGGTAAATAATCTTTGCTCGTTAAAGTTTTAAGGGAAGTGAATAATTTGTTAAAAAAAGATCATCTTGAAGATGTTCAGGCGGAACAGGCCGTCCAACCTGTAGCACTTAACCGAGTAGGTATAAATGATTTCAAACTTCCCCTGACCGTTGCAGATAGAAAATCTGGAACCCAACAGGTAGTAGCACGAGCTGATTTTGGTGTAAATTTAACCAAAAACCAGCGCGGAGCACATTTGAGCCGGTTTGTTGAACTGGCCGAAAAATATCGCAGCGCTAAATTCACCCTCAACTCTGTCGGAGAATTTCTTCGGGCGATGCGTAAAAAACTGGGGGCTTCTGATGCTTACGCCCGCTTTGATTTCGATTATTTTGTCAGTAAAACATCGCCCCGCTCTGAAAAACCCGGGCTGGTTGACTATCCCTGTGGTTTCGGCGGCAGACTTCAGGGGGATGAGCTGACCATCTGGATTACTACCCGGGTCCCTCTGACCTCCCTCTGTCCCTGCAGCAAATCAAACAGTGATAGCGGAGCCCATAACCAACGAGCCATCGTAAAAAGTAGTGCCGTGATAGACGGGATGCTCTGGTTAGAAGAAATGATCGCTCTCGTTGAAGAGCAGGGCAGTAGCCAGGTCTATTCCCTACTCAAACGGGAGGATGAAGCCTATTTAACAGATGCCGCCTATAACAACCCGAAATTTGTTGAGGATATTGTCCGGGACCTCAACCATAGTTTCCTGGGCCATCCTAAAATTAAAGATTTTACCATCCGCTGCATTAGCTACGAATCAATCCACAATCACAACGCTTATGCCTCCATCAGTCACGGTAAATTCTGGGCAGAAAATGGCCTGGTTTGATGCTCAGTTTTAATCACAGCCAGGTCACGACAGGTGGACTTGATATGCACATTCATTCCTTCGCCTCGGATGGGCAATACACTCCAGAAGAGATCGTCAATCTTGCCGAACAGGTAGGACTTGACGGTATAGCCCTGACCGATCACGATACTATCGATGGATTGGACAGTTTTATGGAGGCCGGAAGAAAAAGTCCCATCATAACCATCCCCGGCGTCGAAATAAGCTGTCAGGGTCACCAGGATCGTTACCATCTTCTGGGCTATTTTATTGACTGGAAAAGACCGATTTTACGCCAGAGACTCAAATACTATGAACGAGCCCGGGCGGAAAGAATTAAAGGGATGTTAAAAAAGCTCAAACAGCTCACTGGAATCTCCATAGAATTTTCCGAGGTGGCTGAAAAAGCCGGTAAAAAGCTGATTGGCAAACCTCATCTGGCCCGGACCCTGGTCGAAAAAAAGATAGTTCCAACAATTAACCAAGCTTTCACCCGCTATCTGGGTCACAACTGCCCTTTGGACAGGATACCCAAGGAACGGATGAGTCTCAATGAAGCTATCAAACTGGTCCACGAAAGTGGGGGGGTGGCTGTCCTGGCTCACCCGGTATACTGTAAGAAAAACTTGAATCTCAAACGACTGGCCAACCTCGGTATTGAGGGACTTGAAGCCTTTTATACCGATCACAGCCCGGAACAGAATAAAAAATATTTCACGCTTGCCCGACAACACGGTCTGGCCATTACCGGCGGATCAGATTTTCACGGTTCAGTCAAACCGGATGTACCGTTGGGCAAAATCAGAATAGCCACCGAGTTATTAAAACCTCTACAAGAAATTTCGCGCAAAAAAGGTGGACGGTTTGATCTCTATCAGATCTAATACCAACCACCAAACCACCCCTTGAAAGGAGCCTCATAGGCTGTGAGTGATAAGTTGACCCTGGGACTTGATTTGACCTCACTTCATTCAGAGAAACGCGCCCGCAGTGCAGGTCGAGTGGCTCAGATATATCTTGAAGGATTCAGCCGGGTTAAAGAGATCACCCTCTGTCCTTACGCCCATGCTGAATTTCCCCTTAATAGTTTTTCCCAGAACGGCAGCTGGCAGAGAAAACTCTGGGGCCATTGGGATCTGGCCTGGCAGTTCAAACAGGCAAAACCGGATCTAATACAGATTATTGATCCCTTTAAAATTCCCTCAATCAAACCGGCTCCAGTCGTCACCCTGGTCCATAACCTGGTTCCTTTCATCTATCGAGATCGGTACCAGCACTCCACCTTCCTCCGGTATCTCTACAGAAGAATGAAACGGCAGTTAATCAACAGCGATGCAATCATTAGCCCTTCAAGAAAAACCACCAACACAATTCAAATGATGTTTTCAATCCCCCGAGAGCGAATAAAAACTATCTACCACGGGGTAAACAGCAAACAGTTTTATCCCCGCTCTAACAGTGCAGTGAAAGCGATCTGTAAAAAATATCGGATATCCCCTCCCTATTTTTTGATGGTGGCTGATATGAGCAGTTATGATCCTCACAAGGGTCTTGAAACAGTCAGTAACCGCTGGAAATCAAAACACCTATCATCAGCAAGTTTAGTGATTGCCGGTCGACCGGGCTGCTATTCTAAACAGTTGAAAACTTCCTGGCAGAGCCACCCCGAACAGCTGATATTTCCTGGTTTTGTTAATGATGAAGAACTGGCTGTGCTGTACAGCGGAGCCCGGGGAGTCATCTATCCCTCGACTGCGGATGGTTTTTGTTTCCCGGCACTCGAGGCAATTGCCTGCGGAACCCGACCCATAGTCCGCTACGCCGGAGCGGTTAAGGAACTGGTCGGTGAACCGGCGATCAAACTGGACGAAAACCTTTTTGAAGACGAACTGGTCCCGGCCCTGAGAGCCGCTTTGAACGATCCGCTTCCTACAACAGAATTAGACCAGCACCGAGAAAAATTTACTCAGAAAAAAACTATCCAACAGTTACATGATTTTTACTCTGAGCTGATTTGATCGGTCAATTGTTCTAAATATTTTTTTAACCGTTTTTCCTGCCCCATTCCGGTTGGATGATAAAAACTTTTCGATTCAGTAAGATAACTCTGACTCACATAATGACCAGGATAATCATGGGGATAAAGATAGTCCTGACTGGCCTGTTTCTCCTCGGCACTACCGTAACTGCTATCGCGTAGATGAGGCGGGACCGGAAGCAAAGGATTTTCTCTCACATCAGTCAGTGCTTTCTCAAGCGCTTTATAGCTGGCATTACTTTTGGGTGACGCCGCTAAATATGTCGTCGCCTGGGCCAGCGCAATCCGGGCCTCGGGAAGACCGACAAACTCTACAGCTTGCACTGCCGCGGTAGCCAGAGGCAAACCAAACGGAGCCGCATTTCCAACATCTTCAGAAGCTGAAATAACTAATCTACGAGCAATAAACCGTGGATCCTCACCGGCTTCCAACAACCGGGCCAGATAATAGATGGCCGCATCCGGATCAGAACCTCGAATACTTTTGATAAAAGCTGAGGCAAGGTCATAGTGGGCATCGCCATCACGTTCATAATTTTGCACAGCCTGGCGCAACAGTTCATCAACATCGGCCAGCTCGATCAACTCAGTCTCAGCTGTACGGGATAAAATCTCAAGATGATTCAATAGCCGCCGAGCATCACCTGACGCAGCCCGGCAAAGTTCTGTTCTAGCCTCCGCGCTCAACTGAATACTTCCATCTAAACCTCGGGGAGAATTTAGAGCATTTTCAAGAATCTGCTGTAATTCTACAATTTCCAGCTTCTCGAATCGAATCAGCAACGACCTGGAAAGCAGAGCATCATTAAGATAATAATAGGGGTTCTGAGTGGTGGCCCCTATCAAAGTAATAGTTCCCGCCTCCACAGCCGGCAACAGAGCGTCCTGCTGAGCTTTATTAAAACGATGAATCTCATCAAAAAAAAGCAGGGTGCTGCCCGATCGATGCTCGGCCCGGGCCAGGACTTCACGCAGGTCACTCTTTCGAGCAAGAACCGCATTAAGCTGTTCAAAAACTGCCGAGGTTTTATCAGCAATAAGATTTGCCAGTGCTGTCTTTCCAGTCCCCGGCGGGCCATGGATTATTAGACTGGAAACCCTATCCGCCTCAAGCGCTCGCCGCAGGGGGGTCCCTGAACCGACCGCCTGTTTTTGTCCGACAAAATCGTTCAGTGTTTCCGGAGCCATTCTGCGGGCCAGTGGTGGTTTCTCAACCTGTTCCTCCTCTAGCCTTCCAGTAGAAAATAACCCGGGAGTTTTATTCTCCACAGATTACCGCCTCACAGTCCCGGCTGAATTTTGTTAAATTTTTTATGGCTGTCCACTCGGTTATTCTAACTCCTTTTTTAAATAACAGGACGCTGGGATAATTTCTAATGTTATAGGCTTTCAAAAGAGCCGGGGCAGTTTTTTTGTTGACCAACGAAAGTTTTACCTTACTGCTCTGACGAGCTGCTATTTTTTCCAGCTCCCTGGATAACTTCCAGTTAATCGGATCGGTTGGATTTAAAAAAGCTGTCATATGATAATATTTTCCGGTATTTATCACATAGGGCATTGTTACCGCGTCGAGAATTTCAAACTGACTGGCGTTAAATAGAAAATCTCCTACAAGGAATTTCTCATACTCTTCTCTAAAATTCGTGTTGTACTTAAATCTAACAAATCGTCTAATCTCTTCGCTACCTCTAAAAATTATAAAGGCCGGACAACTGCTCATCCCCAGCCGGTAAAAATAATCTCGATAACTTGAGACCCGGGCCGCGATAAATTTAAAATTTTCCTGATATTTAGCAGCTACGGATACTACAGCAGGTTCAATCAACTGGCAGAGATTTGATTGGGAATCATAAAAATAAAGCAGGGTGGGAAGTTCTCCAGAAGAGAGTTCCTTCTCAAGCTGAGGCTGGCGCGGCGCTCTAAAAGGAGCTGGTATCGCCATCAAACTCTCTCCTCACTGGCCTGCAACCGGCGACTTACCCGCTCAAGCTGCTGAAGAGTTTTTTCGCTCAAACCAGCAGGTGTACTCTGTCGCTCTCGAGTAGACAACTCCCCGGCAAGATTAAGTGCTACCAACAGTGCAATCTGCAGTTCATTAGCCTGCGGAGCTGTTTCTTCAACCGCAGTAATCCTTTCACGCACTATCTCCAATGAACGGTTTACCAGCTCTGAATCGGCCTTCACCTTTAACGGTAACTTTTCACCAAGAAGTTCAATTCTCCGGGACATAATTCACCTCAATCACTCTGATTTGCCAGCTGTCGAATTTTCCTGAATTGGGTTTCAAGTTGACCGGTAAGGCTGACCACAGCATCTTTCAACTGCTGCCGAGCTTCTCCAGCTTTAGCAGCCTCTGCTTGTAACTCCTGCAGCTGATGAGAAAGTCGCTGGTTCTCTTCCTGCAAATGTTCATACTGATTCCAGAGCTTCTCATGACGCTCTAACAAATCATCCACATCTTTAATGAAATCCAACAACTTCTGATCATAAAAAGCAGCTGGTTTATCCATCCCTCAGGTAGGCTCCAAACCGCTCCCGCAAAGCCTGGAGAATCTGTTCCTGAACCTGGTTAACCTCAACATCGTTAAGTGAACGCCCCTCCGCCCTGAATTTCAATCGAAAGCTCACACTCTTTTTATCCTCCGGTAACGGTGGACCACTATACAGATCAAATACCTTCAGTTCCTCCAGCCAACGGGACTTCTGCCTGACCAGCTCAAGCATCTCGCCCACCTGTTGACTCTCATCCACTACCAGATCTAAATCCCGTTTTGCAGCAGGATGTGATGAATATTCTTGATAGCTCATCTGCCTTCTATCCGGCAGCGAACTAACTTCCAATTCAACCGCATAAACCGCTGTTTCCCGACCGTTCTGTAATATTTTTTCTTCAACTTTTCCAAGCAGCCCAATAGATTTGCCGGCAATTTCCAGCCGCGCAGTTTCACCCTCCACAAAACCACTGGCACAGGCCGGACTAAAATTATAACCACGATATCCCAACTGCTGCAAAAGCCCTTCAATTAATCCTTTAATATCAAAAAAATCGACCGGGCGATTATTATCATCCCACTCTTCAGTGTAAATAGTATCATGCAGAATAACCGCCAGATTAAACTGTGAACCGGCCACTTCCGGCTTGAACACAGTTCCCAACTCAAATAACCGCAGCGGCTGATTACCAGCTGCATAGTTTTTTTCAAAACTGGTTAAAAGGCTATCCAGTAGAGCCCGACGCATCGTCGCCTGACTGCTGGAAAGTGGATTGGCCAGCTTCAGCGTTTCTCCCGATCCTCCAAAATAATGTTCCGCTTCTGGAATAAAGCTAAAATTTATATTCTCATTAAACCCCTGGTTAATGAAATACTCACGGATTTCAGCAGCCTCTGAACGGTCCGGGACAGGAGTTCTCTCGACTGACAATTGTGGATATGTAACAGGAATATTTTGATATCCATCAAGTCTGACCAACTCTTCAATAATATCTTCTGAACGGGTTAAATCGCCCAGCCATGATGGAATTTCCAACCGCCATGAATCAGCCTTTTCAACAACCGTTATTCCCAGGTTTATCAACCGCTCTTTAATCGCCGTTTCAGACAGACTGTAACCAATCAGTTTTTCAAAACTTACAGGCTTAAAACTCACCTTAACCGGACAATATTTGCCGGGCTGCTCAATCACCGGCTGCCTGAACGACAACTTTTCCCGATCCTGAGCGGGATCCTGCTGTAATAACTGCAGGCAACGAGCAAGTGCTCTTTTATAATCGACCCGGTCAACTCCCCTTTCAAAGCGGTGGGAAGCATCTGTGGAGAGTTTATGTCGATTTGCTGTTTGACGGATACCGATCGGATCAAAACAGGCTGCTTCCAGCATTATATTGCTGGTATTTTCCGTAACCTGACTGGAAGCCCCACCCATAACCCCGGCCAGGGCTCGAGGCTGAGACTTATCGGCAATAACCAGATCATCAGCCGACAGTTGACGGCTCTCGCCATCCAGAGTAACCAGTTTTTCACCTTGCCGTGCTTTGCGCACTATAATCGGATAGTTCAACCGATCAGCATCAAATGGATGCAGTGGATGACCCAGTTCAAACAGAGTATAATTGGTATAGTCGACCAGATTGTTTAACGGTCTCAAGCCGGTTTTCAAAATTCTTGTTTGGATCTTTAGAGGTGATGGTGCCACCTGCAGATTTTCCACCTGCACACCGGCGTAAGCGGGACAGCTTTCTGTATCTAAAATAGTAATCTCCAGCCCGGAATCGCCGGAGCCGCTCAACTGCTCCGGGCGGGGATCGATCAACCTGAGCTTTTCAGCTGCCGCATAGTCACGGGCCACCCCGAAATGTGACAGACAATCTCCCCGGTTTGGAGTAAGATCAAGCTCAAGAATTGGACTGTCTAATTCCAGCAGTCGAACTGCCGAAATACCAGGATCGGTATCTGCCGGCAGGGATAACAGAGTACTGGCTTCCCGGGTTAATCCCAGCTCACGGGAGGAGCAGAGCATGCCCTGTGATTCAACCCCGACAAAACTACGGGTGGAAACCTGCTTTCCGCCAACTAAAGAACCCGGTGGTGCCCAGAGATATTTACCCTCCTGCAGTACCCCGGGTGCCGCAGTCACTACCCTCGCTTCACGCTGACCATCAGTCAGCTCACAGATTTTCAAATGATCCTGTTCAGGATGGGGTTCAACACTATTTACCACGACACTAACGATCTCCCTGTTAGTCTGACTGAAATCAATTATCCCATCGACTTCCAGGCCAATATCGGTCAACCGCTCGGCCAGCTCTTCCACCCTGTCCGGAATTTCCACAAATTCAGCAAGCCAGTCAACTAAAATACGCATTCTATCTCATTCCCGGGTTACAGCTGTCTCAATCAAACTTTAAAACTGCCGTAAAAATCTTAAATCGTTCTCATAAAAAAGCTGTAGGTTATCTATACCATATTTAAGCATAGCCATTCTCTCCACACCCATGCCAAAAGCAAATCCCTGCCACTCTTCAGGATCATATCCGACCGCTCTAAAAACCTCTGGATCCACCATTCCAGCACCTAAAATCTCCAACCATTCACCATCGCCATGGTCAAAAGCAATATCAATTTCAGCCGATGGTTCAGTGAAAGGAAAATAACTCGGTCGAAATCTTAATTTCGTTTCTGCACCAAAAAACCTTCGAACAAACAGCTCCAGAGTCCCTTTTAAATCAGCGAAACTAACCTTTTGGTCTATCCACAAACCCTCCACCTGATGAAACACCGGTGAATGAGTAACATCAGCATCCCTCCGAAAAACCCGTCCGGGGGCAATTATCTGCAGAGGAGGCTGTTCGGCTTCCATAACATGAATTTGAACAGGAGAAGTATGGGTTCTGAGCAACCTTCCATCCTCCAGATAGAAAGTGTCATGCATATCACGAGCAGGATGTCCCGGCGGTATATTCAACGCTTCAAAATTATAGTAATCCGTTTCAACTTCAGGACCACGGACTGTGTCAAACCCCATCTGTGAAAAAATCTCTACGATTCGCTCCATCACCAGGTTGATCGGATGTTTACTCCCGGACGGTGACTGACGTCCGGGCAGCGTAACATCAATCATTTTATCCTGACTATCAGCTTTATCAGCAGAATCAACATCCGCCTGTTTCTCCTTAAAACTACTCTCCAGCCGGTTTTTTAGGATGTTGGCCCTTTTCCCAACCTCCGGCCGTTTTTCAGCCGGCACTGATCCAATACTGCTGAGTATCTCCCGTAACTTTCCATTCCGCCCGAGATATTCAATCCGAAACTGTTCCAGCTGCTCAACGGTTTCACAGTCAGCCAGTTTGGCGGGTGCTTTGGCCTCCAGCTGATCCAGTTTATCAAGTGCTGACGTCAAGCCGCCTCGGACTCCCGGACCAGATCGACTATTTGCGCAAAACTCTGGGGATCACGCACAGCAATATCTGCCAGCATCTTTCTGTTCAACTGAACATCAAGCCTATTAAGTCCGCCCATAAAACGACTGTAAGAAAATCCATTCAGCCGGGCCGCAGCATTAATTCGAGTTATCCAGAGCCGCCGAAAATCTCGTTTTCTCTCGCGGCGATGACGATAAGCATGCTCCAATCCTCGCTGGACGCTCTGCTTGGCTTCTCGGTATAACTTGCTTCGGCCACCCCGATAGCCTCGGGCTTTCTTTAATACCTCTTTATGTTTCCGACGTCGTAACGTGCTTTTT
>PWOD01000124.1 GCA_003557545.1 bacterium | reverse complement strand
CAACTAATCTAAGCCACTCATCTACATCATCAAATAAGCCCTTAAATATATCGAAAAGGCTGCGCAGCCAAGGTATTTTATCAGCAAGTTTGTCTATATATGTAAATATTGGCTTTACAATCAACCACACCAACTTCAGTATATTTTTAACTACTACACCTACTACCCTAACTATACCCCAAACAACACTGCCAACTATTCTTAATACACCCCATATAGTTTTTATTATACCTGAGATAGAGTCCTGCAAAAATTGAAAAACAGTAGACCACTCTGCCCCTAATAGTTTTCCAACAGCAGCTAATAATAATACTGCGGGTAAAAGTGTTTTGGACAGTAAAAGGGCCAGGGCTTTAGCTGCTACTACTGTTTTAGTCAATAAAGCACCTATTTTAGCCAACATAGGTCCAATTTTAAGTAATGATGCCTCAATTTTATCCGAAGCTAAGGCTTGAGCTAAAGGTGTCGCTGTAAGAGGTTTAAATTTACCGGCGTGAGGTACTACTGCTACAGTAGGATATAATACAGCAGCGGTAATCTTCGCAACAGCCGCGGTCAAGGTTTTACCAAATGCAACAAATCCTGCACCTACCTTTGAAAGCCAGGATAAAATAGCTGTACGGCTAGCAATACTAAAAGGTTTTATAAATAGCCAGGCTGCTAAAGCACTTCCCCTTATCTTCGTTGTAAGGGTCAAAAACACGGCACTAAGGCCTAAAGCCCATGAACCTATGCGCATACCAATAAGTCCCTGTAAAGCGTAACCTAGGCCCTTTCCTGCCCTCTCTGCCCTGTTTATATCTTCATCTACTTCCACACCAGCTACTTCAGCAAAAATATCCCCTATTCCAAGCAGCAATCCTTTAACAGTTTCAATAGTAGCTATTGCCGGACCAAGTGAATCCCTAAATCCCCTAGAAAAAGAGGATATATGGCTGAGAGCTTTTTGTACCCATCCTTCCAAGTTTTCATCAAGGTACTCACCTACTCTCTCAAACTGTGGTATCCAGGAGCCTGCTATATGGGCCTGTAGCCGCTGAAATTCACGAGTTAGTGGGCGTAGGAAGGGTCTGGTCACTGTTCTAAGAAGTGCCCTAAATGTGGTCCTCAGACGTGTTATAGCATCATTAAATCTAGTAGCTTCATCAACAGAATCCTGCGTAACATTAGATAGCTGGCGATGCATATCTATTAAATCCATCCCACCTTCAGCCATATCCTCCATTAGTGGTATTAATTCTTGGGCATATCGTGTACCGAATATCTCTGATGCCTGCCTAAGCCTATCAGTCTCATCAGCAATACCACCTATCCTAATCATAGTGTCAAGAAGGGCATCTTCACCACCATCAAGGGTCTGCACAGCTCTGCGTACAGCATTTTGGAACGTACGCATATTAGTGTCAGCTTCACCAGCCATACTAGATAATGCACCTAGGGTACTAACTGATACACCTGTCCTGCGATTAAGCTTACCAATTTCATCATAATAGTTGGCAGTCCTTTTGGTAAGTCCCAGCACCGAGGCACTTACCCCTGCAACTACAAGGGTGAGATTTCTGGCTATCCTAGTGGCTCCAGCAAAAGCCCTGTTCATAGTCTGGGATGCACGACGAGCACGGGAGGCCATCGAATCCATTTTACTGCTAAAGTCTCTAGTGTTGGCTGTTATTTTTACTAGTAGATTTTCATCGGCCATTTTTTAACTCCTGTCGTAGTAAGAGCAACTAAAAACTACAGGTCTTACAGTGAAAAATCTCCCTTCTTCCTCAGGGGACTCAACATAATAATCTTCCCTAATACCATTAATAATAAACTCATAAACACCTACTGTATCATCAGTTAGCCCATCTATTATGCTATGGGTATTTTCCTCTATATGGGTCAAAATACTAGATTCCAGTGTATCTAGCTCATCCAAAGATTCAGACATCATCTGCAGCACAATATTAGTGGTAAAATTAAATGTCCCATACTCTAGTTCTAATAATCTATCCTCATGGTGTATCCTAGCTGATGGTAGAGTAGGGAGAGAGGAAGGCCTTCCTCGGAAAATAGATGTTAGACCTAACTCATTAATACCTAAAAAGTAACTTCGAATATTCGCTATTAATTTTGATGTAGCTGTCATATCAGTTTCCTAAAAAAAGATTTACCCTTCAATTTCTCAAGTTGTACCCTTTCACTGCGGGGCATATTAGCTTTCTGCTCATCAGTTAGCTCATCTGATGCATCATATGCTATTTCGTGGTCTATTTTACCTTCATATAGTCGCCATAATACATAACCACCACCTATTAGTAAGATTATACCAGGAGCTACTGCAATCCAGGGGGATGCTGCCATTAGACGACCAACAAATATTAGTGCCATAGCAAATGCCCCTATAATAATAGCAAAACCGCAACCAAATAACTTACCGGCAATAGGGGCTAATATTATTGAAATACCACCTATCCAATAGAGGATTTTAGAAAACTCTGCTGGATTTATTATCTCACTCACCGATAATGCCATACCAGGCAATGCCATTT
>PWOD01000176.1 GCA_003557545.1 bacterium | reverse complement strand
GAGCCGGTAACGGATCCCTTTCACGGCGTGACGGCGGAGGCGGTGCCGGCGGAGGGGGCTGGTATGGTGGTGGCGGTGGTTCTGCCGGGAATATGACCCAGTGGGGAGGACTGGGCGGTATGCCCAACGAAGGAGGAGAAGGTGGCTTCTGCACCAATGATAACAGTGAACTGGATGGCCAGTTTGGTGTTGGTGGACGCGGCGGCAATACAAACTCTACTTCTGCTCAAACGACTAGCACCAACGTCCGAGGGGGAGATGGGGGCGGACGGTTCGGCCAGATGGGGGCCCGTAACTCTACAACTAACCGGGCCGACGCCGGGGGAGGCGGATCTTCCTATACCGACGGGGTTAACGATGGGCTAACTGAAAGTGGGATCAATCACGGCCATGGACAGGTGATAATTGAGGTGCTTGACAAGGTAGAAAGCCGGCGAATTGACAACCCCCACCTGCTGGATATTCCCGAGGTTGAGGTTATTCCAACTATCGAGTGGACGGCGACTGAACCGGCCGGAACCCAGATAACTTTTAGAACCGCGGTGTCAGACAATCCGGACACACCACCCCATGACAGTGACTGGATGATTGCCCAGAATGGGCAGTCAGTTCCGAATATCTCAACCGGGGATGACCTGACCGGTAAATATCTCTGGATTCTCCAGGATTTCGCCACGGCGAATACCGAGGTAACCCCCTATTTACACGAATTAAAAGTTAATGTGACCCGCCGTTCAAACCAGGGCTTCCTACTTTCTGATAAACGGCAGATGCTCTCCACCCGGGCGATGCTGGATAGTATCGATTATCAGCTAAACGGAGAACAGATCTGGGTCACCGTAATCGGAAGTCCCGGGACTCCGGCGGAAGAACATAGTAATCAGATTCAGTTGACCGGCCAGTCGAACGTAGAGATTGGCTGGGAAGATTTTCACACCACCTACCAGGTGCGGATCGACCTTCAAACCTCCGACTACCAGACAACTCCCCGTTTCCATGGACTGTCGCTACTGCGCTCCCCACGGTTTGATGTGGAGATCATTGATGAACCCAGCCGGTTTGCCACAGCCGCCGGCGAAAAGATCAGAGTTTATGGACGATTTACCAATATAGACGACCATAGCTACCGACAGACGGTCGAACTCAGAGTTAATGACCAGGTGGTGGACACCAACTCAATTCGGGTCGATCCCGGCCGCTGGCAGCAGGTTCCTTTTGAATACCGGACCGAACTGTTAGACGACGGTGCCGAACTGACCGTTACCAGTGGAGATTTCAGTGAAACCCGAACGATTACCGTATTGAATTTTGACGGTGGTCTGGGCAGCCCAGAACATCCCTACAGAATTACCGACTGGTATCAACTAACTGAAATAGAGCGGGCACCATATGCCCATTACAGCCTGGAAAACAATCTATCTTCACAAACAGCAGGCTACAGCAATCTTGTCGACACCCCGGACGGATGGCAGCCCCTGGGCAGCACAGAAAATCCCTTTTCAGGAGTTTTCCAGGGTAATGACAGAACAGTTTACGATCTGCAAATAGATCGACCCTCCTCGGATGATGTTGGTCTGTTCGGGGTAGTAACCGGTGATCCTGATGGAGCAGCGGCGGAGATCTCAAATCTTCACCTGAAAGCAGCGACTGTGACCGGCCGGGACAACACAGCTTTACTGGCCGGCTATACACGCCATGCCAACCTATCCCATAATTCAGTTAAAGGTTCCCTGACCGGGAACAATAATGTCGGTGGTCTGACCGGGGAGCTTTATCTGGGGGCAGTTGCCGCTATCAGCTCCCAGATTGATCTTGATGGTAATACGAGAGTAGGGGGGGTAGTCGGTAAATCCCGTGAATCCACAATTAAAAATAGCTATGCTGTTGGAAAGATTGACGGAACCTTTGAAGTGGGAGGAGTGGTCGGAGAGCTGCTGGCCGGCAGCCTTGAAAACTCCTTTGCCGCCGCCGAACTTTCCGGCCTGTACTCAGTTGGCGGATTGATTGGCAGCCGGGGCTGGGAAGCCGCAGTGCAGAACAGTTTTTGGGATGTCGAAGCCAGTCAAACAGATCAGAGTGACGGCGGTTACCCACTGCCCACCAGTGATATGCAGAATATTGAAACCTTTATCGCTGCGGGCTGGACAATCAACCGGACCGCCTTCGACGAAAACAACGGTTATCCATACCTATCAACCTCTGACCCGACAAGCTGGATGATACCCGCCCAGCAGATACCATTAACAATCAATATCGAGGGGAACGGAACTGTGCTGCTTAACGAAGAGCCAGTGTCCGGGGAACTATGGGTTCCCGCCGGCGAAACGATCTCAGTCGAAGCGGTACCGGCAGAATTCTGGGGGTTTGGCAGCTGGTCTGAGGCCCTGACCAGCAGCGCAACCAGCGAGGAGCTGGTGGTCAACTATCAACAAAGATTGACCGCTCAGTTTGACCAGACCAGCCGGCTTTTAACAATTAATCTAATCGGTGAGGGGGAGGTCATGGTGAACAACCGGACCTACACAGCCCCGGTAGAACTCCCGGCTGGCGATCCGGCACAATTGCGGGCCCGTCCGGGCTCAGGCTGGTCATTTAGCGAATGGAGCAGTGACTATCAGTTTAACAGCACAAGATCCCGGGACCAGCTGCCCATGGTGACCGACAAAACAGTCACCGCCAAGTTTATCGAAGGTGGCCGGGGTTTACGCTTCACCCAGGTCGGGCCGGTTCCCTTCCGTTCCGACGACGGGACAATCCGTTTCGAATTCAACTCATTCAACGACGGACCCTTTGAAATCGAACTGTTCACCATCACCGGCGAACGGATCTTTGACGCCCGAACCACCGACGATCCCTACGTCTGGGACGTGCGGAATAATTCTGGAAACCGGGTGCGCAGTGGACATTATATTTATCGCCTGAAAGAAAGCTCGACAGGTGATGTTGAAACCGGTAGAATTGCTATAATACGATAATACGATAATAGGTTGATTACCTCTTGTATAAAGGAGCTAAGATTACAATGAAACTATTTTTTAAACTTATGTTAGTAGCCGCGATGATCGGCCTGATTGCCGGTTACCAGCTGCCAGTACTGGCCGGCGATGGTGGACAAACTTCCGCCGAGGTCTTGAGAATCGCCCCCGGCGCAGCCAACTCTGCCATGGGCGGGGCCGGAGTGGCTTCAATAGCCGGACCTGCGGCACTCCATTATAATCCGGCCGGCCTGGCCTTTGCCACCGATCGTGATCTGGAGCTTACCTACCAGCAGCTGGTGGAGGATATTTCCTACGGTAATGTCGATTATATCCACGGTCTTTCACCCGATCACCGGATAGCCGGCGGGCTGCGCTACTTAGACTATGGTTCGGTAGAACGAATCGAACTGGTAGGAGGACAGCTGCAGCAGACCGGACGTTTCAGTGATTTTGACATGGTGGCCAGCCTGGGTTTTGCCGAAAACCGGGGAAACTGGTCCTGGGGAGCTGCCGCCAAGATTATCCATCTTGAAATCGATGGTGAATCAGCCAACGCTTTTGCTCTTGATGCCGGTTTACAATGGCATTCACAAAATCCCGAACTGCCTCTATCCGCTGGAATCATGGTGGCCAACCTGGGAACTCAACCAAAGTTTGACAGCGAAAGCGAAGATCTACCGCTGCTTACCCGCTTTGGGATATCCTACGACCTGGAGCACGACCTCGGGGTCAATATGCTGACTCATTTCGATTTTGATTACCAGTTTCACAGCGAAGAGCTGGGCTTTCTCTGGGGACTGGAATGGCAGGCAACTGATACCTTTGCCCTGCGAGGCGGATATGACGGAACGATCGATGACGTTGATAACGGTCTAACCGCCGGATTAGGGATCACAATTGACGAACGGATGGACTTTGATTACGCCTACATCCCGTTTGGTGATTTTGGCGACCTGCACCGGCTTGCCTTCAGGTATAACCTGGGCGGCAATTAGAGTAATTTTTCTAGCAAATAGTTCCAACCAGAAATAACGGCAGAGATGAACCTGCGTCTATGGCCATGGGTCTGGATTATTACTTAATTTCCTATTAATCGGATTTTTATAACTGATTAAGATTCTCTGCTTCGTCCGGGTCAAATTCCAGTAACTCTCTACTAATTCGCAGTACTTTCTCCGGAGTTATCTGTTTCAAACAGCGATAACTCTGGCGGGGAAGCGGACAGACTCTTTTAAAGCAGGGGCTACACTCAACATCCGCATAAATTATCCGGGTCTGCTCACCCAGCGGGCTGGTCAACTCCGGTGAGGTCGAACCGAAAATTCCCACTGTAGGACTGCCCAGGCCAGCTGATAGATGCATCAACCCGGAATCGTTAGCCACGGTCAACCGGGAACCGGCGATAATCTCCATACATTCCTGAAGAGTCGTCTCCCCGGCCAGATTACAACGTTTATCGGGAGCTACCACCTGCAATATTTGAGCTGTCAACTCCCGCTCCGCTGCCACACCCACACCAACCACCGAAAACTCATACTCATCCAATAATAAGCGTAAAAAATTACGGAATCCAGGGACCGGCCAGCGTTTAGCGGGGCCATAGGCCGAACCACAATGAATCACCATATAATCTCCCTCAACCCGGGTAGTTAGTTTATCAGGCGGATATTGAGCGGACAGCTCAAGCCGGGGCAGGGGAAGTCGACCGGGTTCTGATAACAGTTCACCACAGGCATGATAAAAAACCCGTGTATGATGAATCTCCCGGTGGAGCCGATTCAAGCGAGCTCGATCGGTAAAAAACCAGCCACGACCCCGGGTAGCCAGCCCAAACCGGCGGGGAATCCCGGACTTCCAGCCCTGAATAGCGGTTCTCCATGATTTAGGCAGCACCACCAGGGCTGAATACTCCTCGCGGGAGACGGCTGAGGGCAGACCAAAAGTTTTCTCCGGCAGCCGCCAGACCTTTCCCACGGCCGGAGAGCTTTGATAAACAGCAGCAACAGTCTCCCGGCAGACAACATCTATCCGTCCCCGGGAATCAATCCCTGCCAGACTCTGGACAACCGGCAGTGACATAACCGCATCCCCCACCCAGTTAGGCGCCCGCAATAGAATTTTCTCTCGGTCGATCTGTCGGACCGAATGCCGTTTAGCCAGGTAGAAAAAATCACTGAAACTATTTTTAACTCCCCTGAACGGCTTTTGAAACAGCCTGAACAGCTGCATCCGGCGGGAATCGAATAGCTCACAGTACCCGGCAACAAAACTCTGCTGCCGCTCATTAACAAAACCATTTTTAGCAAGGGAGCGGTTAAATCTTTCTATTCGCAGAGCTCTTACCAGCCGGGCGGGGGTGACAAACTTAACCGGATCAAAATCAACCGCCAGCAGCTTCCCCGCTCCGGTAACAAGAAGATTACCCACGTGAAAATCCCCCGGATCAACCCCAACCTGGTGAATTTTTGCCAGTAACCTACCGGCCTCTTTAAGCATTTTTTCCCCGCCGTCATACTCCCCCCTGAGAAGCTCCGAAAAGGGCCGTGACTCAATATATTTGGAGAAAAAGTAACCGGAAAACCTGTCACCGGTGCGACGCCAGAAAACCCCGCCCGGGCGGGGGGTCTGACCGGTTTGATCGAACAGTTCCCGGTTGGCACGCAGCTCAGCCAGAAACCGGCGGGGAGACTCATAACCGGTATCTCCTGGTTGAGCAAGCAGTCCGCCATGATGGTACTGTTTCAAAAAAAGAGGTCCAATATTAGAGATTTTTACAGCACAGTGGCGACTTCCCCGGCCACCTTTAAGACAGCCGGTCCCGACCAGTTTACCAAACTCACCAACTATCGGTTCCAACCACTGTCTGTCAACAACCAGCTGCCAGCCTTCGATTTCCAGCCGCTCAAATCCCCGGGATAACAGCCAGTTAAGATCTTCCTTGTACACAGCTACCAGCTCCTTGGTTCAATCAGCGGACGGACCGCTACAAATCGATATATTTTCCGAAAATCTCCTGTTTAACCCCACGCATCTTTAATAACCAATCAGCAATATCACGGATGGCACCGGCTCCGCCGCTACTAGTGCTGCAATAATCAACAATTTTCTGAACTTCCGGCCGGGCGTTGGCCGGGGCGAAACTTAAGCCTACCCGTTTCAAGACCGGAATATCCAGCAGATCATCGCCGGTGTAGGCCAGCTCCTCGGCCGTATAATCCTTGAGAATCTTTTCCAGGGCCGGCAACTTATCTCCATAGCCCTGGTAGACCGGATCAAGTTTCAGCTCCTCCGCCCGTTTACGCACCGCTTCCGAAACCCTTCCGGTAATTATTCCCACCGAAATGCCGGCCCTTTTTAACAGACTAATTCCCAGCCCGTCATGTACATTGAACTTTTTAGCTTCGCCGCCCCGATAAAGATAGATACCACCATCCGTCATCACACCATCAACATCCAACAAAAACAGCTTAATCCGCCGGGCCGCCGGTTCCAGCTTATTTTTTTGGGCAACCATCCTCATCACGCTCCTCTATAACCGAAGAAAATTCTGGTTCCAGCTCAGTCACAGTTAAAAAAATCCTTTCCCCCTCGGTCCGCTTACCAAATTGCTACTGTTCATTATATAATAAATCCAGTAAGTTTTAATCTCTCCCGACAGTTACCCGGGAGATCTGGTTGGATATTTATAACTTCCTATTTCAGGTGATAACTTTTGAACAGTTCACAGCTTGACAAATATTTCAACTCTGAGCAGCTCTTCTTTATACTCGGACCCTGTGTAATTGAAACCGAGGAGATCATGTTTAAAACAGCCGAGGAACTCAGCCGGCTGGCGGAAAAATACCAGCTGCCGCTGATCTACAAAAGCTCATTCGACAAGGCCAACCGGACTTCGCTCGATTCCTACCGGGGACCGGGGCTCAAACGGGGTTTGAAGATCCTGTCCCGGATCAAACAGAGATACAAGCTGCCCCTGATAACCGATATCCATCTCCCGCAGCAGGCGGAGCCGGTTGCAGAGGTTGTGGATTTTCTACAAATTCCAGCCTTTCTCTGCCGGCAGACTGATCTGCTGGTAGCGGCGGCCCGGACCGGCCTGCCTGTAAATCTGAAAAAGGGGCAGTTTCTTGACCCGGACTCGCTCAAACATTCGGTGGAGAAACTCCGACAGACAGCTCACCACTCTCAACTGATGGTTACCGAGCGGGGGAGTTTTTTCGGCTACAACCGCTGGGTAGTTGATATGCGAAATCTCGTCCAGATGCGTGAAACCGGTGCGGCAGTGGTCTATGACGCCACCCACAGCGTCCAGCTGCCGGGAGGCAAGGACGGGTCCAGCGGTGGGCAGCGCCAGTTCATCTTTCCCCTGGCCAGGGCCGCCGTGGCCACAGGAATCGATGGAATTTTTATGGAGATTCATCCACAGCCGGAGACCGCCCGCTGCGATGCCGATAATATGCTGCCATTAAAACAGCTCGAACCGATTATTAAAAGCCTTGTTGAGCTGCATCAGCTGACCAGAAACTACCGCAAAAAAAAGCAGTCTAATTACCCGGCTGACGAATTCAGACCGGGTTCTTAAGGAGGCCCTGAAATGTACAGCAATCAACCCCCTTTACCAGCACAGAAAGAGCTGCTTAAACGGGCCGAGAGAACCCTGAAACTGGAGGCGGAGGCAATCATCAGCCTGATTCCCCGGCTGGGTGAACCGTTCTGTGAAGCAGTCGAAATGGTGAGAAATCTCACAGGCCGGCTGGTCATCACCGGTATGGGTAAATCGGGAGCGATCGGACGAAAACTGGTCGCCACCTTTGCCAGCACAGGTACTCCGGCCTTCTTTATGCATGCGGCTGAAGGGCTGCATGGTGACCTGGGGATGATCTGTCCGGAAGATATCGTCTTAGCCATTTCCTACAGCGGTGAGACAGAAGAGGTAAAATCACTGCTGAGACCCCTGCGGAGAATTGGCCCGGAACTGATCGCCATGACCGGTAATCCCCAGAGTATACTGGGTCAATCGGCCCGGGTTGTGCTTGATATTTCAGTTGATCGGGAGGCCGGGCCCCTGGCCCTGGCACCGACTGCCAGCTCAACCGCCACCCTGGCCCTGGGAGATGCCCTGGCGATGACCGTGGTCGATCAACGGGACTTTGCCCCGGAAGATTTTGCCCGATTTCATCCGGGTGGAACGCTGGGGAAACAGCTGCTGCTGGAGGTCCAGGACCTGATGCATAGCGGCGATGATATCCCCCTGGTTGAACAGAGTGCGACGATGAAGGAAGCTTTATTTGAAATGACTGAAAAACGGCTGGGAATTACGGCGATAACCAACAGTAAGGGCAAACTGATAGGTTGTCTGACTGACGGTGATCTACGGCGGATTCTGGAGACCAGTGAAGCATTTTTTAACAACCGGTTAACCGACGTAATGACCCCTGATCCCCTGACGATCGCCCGGGATAGGGGAGCGGCGGAAGCCCTGCAGTTGATGGAAAAAAATGAAATAACGGTATTGTTTATTGTTGATCAACAGCACCGACCGACCGGCGTGCTCCACATGCATGACCTGTTTCGTGAAGGAATAACCTGAGGGGCGACTAACCTACCAGATAATCCTACAGTTGTTGAACATTGTGCAGATAGCGATAGGTAGGAGAAATGTCCAGCAGCTGCTGATGATTACCCACCGCTTCGATACCCTTATCTGCCAGCACAACTATCCTGTCAACATCTTTTACCGTAGCCAGAGCATGCGATATGGTAACCAGTGTAAGCTCCGACGGCAGGTTGCGTAAGGCCCGTAAAATCGCCGCTTCGGAACGGCTGTCAACATCGGAAGTAGCCTCATCCAGCACCAGGATATCGGGTTGGCCGGCCAGCGCCCGGGCCAGGGTTATGCGCTGACACTGGCCGCCGGATAAGCGGACTCCACGCTCACCAACAATCGTTTCAAACTGTTCCGGTAAGTTGTTAATAAAATCGAGGGCTTCGGCCTGGCGGGCCGCCTGTTCAACGGCTGCTTCAGAGATGTCCGAACGACCATAAATAATATTCTGTTTGATCGTATCATTAAACAGAATCGGAGACTGGGTAACGAGACCAAAGATTCTTCTAAATTGTTGAATGTTAAACTGCTTCAGTTCAATCCCGTCCAGTAAAATCTTCCCGTCGGTCGGATCATAAAACCGCATCAATAGATCAATCATGGTTGATTTGCCGGCGCCGCTGGCCCCGACAAAGGCGATTCTTTCCCCCCGGGCGATCGATAAATCTATCCCGGCTAATACCGGTTCATCGGTCGCGGGGTAGCTGAAACTAACATCGGAAAACTCGATCCTCCGGGTAAACTCCAGCACCCGGTCACCTGACGTCATCAATGAATACTCACGGCGCGACTCAGCAAAGACTACCTCAATACGTTCGGCGGCTCCCCGGGCCGCCTGCAGCTCAGTATAGACGCCAGCCACCTTGCGGAGGGGTTTGTAGACCCAGAAGAGGGACAGGGCAAAGACAATCAGCCCCTGGGGAGTTAATATTTCCCAGACAAAGACCATCAGCCCTCCAAGATATAAGACAGCCACACCAAACAGATAAATCATCAGGTGAAGCAGCGATTTTAGCAGTTTATCAGCTAGAACTTTACGACGGCGTTTGCGGTAAAATCGTTCATTTTTCCGGCTGAAATACTGTTTTTCCTGAGTTTCTGATCCAAGAGATTTTATCAGTTTGATCCCGGAAAACCGTTCCTGCATCAAGCTCACCATCTGCCCCAGAACATCCTGTGACTGGCGGCTGTATTTCTTAATTTTTTTCCCCGCCACGGCCACAACCAGCGCAACCAGAGGAATGACGACAAAAGCCGGTGCCAGGACCGGAGCGGCATAAACCGCCACAGCAACAACAAACAAGATCTCCATGGGGGACTGGCCGAGCTGTCTGATAGAACTGTTAATGGCAGATTTCAGCCGGTCAATATCGGAGGATACACGGCTGATCAAATCACCCACGTTACGGGTTTCAAAAAAACTCAACGGCCGATCGAGAATATCATCATATAGCTCCTGTCGAATATCCCTGGTAACCACCAGGGCCAGCACTTTCATCGTTGCTTTATTGCCAAACTCAGCAAGAATCTCAACCCCAAGAATTAACAGGCCAATCATCAACACCGCCTGAAGAATCTCCAGCTGTGTTCCTTCCATCACCGTATAGAGATAGCCATCAGGCAGCAGATAGGGGATCGCCGGCAGCTCCAGGG
>PWOD01000208.1 GCA_003557545.1 bacterium | reverse complement strand
TAAAAAAGGCCCTGGTTGATAATATCCCTCGCCTGCTCTTTCTTATATTCGATAATCACAGGCGAACCGTTCTCATCGATACCGAGGGTATCAATCCGTCCACCGTGCTTTTCCCCCGTGGACACTTCCGAACCAACGAATTGTATTTTGAAGAAATTATCCAGGTGGGATTCAACAAGCTGCTGCAGTTCTTTTTCCGTGTTAAAAACACGCTTCCCCAGCTTCGACGGTGGTTTATTTTCGTTCAGTTCAAAAAGCGGCATGTGGCTTGCTCCCATTCTGGAAAAATTATCTGCTCGTTCCCATTTTTCAGCAGACTTTATTTTACATTAATTTTGAATAAATTCGAATTTTCCAACTGTCAAAATTTATTTGACGGTTCCTCGGTCAACTTAACTTTTTGAACTGTTCGGGATTTTCGAACAGTTGCTTTTTGAGTATGTGCATTATTTTGCACTTACTGATTTTGGCCCTGGTTCCTATTGGAAATTATCTTACCTGATTCCGCGGGAATTTGAAAGTATTTGGGTTTCATTGTTTGGGCGAGCTTTATTTTGAGTAGGAGATTAAGAGATTAGGCAACAGCAAAATCTAATTCAACACCTTTTTTTTACCACAGAGGTCGCAGAGGGACACAGAGGTATAATTTTTTGATAATTAAAACCAAATTCAAAATCTACTTCAAAACCTTTTTTTACCACAGAGGTCGCAGAGGACACAGAGGAAAGTCAGCTACTTTAAATAAGGATAACTTCAACAATATTTTCTCTCAACCTTTACCTAACCTTTTACCAAATTTATCCCGTCATGTATCTTGTAACCGTCTTGGTCAACATTTTGGTCGCTTCTTACTGTGACATCTACTGTGACATTTTTGTGAAAACAAGCTCATAATAACTTTTTATTAGCATTTTGCTCTATCAAACCCTGCCTGGGCGGTGATTTAAATATTTCCAGCTAACTTTCCTCCTTTTTCCGTTTGCAATACTCCCTAAAATAACATGTTCGGTGACATGTTCGGTGGACATGTATGGTCATATCTTCCATCATGTATCTTTCTCATATTCTGCTGACTTAATATTCAGCTTCCAATATCCAGTTTTTTTAGACCCAACACGCTCCAGTGCTCCCTTTTCTTTTAACTTTTCAATCTTCCTATCCACAGTACTTGTGCTAACTCCAATTTCCTCCGATAGTTCTTTTATTGTAATTTTTGGGGGGTTGCCAATACACTGGAGAATTTTTCGTTCGTTTGGTCTGAATTTTTCCAAATTTATTCCCTCATTTATTCCATCATTTATACCGTCATGTATCCCGTCATGTATCCTGAAAATGATCATTCAAGATTTCGCTACCCTTCTCTGTGGTTACATATTTTTGATTCTTCGATTCTGGTTTATCCGGCAATGTCATTTTTAATAACCCTTCATCCAACAAAGGTGCTAAATAATTTTTCATAAATGTCGGGCGACTTGAAAAATCCAATTTATTCATGATTTCTGAACGTTTGTTGGGTTTTCGACACAGTTCTAATAATTGAAAATGTGTGTCTCTTAAATCAATGCCTACGTGGGGCTTTTCCTCCACCTCTTGCGAATGTTGTTCCGCTTTCAGTGGAATAATAGTTTCAAACACGTCTCCGTCGATAAATTGAGGTGTCGTGCCTGTAGTATAAGCACCGCAGTATTTGAAGGTGTTGCGGACGCCGGAACCCAGTTCATCCGCACGTCCGATTTCCTTGAAAAAACTGGCAATGACGGGATTCTTGGGATAGGGAGAAAAGTTCTCCGGATCGATCTCCCCCGCGGTACGGGGACGGTTGGCGTTTTCGGTAAATACACGATCTTCCTCAATGATGAACTTAGCTGGGTAGGGATTGGTGTATTCCCGGTGGATGAGTAAGTTTCCGATAACTTCGTGAACCGTCACTCATGTTTTGCTCCTGTTTTTAGCTGGTTTTGTCCCTGTATCCTATTGGAAATTATCTTACCTGATTCCGGGGGGAATGGAAAGCTTTCGGTTCTCGTTTCTTGTGCTGTTTTGTATTTTAACATGCTTGTTTTTGGCGGTCGGGTGGGATTTCAAAACTACATGTAGTTTTGGGCGTGACTGCTTGGAAAACAATTGTCGATAGTCGAAGGTTGAGGGGGACAACGGTCAATGGCCGAAAGTCGAGAGTCGAGAGTCAAATGTCGAAGGTCGATGGTCGAAAGTCGAGAGTCGAGTGGAGTAAACAGTCGAAAGGGAAAGGTCCGCGTAAACGTCTCCTCGACAAGGTTCTTCGTCGCATCAGCTATACTCATTCAGCAAATGATCATTGTCTTCGCTGCCGTATCCTCCGTCCACAAACAGTTCGTTGATGTCTTCGTATCGTTCTGGACGTTGCTTTAGGCGCTGCTTGAGTCCCTTGCTATCGTCCACGTTGTTGGGCGTCACAAACACGTCGTTAATTAATTAAAGGGGATTGTTCGGGTCACACGTTTCCTTTACGTGTACGGCCTGGCCCCGATACCCTTCGCCCTGTTTGTTGCGGTAGGTTGCGTCAGGAT
>PWOD01000037.1 GCA_003557545.1 bacterium | reverse complement strand
GTCTTATCATTTCCATCAAATCCACCGTCAAACCTCATCTCCAGATCACCCAGCGGCTCCCAGCCCTGCCCAGCATGAGCCTCTGGCCCGGCCAGCTCATCATAACCCTCAGAAGCATCATCCAGGTCGTTCAACAGGATAAACCGGGAATCAGCAAAATCCCGAACATTATCCAGGTGGATCCAGGTAACTATCTGATAGGGATCCCAGATTCTTCCCGACCCACCGGCAAACAGATCGGCATCGAAATATACCCGAACAGTTTTATCCCCATCGATGAACAGCTGCTGGACCGGATCGGTCCCCTGCAGCGCTCCACTCCAACGATCGATATGCCAGTATTCAGAGGGCACCCCCTCAATCGTTACCGTATCACCGGCCGGCAGCACTAACTGATGTAGATAGGTATCTCCATCAACCAGCACCCGGCCCCGACCCTCACTGTGGATCGTCAGAATATGGGTGTCACGCCGGAAATTAGCCTTGAACTGATAATCCCTCGTAACAAATATTTCATGGGTTGTAACCCGCCCGGACAGATCGCCCGACCAGTCAACAAAATGCCAGTATTGATCGGGCACTGCCTCCAGAACAACCGTTTCACCGGCATAGATAATCACCTCGCCAAGCCGCGGTTCACCATCAAGGTAGATATCACCCGCACCCTCCGTCTCCAGCTCCAGGACGTGAGTATCCCGCTCAAAATAGACATCCACCACCTTGTGAAAATCAATATAGAGCTGCTGGCTGGCAGCAGTCCCGGCAAGATCGCCACCCCAGCGATCAAAATGAGAAAAATCATCTGAAATAGCCTCGAGGGTCACCGTCTCCCCGCCATAAACATCAACCGGGGCTTCGTACTCCACACCATCGACCCGCACCCGGCCGCCACCTATTATATTAACAGTTAAGCTGTAAGTATCCTGTTCGAAATTAGCTGTGACCTGCTTATCACCGTCCATAAAGAGAGTAGTCTGGGGTACGGTGCCGGATAGATCATCCGACCATTTCATAAACGGCCAGAATTCCCCTTCAATCGCCTCCAGGCTGATCGTTTCACCACCCAGGAACTCTAACGGCTCAGTATAAAGCTCACCCTCGACCTCAACCTCTCCGGTTCCATCAATACTGACCACCAGGCTGTAGCGATCCCGAGCGAAATTTGCCGTAACAGTTTTATCTGAATCAATAAACAGCTGGCCGCTCGATTCCGTTCCGTCATAATCACCACTCCACCCGACAAAATGCCAGAACCGGGCCGGTTGCGCGAGGAGCTCTGTTATCTTCCCGGCCTCCACCACTACCGGTTCCGTGTATGTTTCACCGGCCACCAGCACCTCACCCTGTCCATCAATATCGATTGTTAAAATATGGGTATCACGCCGGAAATGGGCTTCCACTGTTTTATCACTATCGATAAACAGCCCGGCGGTGGATTGTTCCCCGCTCAGATCGCCTCCCCAACGATCAAAATGGAAATAATCATCCGCAATTGCTTCCAGCAGGACGGTTTCCCCGGCCCGCAGGATTACCGGCTCCGTATAAAGCTCACCCTCGACTTCAACTTCACCCTCACCAAACCGCTCAACTGTCAGCACCTGAGTATCACGCTCAAACCAGACGGTCAGAAACTTATTCCCATCAATGAACAGCTCAATCTCCGACTGCTCAGCTGTCAGATCACCGGTCCAGCGGTCAAAATGATAAAATTCCGCGGGGAAGGCCTCCAGTGTAACGGTCTCACCGGCCGGCAGGACTACCGGTCCGGTATAGGGGTCACCCTCCACCTCAACTCCTCCCTGTCCCTCCCGGCTGAGAGTCAGGGTATGAGTATCCTGGCGGAACCAGGCAGTAACGGTTTTATCACCATCAATGAACAAAGCCTCTCCATAGCTGCTTCCGCTGAGATCACCACTCCAGTAGTGAAGATGATAAAACTGTTCGGGGAAAGCCATCAGATTAACCGTCTCACCGGCCAGCAAGACCACCGGCGAACTGTACATATCGTCCTCCACCAGCACTGCCCCCGGCCCTTCAGTATTAACAGTTAAAATATGGGTGTCACGCTGAAAAATCGCTGTCACCAGTTTATCAGAATCGACAAACAGCTGTTCAACCAGCTGATCCCCGGAAAGCTCTCCATCCCATTCTAAGAAATGGTAAAACTGGGCCGGTACCGCCTCCAGCTGATATGTCTCACCGGCCGTCAGCACAGTCGGTTCGGTATAGTCAACCCCCTCCACCAGAACAGCTCCCTGGGCAACAAAATCCACAGTCAACAGGTGAGTATCCCGGGCGAAACTGGCCGTCACAGATTTGTCCCCATCAATAAACAGTTCTGCTGTTTTTTCCTCACCGGCAAGGTCTCCACTCCAGCCGGCAAAATGATTGTACTGATCGGGAATAGCCTCCAGCAGGACCGTCTTCCCGCCGAAAAACACCCGCTCCTCAGTATAGGTCTCACCGGCCACCAGCAGTTGACCCTCACCCACCAGGTCCACCGTCAAGCTATGCGTATCCCGTTCAAACCAGGCGGTAATCGATCGATCGGCCTCGACAAAGATC
>PWOD01000143.1 GCA_003557545.1 bacterium | reverse complement strand
GGGATCTCTAAAAAAATAGACAAGGTAGACCGTCAGTCCGACAAAAACCACCAGGAATCCCTGCGCCAGATAACTACCACTATAAAGCCACCACAAATAAGCGGTCAAAGCGGGAATAGCAGTACCGGCTGCCCAGGGTAAAAATTCCGGACGGACTTTCATTTAAATAGTACGGTTCAAAATCGAACCGGGGCTTTATTCAACATCAGCAAACCGGTCCTTCAACCAGTCCATCATTCCCCTGATTTTACGACCAACCGCCTCGATCGGGTGACTGGCATGAAACTCCCGCAAAGACTTAAATACAGGCCGTCCCGTATGGTTTTCATTTAACCATTCCCGAGCAAACTCACCGGACTGAATCTCACCAAGAATTTTTCGCATCTCCTCACGGGTCTGCTCAGTAACAATCCGCGGGCCCCGGGTTAAATCACCATACTCAGCCGTATCACTGATCGAATAACGCATTCCCTGGATACCTGATTCATAGATTAAATCGATGATCAATTTCAGTTCATGCAGACATTCAAAATAGGCGACTTCAGGCTGATAGCCGGCATCGGTCAAAGTCTCATATGCCGCCTTGATCAGATGGGTCAAACCACCACAAAGAATTACCTGTTCACCAAACAGGTCGGTCTCTGTCTCCTCTTCGAAGGTGGTTTTAATAGTGCCGGCCATGGTGCCACCTATCCCCTTAGAATAAGCCAGCGCCGTTTGTAGCGCCTGGCCGGTGGCATCCTGTTCGACTGCCACAAGATTTGGAACACCGATACCTTCTTCATACATTGAGCGCACAACATGTCCCGGACCCTTCGGAGCCACCAGCACAACATCGACCTTATCCGGAGCTTCAATCTGATAATAGCGTATATTAAAACCATGGCCGAACAGCAGAGTATCCCCCGCTGCCAGTTCAGGCTCTATCTCCTGCTGATAAACGGTTCGCTGGACCTCATCCGGCACCAGCATAGCAATCAGTTCAGCACGATTTGCTGCTTCACGGGCAGTAACTGGCTCAAATCCATCTTTGACAGCCAGCCGGTAATTTTCTGTACCCTCAACCTCGGCCACCAGAACATCGATACCACTATCTCTTAAATTTTTCGCATGGGCATGCCCCTGGCTGCCATAACCAATCACAGCCACCGTAGTTGATTCCAGCTGTTTTAAATCCACATCATCGTCATAATAAACTTCCACCATTTAAAATCTACCTCCAAAAGATTGATAACAATACATAAGTTTAATTTTACTCTCCGGCAGAGCGGGTTTTAGATTCGCGGGCCATAGCCACTGTTCCGGTGCGGGCCAGTTCTTTCAGCCCATAAGGACGCAGAACCTCGACCAGGTCATCAAGCAGTACCGTCTCACCGACAAACCGAATTGTCAAAGATGCCGTATCTATGTCGACCACTTTACCATTGAAAATATTAACCAAATCCATAACTTCCGACCGCTGTGACGCAGTCGCCGCCACCTTAACCATCAACAGCTCCGAGCTGACAAAGGGTCGGCAGGAAAAATCTTCCACCTTAACGGTTTCAATAATTTTCCGCAGCTGTTTAACAACCTGTTCAAGCATCCTGTGGTCAGCCTCAACCACAATTGTCATCCGGGACAGCTCGGGGTCTTCGGTTTCACCCACCGTCAGGGATGCTATATTAAAACCACGACCACTAAAAAGCCCTGCCACCCTGGCCAGAACACCTGATCTATTTTCTACCAGAACTGACAGAGTCTGCCGCTTAATTGTTGTCATAACATTACTCACCTCATAGATATAATAATACCATCAAACCATCCGCAACTGAATAGACTAATCCGACTGTGAAGCTCCCAAAATTTCTCCAATTACAGCACAGTTTCAACCTCAATCCTATCACTTTACCAAAAATTTCAGGTAAAACCAGAGAAGAGAATCTGGAACTACAACAAATCATGAGCTAAAATAATAGTGGTTCCTCTGGTTATAAAACTGACTGCAATAAAACAGTGCAAATTAACCGCTGGCAGGAAAAAATCCCATCAGTCGGTCCTCCAGTCAGGCCACCACCAGTTATAACAGCCGGTAAGATAATAACAAGAAACCGGTCTGCTGTATACGGGAGCAATCATTCCGGGAGCCAGCGATGGATTCTATAGGAAGGTTTGATTTTTCGGCCAATCTGTCGATAATTCATAGCAGCCAGGGGAAAAGTTTAAAAAGAGAAAGATGAAATTATATCATTTAACAGTTAATTGCTGGCGATAATGCCCGGCTTAATTGCCGATCAAAATGATGGAGTGATTGTAGATGAGCGCGGAGTATACAGGAAAAAATATTGAGGTTTTAAAGGATCTTGAACATGTTCGTAAACGTCCCGCCATGTATATCGGGACAACCGGACCGGATGGTATTCACCATCTGATCTGGGAGTTGATAGACAACGCAGTAGACGAAGCGGGAATCGGGTATGGAGACAGGATCAAGGTTGTTCTGATGAAAGAGGGCTGGATCGGTGTTGAAGATCATGGACGTGGCATTCCCATTGATACCCATGGAACAGAGGGAGTATCTACCCTGG
>PWOD01000148.1 GCA_003557545.1 bacterium | reverse complement strand
GATGATGAGCAAATAATTGGATAAAAATGTGGGTAAGGCTCGAACAACTACACAAGAAATTATTTTTTAATTCTTTAATAGTTTTAATAGTATTTCAATTATAGGCGCTCACAGAATAATAAACAATAAATCTTGCAATTGAATTTTATTGTTTCCAAAATCCACGAATATAAACTGACAAAATTTCTAATATCAAACTCCATCCCCACTAATCACAGTAAAATTTTTGTGCGCACAAAATAAATTTTATCCTTGAACTCATCACCCAACAATTGCTATTCTAATAAATAGCGTTAATAAAAAAGAGGCAATCAAGCGACCTGAGGGTCGCTTTTTTTATGTACACTTCCCGATCCCACCCGCTGCCCTAAAACTACATGTAGTTATAAATGATAAATCTAATCCCACAAAATAATCTGATAAACTATTTTATTAGAAACTTGTCCCAAAATCCCGGATCAGGAGGCTCAAACCTCGCATCAAAGGGTCATCGACGAAAATCCGAACTCAGAGCGGCATCCTTGAACATCAAAGGAGCCTTTAAAATGTACGCACTTATTGGCGATATCCATAGCAACATAGATGCTCTCAAGGCAGTTTATGCTGACATCAAAAAGAATCATCGTGATGCCAGAATAATCTGTTTGGGTGATTTAGTCGGATACAACGCAAGCCCTAATGAAGTAATAGATTTTATCAGGAAAAAACAAATAGAATCTATCATGGGAAATCATGATGCTGCAGTATTAGATTTCGTAGATTACGACAACTATTTTAATTATCAGGGTATATCTGGCGTTGAATGGGCAAAGAAACAAATAGAACCGGAGAACATCGCTTTTCTCAAGAGTTTAAACACTCTGAAAGAAATTAACAAACCTACATTTAACCTTATTCTGGCGCATGGCTCTCCGCGCCCTGGTTTAAGCCCCAATGATATCAAACACACATCGGATTATATTTTTTATAAGCGAGATGTCAAAAAAGCAATTAATACTGTTCAAACATCCGAAAAATACAATGGAAACAAACCGACATTCATATGCGTAGGACATACACATGTCCCAAGGATTGGATATACCAAGAAACTAAATTATGACATTTGGTTCCCTTTGGAAAATTCAAACTCTCTTATCAACCCCGGAAGCGTCGGACAGCCTAGAGATCATTTAAGGACTGCACGCTATGCTCTTCTCAATGAAGAAACACAGGCCGTAAAATTTAGAAGCATTAAATACAATCGAAAAAAAGCCAGAAAACGCATAATAAAAGCCCATTATCCTTATGCATATGACATAGCTGCGCGCCTATAAAAAAGTTTGACACCCAAAAGATCCCGGACTGTTCATGCTGCTTTCCCGCCACTCAATAGCATAACCAATCCTCCACAGGATATTTATCCATAACCTTTTTTATGTCCAAATTACCATCCCCCGGCAAATTTCCCCTTACCAATTTTAGATTGCCACTTTCCAGGTTTTTAGTTTGCCGCAAAATATTTTGCATAGCCAGCGCACCTTGTGGTGATTTTTTTAATTTTCCTAAATGACTATTCAGGCTAATTTTCAGGTTTTTAACGGTTTACATCTTCATTCCGCTTTCTCCCATAACTTGACAACTTAACAACCGGTTCGGTTGCCACTTACGGATAGAAACTTACCACTAAATCCAGCCTTTATCCGGTTTCCAAATTTTATCGAACTCTTCTTTTTTATGAATTGACCTTGAAACAGGCATTACAAATGATCGTATCTGGTTAATCACATCAATTAAAGGTAGGTCTTCCCCTCTCAAACCAAGATCATTAAGAAACACGGTCCAGCGAGTACGCATAACTTCGTCCTGGTCCATTTCATCCGTAAGGGATAGCGGGATAACCTCGGGCACCGCCGTTTTTCTCCGTTTAAACGTCCCCGTAAATGCGTCCTGGAGTTCCAGTCCATCGAATTCAAAGTTTTTACAAAGGAACCAAATATCGTAAAAATCCTTTACACGGCTGTTAACCAAGCCCATCTCAATCATGTTCTGAAACTTTTCAGAAATTATGGTCTCTTTCTGGTAGGCCTTCAGCCGGGGGGACGGAAAATCCAGCAGAACAGGATAATCGATTTCTTCGGGAGCAGGAACCATTGAGTCCCCAAAGCCAACGTCCAATTGGACTCCGAACTCCTGTGTTCCGAGCAGAGCTTTCAGATTTACCCGAATTCCCTCATAGGCCCTGCCCTCCCGAATTTTTTTACCTTCTATCGTTTCAGTAAGAAAAATCACACCGTCTTCCGAATCAATCTCAAGGTTGCATAGGTTCTTAACGATTTTTTCCAATTCCTCTATACCCATTTCTGCGATAGCCGTAAAATCAGCATCAATTGTGGGTCGGTGTGGTTCCCCCTGCCAGTATAAAAACAGCGTGGCCCCTTTTAACACAAATTGATCACTATGCTCAGATTTCGATAACCGGTACAACATCCTTTCAAGACCATAACGGACCACAACATGATTAAAATCCTCGTCATTCGCACGGGCTATATTTTTCAGCCGGTCCCGGATAGACTGGACCGTGGCGAGGTCGACAGCCCGGCTCATCTTTGAGCTTCCATGTAAGGGCGCATGACATTCAGCACCCGGTTAATTTTTGCGTATTTCCAGATATCGTCCATAGTTCCTATATTCTGGAACCGAAAATCCCGCAGAGCATCCAGACAGACCTCAAGTCCAATTTTACTGCGAAATTTAAAACAGTCAGCCACCGTCTTAGCCGCACTGTACACCCGAACCGGAATCTTATCAACCTTGTGTTCTTCAATCCCACTCTCGAAAGATTCGCCCGACATCCTGATATATTTCATCGGCAGGTCCACTTCCGGCTCCCAGGCCTTAACATCAATGGCCATCCAGATCTTATGCGGGTTCTGAGTAGTCATATCGTGAAATCGAAGAGCCGTTTTCAGACACAGCACCCCGTGCGTTATTCTCTTACAAGCTTCAAGCTGTGTATCGCTCATCGAAAACTGCTTTTCGGGGAGCTTGTAAAGACCTCGGCTAATTTTATCGAGTTTTCCCTGCTCATACAGACGATACACATACTGCCGGGGCAGACCTTCCTCCTGGACATCCTTTGGACGCAGTATCCCCTTGGCTTCGGCAAGTTCCAGAATAGCCGTCATTTTGTCTTTAGCCATGAAAATCACCTTGTTACATTTCCTCGGTAGTTATTTATGACTACCAATGTTTTGTAACAAAAAGATATCATACCCCGCTTACACTGTCCACTATGAAAAAGCACACACAGCTCTGAAAACCACCCGTTTTAGAATAACTTTTCCACCGCAACTTTATGCTTATGAGAACGTTTAAGGCTTTCCCTTAACGATGCCACTTTCCGGATTTTTTAGTTTGCCATAAACAAAAGTAATTTCATTTCCAACGAAAGTTAAGCAATAAATGGAAAATACCTGTTAGATCGGGATTTTACGTATAGTCACGCTCCAAAGAATAATCCTACTCCCAAAACTCTTTCCTTTTAACAAATGAAATGATGGCAGTCCGTCATGCTAATACATTATCGCATTCGGTGTGGAATTTTATTGTCGCTTGACAACTCGCTGGCATTATCGCACAACCGGGTTATCAGAATTCATTTATGGTGCGCTAACAATCCTACCATGATACTTTTCCCGTTATTTGAACCAACCACGCTGCAGTTAGTCAATAATCAACCCCCGTCCCTGGTAATAGTCGATAGTTAAGAGTTAAAAACCAAAAATAAATGTTCCATAACAAATCAAAACTTTAAATCAATCAAATATTTTCTTTAAACGTTTCTGTAATACCTCAGCTCTTCCCTGTTGTATAACATGAGCAGCCAGATAATCTCGACCTCGTGGTTGATTCAGAAGATTTTCCACCCAATTTTTAATATATTTTTTTACCTCTGGAAGCGCACTTTTTATTTCTGAAATAAGATCCGGATAACCATCAACAAGACGGATAATATCCTCAAAATCATAACTAGCGTAGTAATCTCCACTTCCTCGATCAAGAAATGTATTAATTTTGTCAGCAAAAAGATAGACCGGGCTGAACACCTGAATAGTCAGTTTTTCAGTAAGATCTTTTTTAACGGCATGAGCAATACCTTCCTCATACCACTGATTAGAAAATCCAAAAAAATCACCTCGGGCTGGCATAACGTCTATTTCTAAATCATCATACTTCCAGCGGCAAACAGGAGCATCCGGGGCCAGGGATGGTTGCAAACCAATCAAACGTAATTTTTGCTCAATCCTGACATATTCTTCGTAAGTTGTTATTTTAACAACTGTATCAACATCCAGCGTCGGTCGCGGTTTTTCTGCGGCTGTATCCTTCATATAAAAAGGTATAACAGTTCCCCCCACATATGTGACTTTTAGATCCAATTTTTTCAATACTCGATGAGCTTTTATAAGCTTCTCAAGGGAGGGGTGCATCAGTTTCCTTGCATCTCAGCAGTCTTAAAACGCTTCTCACATATTTCAATGGCGAGTTTCTGCTCACGTGGGCGGCCGACACGAATAGCCTCAACAAGATTTAACCATTCATAGAGGCACTGCTCGTTTTTCACCGCCCGGGGTACAGAAGAATATAATGGTTTAATCTCCTGCCCGCGGACAGCTCCTTCGGGATCAGCCCAGACATATACATCTTCATCCCCGGCCATGATTTCATTGTTCAGCGGCGGACCCGAATGCGCGGTCGGTATCCCCCGAACCAGTCGCCCAGGTTTTGCATAGAAAATGTATCGTAATCCCCTGAGCATTTTCAAAAAAGGTTCGGCCAGTATTACCCGACTTTCACTGCTGTAAATACCGGCATACGCTGCTCTCTGCAAAGCCTGATAAACTTCAGAATGACTCATATCCAGTTCTTTGGCCAAACTTCGATAGGTCCAGCCACGTTTTTTTGAAACTTGAACCTTCAGACAAACAACAACATCCTGTGGTTTTAACATAAAAATCTATCCTTTGACTATTTTGTTCGCTGTTTGCGAACTACAAACAATATAAAACAAATAACCGGAAAAAACAACTTTTTTTTAGGCGAAAAGGAGATTAAAAAAATCAAACCGATCAAGGGTCGATAGTCAAAATCAAAGTCGGGGAAAAGGGGCAAAACCAGGAACCTGGGTTTAACCCTCTGAATTTGAGTGAATTGCTGGGGGCGTGGAGCGGGAGAGGGATAAAACGGCTGTGTTTACTGGAGGCGGCGGGTTACTTTGCTGTAGGGGTCTTTTCGGTGGGCTATCAGGAGGATGCTTATTTGCTTTTGTTGTTCGTCTATCTTATAGACCGCCCGGTAGTCCCCTACCCTGAATTTCCACAACCCTTTTAATGTGCCGCGCAGAGGGCTGCCGAAGTATTCCGGTTTTGCAGTCAGGCGGTGATTTATCTGTTTTTTGATACGTTTCCAGACCGGCGGGTCGATCCGGGAAATGTCCTTTTTTACCCCGGAATGAACCCTGACTTCATATCTCGTCAAGACTCAACCACTGCTCCGGGTCCTCTTGTATCCGTTTTTCGGCCATTTCAGAAAGACCTATGTCCTCAAATAACTCCAGACCAACATCCATAAAGTCTTCAACCAATCCCGCCATCGAGCAGCCTTTTTCCTCAGCCAGCTCCTTGAGAAGTTGATATTTTTCTTCCGACAGGGACAAATTGATTCTCTTTGCTGTTTCTACCATTGTTATCACCTGCTAATAATGTAACACATTTGTAACAAGAAAGTCAAGGAGAAGCGCCGAGAACCATTAAAAGGCGAAAGGGAGATTAGGAAAAATCAAACCGCCGAAGGTCAAAGATCAATAGTTCCCCTGGGGACGGAGTTTGACTATTGACTAACCGGGATTTTCAACAGTTTGACGGAACGGTCACCGGTGGCTTATATCTAATCTAACGGGGATCTAACGGGGACGGAGTTTGAAAGTTGTAAGTTTTAAAAATAAAAAAGTATCGCAAGATTAGGATAGTCAAAGATCGAAAGTCTATGATCGAGACTTGCCGGCTTGGCCGTGGGGGCCCGCTTAGAGGATTACTTCTTCTTTGAAGATATATTTTTTTGTTTCTATTAGGGTGAAAACCAACAGGCCCAGGGCCAGGGGGTAGATCCAGTAGGTGGGTGGCATTGCTCTGGTCTCGAAAAGGGTATTCATGAAGGGGATATAGGTAAAACCGAGCTGGAGAATTATCAGTATTGCGCTGACGGCAAAAACTATTGGATTGTCGAAGAAATCTTTGCCGAGGGCCGGTTCATGGATTTTACGGCTGTTGAAGAGGTAGAACAGCTGGGTGAACACCAGGCAGTTGACGGTAATCGTCCGGGCGAGTTCGAGTTCGTAACCTATACCTCTCAGGTAGAGAAAAACTAGAAAACAAAGAGCACCGATAAGCACTGAAACAAAAGTGAAGCGGCCGGCAAAGCGGCGGCTCAGGATAGATTGCTTGGGATCGCGTGGCGGGAGTTTCATCGTGTTTTTTTCCATCGGTTCAAAGGACAGGGCCAGCGCGAGTGTGACGGCGGTTACCATGTTTACCCAGAGGATCTGAACCGGTGTGATTACCATGGCTGTTCCCAGCAGGATACCGATCATCAGCATCAAAGCCTCGGCCCCGTTGGTCGGCAGCAGGAAGAATAGTGTCTTCTGGATATTATCGAAGATAGTCCTCCCCTCCTCGACTGCATTAACAATTGAGGTAAAATTATCGTCGAGCAGAACCATACCGGCCGATTCTTTCGTTACCTCCGTGCCTTTGATTCCCATGGCAATTCCGATATCGGCCTGTTTGAGGGCCGGGGCGTCATTAACTCCGTCTCCGGTCATGGCACAAATTTCATCTTGAGCCTGCAGAGCTTTAACGAGGCGCAGTTTATGTTCGGGACTGGTGCGAGCGAAAATATCATAATCGCGGACAGCTTCGATCAACCCGGCATCGTCCATTTCTTCCAGTTGTTCCCCGGTGATAACTTTTACTTGCTGGCTGATACCTATTTCCCGCCCGATAGTTGCAGCCGTGGCCGCGTGATCTCCGGTGATCATCTTCACCTTAATCCCCGCCTCTTTACACTCGGCGATCGCTTCTATGGCTTGCGGGCGGGGCGGATCCATAATGCCAACCAATCCTAAAAACTGCAGTCCCTCTTTGAGATCAGCGCGGTTGAGATCATCTTTGTCCGAATCAACGCGACAAAACGCCGAACCGAGGACGCGGTGACCGCGGGCAGCGGATTGTTCTATTTTTTCATCCCAGTAATCCCTGTCCAAATCCCGGGGCCCGTCGGGTCCCAACTGAGTGGAGGCCATATTCAGGAGGCGGTCGGGGGCGCCGTTTACAAATATATAGCGGGCCGGCTCTTCCCCGTCGAGCTGGACCTCATTTAAAACAGCCATGTATTTGTATTCTGATTCAAAAGGCAGCTCCTCGAGACGCCGCGCTCCTTCGGGGGCCAGCCCGGCTTTAAGAGCCAGTGCTTTCAGAGCGCCTTCGGTTGGTGAACCTTTTATTTCCCAGTTTCCGGTTTCGTCTTGACTCAGTTCAGTATCGTTACAGAGCAGATTCGAGTGCAAAAGGTAATTTAATAGCGGCTCCTCATTAAGGTCGACTGCGGACCCGGCTTTTTTTATTTCACCCTGGGGAGCATACCCGCCGCCCTCGACCTGATAGTCCTGCCCGGCGGTATAAACGGCCTCGGCAGTCATTTCATTGCGCGTCAGGGTGCCAGTTTTATCGGAACAGATTACGGTAACCGAACCGAGAGTTTCCACGGAGGGCAGTTTCCTGATAATTGCGTTACGGGCGGCCATGCGCTGGACACCGATTGCCAGGGTAATTGTCAGTATGGCCGGCAAACCCTCGGGAATAGCAGCAACAGCAATACCGATCACCATCATCACCGTCTCCCCCATTTCGAATCCGCGACCGAAATAACCGATCAGAAAAAAGAGAGCGGCGGTGGCAACAATCACAGCCGAAAGCGCTTTGCCGAAACTGTTAATTTTTTTAATCAGCGGGGTGGTTATTTCTTCAGCTTCGGAAATCATCCTGTTTATTTTTCCCAGTTCAGAATCGCTGGCGGTGGCGGTAACCAGACCGACCGCAGTCCCGTGGCGAACTATGGTGCCGGAATAAAGCATCGATTTACGGTCAGCGAGGGCAGATTTTTCATCTACCGCTTCGCTCTGCTTGGTTACAGTTTCGGTCTCGCCGGTCAGCGAGGATTCCTCGACCTGAAAACTATGGGTTTCGAGCAGACGCATATCAGCGGGAACTTTATCGCCAGAACTGAGCCTTACTATATCGCCGGGGACGAGATTATGAGCTTCAATTTCTTCTTTTTGACCGGCGCGAATAACCAACGCCGAGGGTGATAACATATGTTTGATACTTTCCAGGGCTTTTTCAGCTTTCTCCTCCTGGACAAACCCAATCAGAGCATTGATGATAACAACAGCGAGAATAACCCAGGTATCAATCCAGTGGCCCATCAGTGCGGTGGCAAGACCGGCAATAATTAGAATATAGATAAGGATGTCATTGAAATGGGATAGGAAGCGCAGGAGGATGCTCTCTTTTTCCGCCTCAGGAAGTTTATTCGGGCCGATCTTTTCAAGCCGGCGAGCGGCCTCCTCCCAGCTCAAACCGTCTTTGCTGCTCTTCAATTTTTCCGGCGCTTGCTCGCCAGCAAGCGCATGCCATTTTTCTGCTGTCCTGTTTTCGAGCATGGCTGTCACCTCCACTGAAGATTGCATATTTTAAATAAACCACCAGCGCGGCGAGCCCGATTGTTGCATAACTGTATCTATCTTATCCGGCCGCAATACAAGCATATCTCATTTTACCAAATATTTTTAAGAAGGAGATGATAAAGTGGGAGATTCAGATACAGCAGACGAGAGGCGCAGAACTACGATCGATGGGCAAGGATCAAAAGCTAAAAATAGATGGACAATATCAGGATTTTATCTGGCTCCCGTTTTTTTAATTACCAAGCACATTTTGGGGAACGAGGATCTTACAATATTCCCTTTCCTAAAGCTATAGTAGAATTTTCCATTCAAACTTTTCCTGCTTTCAACTTTCAATCATGGACTCTCGAAAAAAATAATGCAATGTCATATGGAAACATATTAGAAATTCCTGATATACGACATATTATTTAGGAACTTTCACGGGGATGAATCAGGAAATTTTATTTTCGAGCGTGGGAAATAAAAATTGCAGGCTCGGACTTTTATCAGATACTAATAGCTAATTTAGCAAAGGCTTATTTAGAAAAAGGAAACAAAGTAACTAGAGGCCAAAAAATAGGCGAAGTACTGATTTAAGAGTTCTTTTATTTCTGATTCCTCAATGAAATCCAGGGCTTCTCTTCCCTGTTTATCAGTTAATTTTGGATCAGCACCATTTTCTAATAATAACTTCACACCTTCTAATAAATGCACACCTTTCTCCTTAAGTTGATTTACCTGATTTACCAGAACCATTAATGGTGTCTTGCCATCCACATCTTGAGGATTAATTTCTCCACCAGATTCAATTATAACCTCGATTATTCGAACAAAATTGGGTTGTACAGAATAAAAATTCTGCTCCCCTGGTTCACAAACTCTGTGTAAAATGGTTTTCCCATTTCTATCACGTAATCGTACCTCTCCGCCGTTTCTAAAAATTATTTTCAAACCATCTATAAAACCATCTATACTTGAGTGCGAAAATCTAAAAAATAATTTAAAAAAGGCGGGGTCGCCATCTCTGGTTCGACGATTAAGATCAACTCCAAACCGGATAAACTCTTCCAGCCAGCGTCCTACAAGCTTTCCTTCATAGAATTCTAGAATTCCTCGGCCAAAATAAGTTTGAGCATTCACATCTGCTCCTGCATTCACCAGTTTATCGTGCACTCGAACATATTGTGATAACAAAAAAGGTGTCGCGCCTTCATTATCTCTCGAATCAACCTCTACTGTAACGTCTCGAATTGATTCCGGTGAACTTTTCGAGTTAAGCCCGTGAATCCCCGCTGGTAAAGTGACAATTCACATCTAATTAAAAAAGTATTATGCTTACCTGAAGGAAAAATATGATTGGTTTAAAATAAAAGAAAGGAAGGGTCGGCCATTATAGGCCTTATGAACCATAGGCCGACCCAAACCAAAACCATCATTATTTTACGTGATTTTAATCAGACTGCAAATGAATATGCTGCTTTAGGCAAAAATAATTATTTTCCTCCACCGGAAGAATGTCCTTTTTGCCTGGATGGAAATCGTTGTCTGAACGGTCACGGTTTCTACAAACGCTGGATTCTT
>PWOD01000225.1 GCA_003557545.1 bacterium | reverse complement strand
GTTTTTTTAATTGAGTAAAATGGTTGTGTTCAAAATTAAATTGTTAAATTAATTAACATGCGGAAATATTCCAAAGTTTTTTTTAGTTATTTGCTTGTGTTTGCCTTGCTGGTTAACAGTATTTTGCCGGCGACCATGGTTTTTGCTGGAGGTAATACTTTGCAATCAGAAGTAGAGTCGGCTCTATATTATGAGTACGATCCACCATATGAGTACGGAGATGTATCGTTTACTTCAGATCCTAATACCTATACAGGAGTTTATACACAAGAGGAATTTGACCAAGATCATCCTGATAATCCTGCGATTAATGATGTTGCTCGTTATTTAGGGGCTCTTCATAGGCAGGATGATTCAACGATTGAAGAGATAGAATATGATGAAACAACATATAAGTGGAATGCAGAAGGAACGTTAAAGGGTAGTAACTGGGAGGAGGATGGTGATGGTCCAACTTTGGTTAGTGCAATGACAGCTGATTATTTACAAGATCCTGGTCCGATGACTGTGACTGTTAGCGATGTTTCAAATACTCTTGATGTTACCTTTCAGTTGCTTATTGGACATTCCGTAACTTTCGAAGTTGTATGTCAGAATGATGAACCAATAGAGGGTGCTCAGATTAATGCAGGTTTTGGTTTTGGAGTTACCGATGAATCGGGAACTGTGGATATTAAATTAGCTGCGGGAGAAGTTTTCTATAATGTTTCTAAAGTTGGCTATCAAAACACGCATGGAGTTGTAGAAGTTAGTGGACCTAAGACGGTTGAAGTGCAAATGTATTCTTCTGGTCATGTTGATTACGATTACTATTATTTATATTTAGCAGGGGATCACGTTCACTATATGGATCGTGGTCTAGGAGCAGTCGCAAATGTATATACTGGTACTCAAGAAGAACTTGTTGGCGAACCTATTGCTGATTCTAATTGGGATTTTGATTCTGTCTGCTGTGGTTCTGGCGATTTAACCTTTTATGAAGCTTATCTAACCACTGAACTACAGTCAGCTGATGACCAAGTAATTTTTTGGATTGAAAGAACAGACGAGGGAGCTCCATTAGAGCGTCTTACCTTGATTGCTTTAGAGCCTCAGGAGCATACAGTAGCTGCAAGTCCTGAAATCGGAGCAGACTTTGAAACAATTTCCGATGCTCTAGAAGTTGCTAAGCCTGGTGATACTATAAGTATTGTTGAAGCTGGTACATATACTGAAGATATTACTTTCTATGCTAGAGGAGAAGGTGGTTTTGAAGGTATGGGGCACGATATGGTTTCTATCTCTGGTATTGAGGAATACGACGGTGAAACCGAACAAATGGTTGGCACAACTTTATCTGGTAATATAAATTATGTAGGTGAACCTTTAGGATTAGCTTTTTGGAATTTTACATATGCTGGAGATATTGAGCTTCAGCATGGAATGCAGCTTAATGGTCTTGCAATTACAGGTAATGTTACTGGATACAAAATTGAAGACACCTCTTTAAATGTTATGGGTACTGGTAGTGGTGATGGTTCCACTAATGTCGGTTCTCATATACATGGTGATGTGATTTTAGAAGACAGCTTTTTGAACTTTGTTATGTCAGAAGTTGACGGTGATGCATACTTTTCAGGACTCATAAATTACTTTTATTCAGAAGTACATGGAACTGTTTACGGTGATGCGATTAGTGATTTGAGAGTTACAAACGATGTTGATGAGCAGCTTTTACGTGATTCTACAGATTCTCAGGATTTAAAACTTTCTTTCAAAGTAGGTTCTGCAGGTTTAGGATTTGATGGCTCAATGGAAGCCGGGAGAGAATTAACAATTGTTCTTGAGGATGATTTCAATCTAAAGAACGTTGATGCTGATTGGAATGTTTCTCCAGATGTTTTTGAAACTCCTGTTAAAGGCACATGGGAACCATTCTATATGGGTCCTCAAGAACCTAGACATGGTAATACGACAATTGAATTGAAGGTTGCAGAAGGACAAACACTCCAAGCAGGACAAGAAGTTGTGATTACTATCGCTGGAGGTGTGACTCAAACTCCTAATAGATACGCCCTTATTAATGAAGTTATAAGGGAGGTTGGAGAATTTGAGCCAAAGCCTTATGAATTCGGTATTAAGGCAGCAGAGAAACCTGATGATGAAATGACAGTGGTTGCATTAGATAGAAATGGAGAAGATACTTTGGAACACGCAAGTGAAATCTACTATAACTTCTATGGTGAAGGTGATGCAAATAATGTGCGTTTCAGAGTAGATACAAATAATGAGATTAACTACAGTCCACAAACTAATCAGATTGTAGCAGATTTTACTTCATTAGGAGGTGATTTTACAGTAGAAGCTGCTTCATGTGATGATACGTACTGTGATTTTAATTGGGACTGGTTGGTAGATGGAGAGAATCAAGAACCAAACATCTATCCTATTCATCCACGTATAGCAGGGGAATACTGGATTTACCCTGATTGGTGGTTAGATACTTCCTTTATGGTAGCAAATGTTAATCCTATTAATGTAGAAGCATATGGTTTGGGTGGTGATACTACCGATTGGAGTACTGTTGAAGATTTAACGAATGTTG
>PWOD01000085.1 GCA_003557545.1 bacterium | reverse complement strand
TTCTACAGTTTCGCCAGCTGGGCGGGCGACCTTTCCGGAACCGCTCCGCTGAAAACTCTGTTTATTGATGGAGATAAGCAGTGCACGGCCAGCTTTAGCCTTGATACCCACAGCTTAACAGTCGATATAGCCGGAGAAGGAACGGTGCTGGTTGACGGGGACAGTTATCTCGGACCGGTGACTGTGAATGCCGGGGAGACGGTTCTGCTGAGCGCTCTGGCGGCCGACTATTATTCCTTTGCCGACTGGAGTGGGGATCTGACGGGGAGTGATACGGAAGTTGAGCTGTTTGTTGATGGAAACAAACAGTGCACGGCCAGCTTCAGCCGCGATACCCACAGCTTAACAGTCAATATAGTTGGTCAAGGGACGGTGCTGGTTGACGGGGACAGTTATCTCGGTCCGGTGACTGTGAATGCCGGGGAGACGGTTCTGCTGAGCGCTCTGGCGGCAGACTATTATTCATTTGCCGACTGGAGCGGGGATCTGACTGGGAGTGATACGGAAGTTGAGCTGTTTGTTGATGGTGATAAACAGTGCACGGCTGTTTTTCTGCAGGACAGTCGAATTTTGACAATAAATATTGTCGGTTCCGGGATGGTGCTGGTGGATGGTGATAGTTATATTGAACCGTTGTCTGTAGGAGCCGGAGACACATTGATTCTGACTGCAGTGGCGGCTGATTATTATTCATTTGCTGACTGGAGCGGAGATCTAACGGGAACCGATACGGAAGTTGAGCTGTTTATTGATGGAGACAAGCAGTGTACGGCCAGCTTCCGCCGTGACACTCATAGCTTAACGGTTAACACAGTAGGGGAAGGAACAGTGCTGGTTGATGGGGATAGTTATCTCGGACCGGTGATCGTGAATGCCGGAGAGACGGTTATCCTGACCGGGCTGGCCGACCAATATTATTCATTTGCTGATTGGAGTGGAGATCTGACGGGGAGCGATACGGAAGTTGAGCTGTTTGTTGATGGAGACAAACAGTGTACGGCCAGTTTTGTTCGGAAACAGCATAGTTTGCAACTGGAAATTGTGGGAGAAGGAGTGGTGCTGGTTGCTGGTGAGACATATCAGGAGCCACTAACTGTAACTGCCGGGGAAACCGTTATTTTGGAAGCAGTGAAGATGAACGATTGTTACAGATTCTCTAACTGGAGTGGGGAGCTTTCTGGAACTCAGTTGGAGAAAACGATTCTGGTTGAAGCTGATATAGCTGGGACAGCAGTATTTATTCCTGATTTTGTTGATGGTTCAGGGACTTTAGCAGCCCCGTTTGAAATATCTGACTGGCATCAGTTGAACCGGGTTCGCTGTTTTATGGATTCAAGTTTTATATTAATTAATCAGCTTGATGAGTTGACTGATGGATATAGTGATTTGGCTGCACCGGCTGCTAATTCAGGGGCTGGCTGGTCTCCACTGGGAATTGCAGGTGAGACTTTTACCGGGCGCTTTGATGGTGGGAACCAGGTCATTTATGATCTGAATATTAATCGACCAGATATGGATGATGTGGGGCTTTTCGCCCGGACCGGTAGCTCCGCAATTTTACAAGATTTGGTGCTTGAACGAGTCAATGTTACCGGTGATAACAATACCGGAGGTCTGGCTGGTTATAATTATGCAACTGTTGTCAATCTTTATTTAACCGGGGAAGTTACCGGTGATCGCGATGTTGGTGGACTTATTGGACGTAATGCCGGAACGATTATTAGATCGGCTGTTACTGCTGATGTTACCGGCGATCGTAGGGTTGGAGGGCTAGCTGGCCGTAATGATGGTTTAATGGAAAACCTTTATGCACGCGGTTCTGTTGATGGAAATGAAACTGTGGGAGGAATAACCGGGTTTAATTATGAAGCTTCAGTTGAAAAAGTTTATTCAACAAGCCAGGTATTCGGGGTTGATCGTGTTGGTGGGCTTGTTGGTCACAATGTGTTTAGCTCGATTGTCGATAGTTTTTGGGATATAGAAAGCTCCGGGCAGACAGAAAGTGATGGTGGTGGGTTAGGGCTGACCACTGTCGATATGCAAAATCTCCAGACCTATATTAACGCCGGCTGGGAGATAGCGGCCAGCGGTGTGGAGAAAAATGACGGTTATCCCTATCTGACCGGTGAGACCGATCCGATCTGGAATAAGACGCTGTTGTTAACGGTGGAAACGGTTGGCCAGGGGACAGTCCTGGTGGATGGTGAAACCTATCTTGAACCGCTTGCTGTGCAGCCGGGAGAGACGCTGCCTCTGACAGCGATTCCCGGGGAGTACTGGTATTTTATCGAGTGGACCGGTGATCTTGCTGATACCGATCTCGAGAGTGAAATCTATCTGGAAACCGACCGGCAGGTTACTGCCTGGTTTGGCGATACCTATATGCTGCAGCTGGATATCTCCGGTGAAGGGGTGGTCCTGGTTGATGGCGAAACATATCTGGCACCCCGGGAGGTCCAGGGAGGGGAAACGGTTGTTCTGGAGGCCCTCCCGGATAATTTCTACAGTTTCGCCAGCTGGGCGGGCGACCTTTCCGGAACCGCTCCGCTGAAAACTCTGTTTATTGATGGAGATAAGCAGTGCACGGCCAGCTTTAGCC
>PWOD01000142.1 GCA_003557545.1 bacterium | reverse complement strand
GATAACCGTCGTGGGGCCCAACACAGTCCAGTGCAGTAGACAATCGACCGGGCCGCATGATCCGCTCGTCGGTGTGTATCGGCTGATTTACAAGTCGGATTACACCAAGCACAGCTTGAGCGGCGTAACCATGCCTGCGGGCTTTGGCCAGGGGGATTTTGATTCTTATCCGGTCCATATTCACATGTTGGGTATTATTTAATTGTTGCAAGGCGAGATGCATCATGAATAAAGAACAGCCGCAGTCCAGTTTGAGGTTACAGTTTATTGGGCAATCGTTAGATGAAGACAGTTTGATTGACGGGGATCCTGGCAGTCGCAGCATCGCCTTGGAACTTGACAATCATTATAACATTTCGGTTTATGGGCAGCAAAAAAGCGTGTTTGCGCCTGGCGAATCGGCATACTTAAAAATGATGCCCGGCGTGTCAGCATCATATCGTTCCAGCGCCGGCAGCATATCCAGGCAGGCGTCGAATGTCCCATACGTTCATGTGGAAAATGTTTCTTTCGCCATGACCCGCTCCGCTTCGCTTCAGTTTGCGCCCAACGGCAGTGTTAGCTGGGAATGGCTGGGGCATAGCGGGGGGTCGCCCTTGTTTGAGGGACGCACAGTGACATTGCAAAGCGACACAGTTGGGGTGCTTCGGTGCCAGTATACAGTTATGGGGACCCGGCTGCGGCTGCTGGTAAACAATTGGGATATGGGACTGCATGAGGCAATGGAGGTTATTGTCGTGGCGGTGGCGGGCGAGCAGCAAGCGTCCGCACTGGTGCGATATTCCCGAGATGCAGAGATGGAGCCGGTGCCATACGATTTGTCGGTGTCAGATTTTTGTTCCGGCGAGGTGGTTTCCGGTGTGCATGTGTATCTGGACGGTGTATCCGTCGGGACAACCAACGCGTCCGGCCGGATACATCTGGGAGAGCTCAAGCCCGGCACTATCCATCAGCTGAAAATGACCAAGGACGGATATATCGATTCCGACAACGATGTTTTGCATAATGATTCGTTTACCGTGCCTACGGCATAGAATTTACAAACACAAAAAAACGAGGAGGATCAGGCATGCCCACTTACAGAAACGACGGCGACACGACCGTCCAGATAGAAAACGTGGACGGCAGCAGGGTCCCGGTGATGCCGGGCGCCACCGTGGAAACCCACCGGATATACGACATTGCGAACCTGACGCAAATCGCCCAGGCCCCGCGCTATAACCCGGTGGTGGCTGTATCGGCAATCGAGGCCGGCGGCGCCGGGGATGTGACGGTGCCGATCCACGACCTGGCCGACACCGTGGAAGTGATCAACAAGAGCAGCGAGGACCTGGAATTGTTTTTCGGGGCGGCGGAAAACGAACCGGGGGCGCCGGTACCCGCCGACACCATCCGGACCTTTTCAGGAGTGAGGCGCCTGGCGGCGGCGTTGATCGTCCGGACCGGCGGGGCGGTCTCCGCGGGCGAGGTGCATGTGGTCCAGTCGCGGTAGTGCGGCGGGAGAGTAAGGCATAGGTGCCAGGTGACTATATGCCGCGCGTGGCGGCGGCCAGACAAAAAGATTAAAGGGGAATTATAATATGAAAACAACACTATCGATGCTTGGGGGCGCTGGATCCGACGGTGCCTCCCCGCATATCGGAGTAAACGGAAACTGGTTTATCGGGGAGACAGACACCGAAGTGACCGCTGAGGGTCAGGACGGCACCGACGGCACCGACGGGGTGGACGGCGTGGGCGTGCCCGAAGGCGGGGAGCCCGGCCAGGTGCTGTCAAAAACGACCGGGGAGGATTTTGACACTGCATGGATAGACCCGCCGGCGGGAGAAGCAGCTGCCGTGGCGCCGGATATTCAGACAGACGAGGCCAGTGACATTACCGGGGTGGGAGCTACGTTCAACGGCGAGGTTTTGGCGTTTGGAATGACCGACATGGACGCGCTGCGGGTGGCGTTTGAATACCGGGAAGACGGGGCCGAGGAGTGGATACACATCGGCACCCAGTCTATAACGGATTTGGGCGCCGTGGACTTTGTGGCGGAGACAGTGCTTAATGTGGATACCACGTATGAGTACCGCATGATTGCGTGGGACACACTCAACCCGGAAATCAGTGCGGCCGGGGAAATAAAAACCTTCACCACCCTGGCATACGCCGAGGGCTATATCGGCGTGGCCGGCGAGGCCGGGTTTGGCGTGGGCGAATGCCCGGAAAGCGTTCTGCCGGCCGGGATGGACCCGGTTTCCGGGACGTATGGCAACTATGAGTACCTGGACGGATCCCAGATGGTGTATATCCCGAAGTTTTATTACAGGATAGGCCACGATCAAAACCCGACATACGGCGATTACGGCGACAACAGTATTCATGTGGAGAGCATGCACGCGTTTGAGGACACAACCGCGGCCGAAGCGGCCGGATATGCGCTGCACCGGATGTTCATCAACGCCGGGGACGAGCAGCCGGGCGTATTTGTGGATAAATACTTCTGCAGCGCACACGATTTTACGGCCGATGCGGAGTATGGCGACGATGTGATCGCATCAAGCTTAAAGGACGGCGACCCGATCAGCTCCCATGCAGACCACAACCCCATATCCGCCCTGACGGCCTGCACCG
>PWOD01000206.1 GCA_003557545.1 bacterium | reverse complement strand
TGGTATCTAGCAGGTAATGTTGTGTTTGGCGGACTGATTGGTTGGTTGATTGTTGATCCTGCAACTGGTGCAATGTGGGTACTTACACCCGAGCATGTTTATGAGAATCTGTCGGCGACGACAGCAGAAGAGACTTTGGATAATTCCAATCCGCATGATCTTCACATAGTTTTTCGGAAAGAAGTTCCTGAAAAATTAAGTGGAAAATTAGATAATTTCTCACGATACAATTTAGTCACAAAATAATTTTTATCCGAACATGGAATCTTTTGTCAGGGGGGACGGTTGTTTGATAACGTGGATGGCTTTTCTCGCAGTTCTAAATTGTCACTTTGCTGGCGGGAATCACCGGGCTTAATTCGACAGATTAACCGGGATCAATTCGACACGTTACACCTGATTAGAATGGCTTAATATGGATGAGCGGAGTGTTTCTGACCCCGCTGAATAATATAAGTGTGGAAATCTTTCTCGTTTGGCTGATCGATTGGATAAAGAACTTGAAAAACTTATCAGGCTCTCATGGCTAAATTCAGGAAATACCCTGAATTGGTAAATCCCAACTATAAAGTCCTGCCCGATAAACTTCTAAATAGTCATAAAACCTGGCTGGAGGATTTTGAAGCATTAAGAAAATAGCGGCCAAAAGGCAGAAAAAAGAATTGGATGCTGAGATTATGCGGGCGATTAATGTCAAACTTAAGTAGCAGTATTTAGAAGCTTATAGTTGACAATTATGAATCGAGGTATGAGGCTGATTATTGCTTAATCGATACAGCCAGCGGTGACTGTGGTGATCCGCATGAGTACTTATTAATATTTTTTGTACCCAACCTTTTATTCCGATCAGATGAAATATATCATTACTCCAGTTATACTTGAAAGAGGATTATCTAAGGAGTCGGTAGAATGAAAATTGTACATTTATCTGATACCCATCTTGGGTACCGGGAGTTTCACAAAATAGATCAGAATACGGGAATTAACCAGCGCGAGCAGGATGTCTATGACGCTTTTAAGCAGGCCGTGGAGAGGATACTTGAGATTGGGCCTGATGTTGTGATTCATGCCGGAGATCTTTTTGATACGGTTCGACCGACAAACAGGGCCGTTAATGTTGCATTCTCCCAGTTCGGTCGTCTCTGTGAGAATGATATTCCTACCGTTATTATTGCAGGCAATCACGATACTCCCAAAATTGCCACTACTGGCACTATTATGCAGTCGCTTGATAATTTTCCTCTGGTAGATGCTGTCACTTCGGATGCCGAGCAGCCGGGCGGGGGCTATCGTTCGCTGAGGATAGGGGAGATGGCAGTTCATGCGGTCTCCGACGCATCCACCCAGCAGCAGCTTCAGGACCGGCTGAACCAGCTGTCACCTGATTCAGATGCCCGCTGGAATATTGCTGTTCTCCACGCCGGAGTTCGCCAGATTCAGGACCAGGTGTACTCCGGTGAGTTCAACGAGCATTATATTTCAAAAAGTTTGCTCGACAACCTCCAGATGGATTATGTGGCTCTTGGGCATTATCACAAAAGAATGAAGCTGGATATTGGTTGCTGTGGTTGGTACAGCGGGGGACTGGAACGGTTTTCATTCAACGAGGCTGCCTACCGGCCCGGTTTTCTGGAGATAGAATTGGATGAAGATATCCAGGTCAAACCGGTTCACCTAAAAACCCGTCGGTTCATTCGCCTTGAGGAAATAGATGCCAGCGGTAAGAGCGCCGATGATTTGTGTCGGGAGATTGACGAGGAACTGCCCCCCGAGGATGAGCTTGAGGACACAATGATTGCGATTAGTATTATCAGTATTGAGGAAACGGTCCGTTCTCTGCTGGAAGAGAAACTGTTTGAACCGCTGCGGGAAACAGTTTTTGAATCCCGGATTCGCCTCTACGGGCCCGAGGGAGAGATGACCGGCGAGCGGTCGCTGAAATTCAAGGACCTGCACCAGGAGTTTGCCGATTATCTGGAAAATATTGATCCGGACCAGGAATCAGATCCTGAGAGTCTGCTTGAAACGGGTCAGCATTACCTTTCTGTCGCCCTGGGCGAGGAGGATGAAGTATGAGAATAAGAAAACTGGAGCTGAAAAACTTTCGTTGTTTTGAGGAACAGAAATTACAGTTCCCACGCGGTCTGCTGGGGATACTCGGCCCCAACGGTTCGGGCAAATCAACTCTGCTGGAGGCTATCGCATGGGCTTTTTACGGCACCGGCGCCGCCCGGACTTGCAAAGAAGAAATACGTTATGACGGCGCCGCCGCAGGGGCCGAATGTAGTGTGGCAATGAATTTTGAAATTGCCGGGGATTCTTACCGGCTGGTCAGGAAAATGCGCGGAAAAACCCAGACCATCCAGGCTAAAATTGAAGATAGTAATAACGAGGTTCTGGTGGAAAGTGCGACCGGGGTGGAAAAATATATTGCCGATCATCTGCTTAATATGTCGCGCAGTTCTTTCTTCAAAAGTGTTTTTTCTCGCCAGAAGGAAGTAGATGCTCTTTACAATACCGGGGCTGAAACGCGTTAACCCGGCCGTCCAACTGCTGATTTAGCCGGGAGACCTTTGATTTGTCGATCCCCTCCAGACCCAGCTCTTTTACCAGATGGCTCATTTTT
>PWOD01000170.1 GCA_003557545.1 bacterium | reverse complement strand
TGAAGTTTGGTTTTTCAAGTATATACAGCCTATGGGGTGAAAAATCTAAAACATATAAATAGTCACTATCGTAGTTTAATAAACCCGGATTGTTCATGCCATGTAAATCATAAAGAGACAAGCTATCCAGCATAATGAGATCACTCTGGATGACACGATGCGATGTTTCTTGCGGCTTTTTTTCAAAAAAGGGGTTGACGTCATCCTTAGGAGAACAGCTTGTAATTACAAAAGTTGCAAGAAATAGTATGAAAATATTATTATTCATTGTATTAGTTAAATTAATTTTAGCCAGCAGATCAGTATAGATGGGGAGTCTGACTCAGTTTTATTCGCAATGTTACAAAATCTAATCAATTATATTGAGCAAAAAGAAATTAAAAACCAGATAGTAAGCAAATTTAACGGACACATCATAAGAGGCTAATAAAATTCAGCAAATACGATAGATCCCAAATACTCCTCATCAATTTTGAGGAATATATACTGATCGCCTTTTAATCCAAGAAAGTGGAACGTTATCGGATCCCATAATGTGTCAATGCAAATAAGTTCTGTCTTATCTTGCTGCGGATGAAATCGTAACAATTTCTTCTTGAAATCATTGTCGGGTAAAAGGCTGAACCAGAAGGAACCTTCCCGAATAATTACGTCATCAAACCATGAAAGTTCATCGGGGCGTGTGCGTAGAACATCCTCAAGTTGATTGCTCAATTTGCCTTTCTCGAATGAATCCCCCCCCATAATGACTCAATTCCCAAGTTAATAATTGGTCGTAAGCAGGTTGCCAGGTAAAGGGAATATCTATAAGTAAATGTGTGTCATTATCAGCATCATAACGCTGAATTTGATTTTCCGAAGTATTAAAAACATATATATAATGGCTGTCCGGGAGGATTATCGGTTGGTTTAACATTTGAGTCACAAATGCAGCATTAATTTCCGGAATCGTTATTGTTGCTTTGTTTGATAGTGTATAAAGAGTATCAGTTATTGAGTCGTTATCAGTATTGATACGATAAACTACAGCATAATTTTTACTTTGCCTTCTTAGATCGGCGGCTACATAGAGATGATTGTCATAAATATTTTTGATTATGCCCCAGGTATTTTCGCCTGCTGATTGATGGTGTTCAAGATTATTTTTCTGTGGTGGCATTGTTGTATTCAAAATAGTGTAGCGAGCATTCGTTCCATCGTGGATGTACAACTGTCCGGCAGAATAGTTTAATGTTATGCCATTCATTCCAAAATCGCCGGGACCACTTCCGTATTTATTGATTTCATGAATTAATTCTCCTTCCAAATCATAAAAAAAGAGACGATGGCTATTAAATGGTTCAATGATTAAATAATTTTGTGCGAGCTGGATATTATAATAATTGGGAATGCGATAGCTTTCTTGTAGTGGAACCTTAGTGCGAATATTCAATTCACTGTCACACTGAACAGTAAACAAGTCGTTGTTTTCGTTTTTACAACTTGAAATCATCAAGCCTGCGAAAACGACTATCCCTAAAGCTGAATACTTGATGTTCAAAAGAAGAATTTTCATGATTAAGATTTTCATATGCAATTACTTGCTGATGGAGAGCATTAATTTATTTTGTCTTTGAATTTTACTCATCCTGAATTGCTGCAATTGAGACTTTTAGTAAAAAACAGTATAAAAGAAATAAGACAATTGGGACTGAATATGCAATCATGTTCAACCCTGGAATACTGAAATTTTGTAACCACGAATAACTTATTCCACTCGGAATTAAAACAAACAGAAAGAAGAAAATCAGCCAACCGTAACGTTTTTCTCTAAATAATACGACGATCATAAGGGGAGTAAATATTGCTGCAATGCACAGGAAAATTATAAATGCGAGCTGTGGGTGATAATAAAGTAAAACTCCAAAGGCCAGGATAGCTGCACCACCAAAATCCCGATTCAGCAAGTTATTCAGCTGTTTCAGATTAAAGGATTGAAATTTATTGAAAAGAGAGATCACAAGTTACCCCACTGTAACCGGTATGCAACAATCTGCTGTATACCGGTTGCCAAATCCGTTTCTTGTACATACAAACGCTCGTTTTTAATGGTACGCACTGCCCAAGTCCGTGGACGTCTGAATGTAGCCAACAACTCTCCAAATTCGTTAAGAATCCACCATTCGTAGACCTGTTTATCGTCAACTATTGTGGAGATCCATAACCGATTTTCATCATCCATTACCATGGAGTTTAAGGCAGGCCATGTATCGGGAATTCCTGCATGCAGCATTGTTCTTGAGTTTAGTCTTCTTGAATGAAAGTGATGCTGCAGAGATTTTATATAAAATTTTCAATATGATTCAGAGTGTTGCACCACCCCTACAAAACCACACTCGAATAAAAACCACAATTGAAGTATATTTCTACAACGATAATCCAGTAGTACCGATTAATAAGATAATTAACAGAAGAAAAATTGGAATTTCAACAAAAAAAATGGACAGACGCTTGATGATATGCAATTCTTAAAACTCATACTGCTTATTGTGATGGTGACCGCTGCCTGTTCGAAACAGGAAAAACAGGGAGAGTCCGTCTTTGAAAAATATGAGGTTTATGAATCGACCGTATTTCTAAGTCCGGAAATTGCCGATT
>PWOD01000044.1 GCA_003557545.1 bacterium | reverse complement strand
TTAAAACTGAAAGCTGACGAACAGGTTGTTTACGTCATCAATATCATCGCCCGGAGTAAATGCATAGTCAAGGGTGATATTATCGTAAACAAAACCAAATCCGGCGGAGATATTACTGTCCAGATCGCCATCGGTCACATCGCTGTAACCGGCGCGAAGATCAAACCCACCATAGACATTATACTCAAAGCCTAAAGCATAGGTGTAAAAATCATCATGGACATCCCAGGCAATATCGGTTCCGACAATCAACTGCCGGTCATACAGCATGGTCTGGTAAGCTCCACCGATCGCAAGCTCAGCCGGCAGATCCTCCGATTCGTTAATGTAGGTCAAGCTACCACCGAAATTATGGGCAGTAAGTCCTACACGGAAGGGAGAGTCCGGAATCTCATAGAGCAGCCCGAGGTCGATCGCCATGGCTGACGCCGAGTGGTCGTGCAGCTCACTGTAAATTCCCTTGATTCCAACCCCATAATGGATCGGGTTGGGCAGCTCCAGTATATCGGTCAGACTGCTGAAATAAAGTCCGGCGGCAATATCGCTGTTGATGAAACTGCTGCCAAACTGTGGTTGACCCCCTACCGGTTCACGACGTTCTTCATCTTCAATACCGAAATAACGAAGTCCGGCAGCCAGCGTCATATCCGGAAGGATAGCATGACGGTAACTTACCGAGTAATTATCAAAATCACCAGCACCCGACTGATAACCCACACCAGCCACCCCATCGGGCAGTTGATGGAGCCCGGCCGGGTTATTAAACAGATCAGGCGTTACGGCAACGCTTGTCCGCATAGCACCCAGACGGGGGGAAGCCTGAGTTCGCAGAAAATCGGCCGCTGTCCCATCAGACCCATAAACCGGTCCAAATCCAAAAATAAGTATCGCCAACCCCAGCAAAACAACTGTTACTCTTCGCATAATAGATCAACCTCTCTAAAGATTTTTTAACGAATAATCGTGACCCTGTCCGTCGAAGTTCTGCCATTTCCCTGTATTACATAGATATAGGTGCCAGAGGCCAGTCGCGGCTCCCAGCTGGCCATACGTCCTTTAAATACATCCAGCTGCTGCTGATCAACCAAACGACCATTAACAGTATAAACTGTAAGCTCAACTCTTTCACCAAACTCATAAGGAACAACTAAAAATACTACTGATCCCTGATCACTGCGGAAGGGGTTGGGATAGGTATAAACATCATCACCAATCTCTTCAACAACGTTTAGGATATCGAGATAATCCTCATCGGTGACATACCAGACTATTTCATCATCATCCTGATCAGCCCAGTCAACTTCCCAGGGGAAGAAGGGATAGCCATCATTATGCTCTTCAACAACCAGTTGGATACTCCAGCGACCATCAACAAAAGTATGGATATTCTGGAGATCAGCACTGGTTCTTCCAGTTCCCTGGTTATTGGCAGTAGTTCGCTGACCAGAGGTTTCAAGGTCCCAGTAACTTCCTCTAACCGAGCTGTTTTCACTGGTTCCAACCAGTCCACCAATGCCAGACTGCCGTTCAGGAACACCATCATAGACCAGCCCGTTGGAGTAGGAATTACGAATTTCAGCCCCCATAAGCCGGCCAACCAGTCCACCGATATGCTTCATATCAGCGGTTCCACCCTGCCAGTTAACATCACCACGAGCGTAGGTCTCATATATCTCACCAAACCTATTACGTCCGACCAGTCCACCAATTTCTGAACGCCCCAGAACATCTCCAGTAGCGAAAGATTGTTCGGCACGACCGCGGGAACCAATCGCTCCAATCAATCCACCCAATTGGGTATTAGCCGGCCAATCGCCGTGATCAATTCCAATAACATTACCGGTGGCAGATGATTTGGCCACCACACCACCACGGGTCTGACCAACCAGGCCACCAACCCGGTAGTTCCCTCTGACAACACCGCTGGCGGAGGAACGCATGACAGAATCCCGGTTCCGACCGACGAGCCCACCGATATAGCGGCGACCTCTAACCTCTCCGGCAGCATATGATTCAGCCACCGAACCGGAGTTAAGACCAACCAGACCACCGATTTTTTCGAGAGAATCATAGTTGGTCCCCACATCACCATAGGCCGAAGAACCTCTAACATAACCACTATGGTTAAAGCCGAGCAGACCACCGGTCTGGGTCTGGCCGTAGACCCGGCCTTCAGCCGAGGAGTTTAAAATAGTTCCGGTACCGGCGAGATAACCAACGGCACCACCGACATTATCGGTTCCGATAACTGTCCCATCAGCAAAGAGATCAGAGGCTTTATACTGGTTATTACCAATCACCCCTCCAACATTTTCAGTTCCATTAAGATTGACCGAGGCGGACAGTTCACGGGCTTCAGAATAATTTATTCCAATAGCACCACCAACATCATAACGTCCTGAAACCGATCCTGACAGCTCACCTCCGGCAACTACTCCATGATTAATCCCGGCCAGGCCACCAACCTGATCACGACCTGTAATGTTGAGATTAGAGAGTTGAAGATCATAGACCGTACAACCCTGATCGATATAACCAAACAGGCCGACCTGGTCACTGTCAGGACGATCGATATACAGCCCACTGATTGTATGACCGTTACCATCAAACACACCTTCAAAAGGCTCCTGTTCGCTACCCATC
>PWOD01000114.1 GCA_003557545.1 bacterium | reverse complement strand
TTCAGCTGAACGGGGATAGTTATTATCAACCCCGAACGATTATTACGGGCGAAACAGTGCAGTTCAGAGCTGAGCCTGCTGACGGCTGGTATTTTAACGGCTGGACCGGTGATCTGATTAGCTCCGATACAGTTGTTCAAATGACTGTTGACACTGATCTGCTGATAGTGGTTCATTTCAGGAAAAGTGGTCGGGGACTGGAAAATGCGGTGGTTGGTCCTAATCCCTTCCGCCCGCATGATGGACGTGCAGCTACGGGCGAGGGATATGTAATTTTTGAGTTCAACTCAATTGATCCCGGACCCTATGATATCGAGCTGTACACAATAACTGGAACCCGGGTTTTTTCCACCCGGGCCCAGAGTGATCCCTATCACTGGGATGGTCGGGCAAACTCCGGCCATATGGTCAGCAGTGGATATTATATTTATCGTATCGAAGAACGTTCTACCGGTGATATTAAAACCGGCAAGTTGGCGATTATTCGTTAATAGAGAGGTTTGATTGTCCGACGGGGGGAGCCAGTGCTTGCTTTTTGCTTTTGTTTGTAGTATAAATAATATGTTAACAGGGATGTTAAACAGTTTACTGAAAAATCAAGGAGGAGTCGATCATGTGTTCAATGTCGATAAATACTAATTTAAACGCCCTTTCTGCTCACCGCCATATGACAATTGCCGAGCACAATATGAACCAGCAATTGACCCGGATAGCATCGAGTTTGCGAATTAACCGGGCAGCCGATGATGTAGCGGGACTGGCGATATCGGAAACGATGCGATCCGGTCTGCGGGGAACTCAGCGGGCGCTGCATAATGTTCAGGATGGGCTATCCCTCCTGCAGACAGCTGAAGGTGGTATAGAATCGGTTCAAGGTAACCTTCAGCGAATGCGTGAACTTTCAATCCAGGCGGCCAACGACCCCACCGGGCCGGTAGGGCGCCAGGCTATCCAGATGGAGATAGATCAGCTGGTTGAGGAGATCGATCGGACAGTTGGTACCGTGGAGTTTAACCGGCAGCCACTGTTAACCGGTGATTTTTCTGAAGATGACGAAGCGTTAGCCATTCATGCCGGACCGGGTCGGGATGATCTTATTGGGATCAATATTTCGGCAATGGACAGTGAAGAGCTGGGGATTGATGCGCTGGATGTTACCAGCGGCGCCGGTGCCCAGGATGCTGTGGAAGTTTTGACCAATGCCCTGAGCCAGGTTTCGACTGAACGGGCCAGTGTTGGTTCACTGGAGAACAGGTTGGAAGGGGCGGTTGATTTTTTACGTATTCAGGATGAAAATCTAACGGCAGCTGAAAGCCGGATCCGCGATGCTGATATAGCTGCTGAGTCGACCGATCTGGCCCGGAACCGGGTACTTCTTCAGGCTGCTCTTTCAACTCTGGGTCAGACCCAGAATATTGAGGCGGGGATGGTCTCCAGCCTGCTCTGAAACAGATTTCTGGAGGTCCGGTTGCAGGTTGTTCGGTTTGATCTGAAGTGGCTTGTGGCAGACAGTTTATCGACTGTTATAAAACTGTGTTAAAGATAGTTTTGCCCGCCAGTGGCTAAAAAATTGATTTTATTCTTTAATATCTCCAGTATTTTACATATAATTAAGCTGTGTAAAATCTGTGTAAAATTTTTGATCAACTTAAAAGTTGGTTTAGCGGGCAAATACAAGCTTTTGGAAAGACGGGTGAGCTGTGATGGCTGGGAGAAAACTAACAAAATCTGAAATGGTGAATACGCTGGCTGTAACCATGGGGATGACCCGGCAGAAGGCCAAAGAAACGATCGACTGCCTGCTCGGCATGGTGGTTGATAAGCTCTGCACACATCCTGATAACCGGGTTTCGATTCATGGTTTTGGAACCTTTGAGGTATGTCGGCATAAAAGTCGTCGGGGAGTTGACCCCCGTGATCATGACAAGGATATTACAATTCCCCAGCGCAGCGTGCCTAAATTTCGGGCGGGGAAGGCTTTTAAAAGGATGGTACGTGAATCTTTTGATGAGGACTCTTAATTTTTTTATTTTTTTTTGGAGGGATAGTTTATGCAACCGAAAATTGCTGTAAATGGTTTTGGCCGGATTGGCCGGATGGTAGTTAGAGCCGCACTTGATCAGGGGAGACAGGTGGTCGCGATAAATGATATAGCGCCCCGTGATCGGATGGCTCATCTATTTAAATATGACTCAGTACATGGTGTCTATGGAGACAGTGTGAAGCTGGATGGTGAGGAACTTGTTGTGGGTGACAGCCGGATAAAGTTGCTGTCGGTCAAAGATCCCGCAGAGCTTCCCTGGGAAGAGCTCGGGGTTGACGTTGTGATTGAATCGACCGGAGTTTTCCGTGATCGTGCCGGAGCCGGTAAACATCTGGAAGCAGGAGCTAAAAAGGTGCTAATCTCAGCACCGGGCAAGGATCCTGACCTGACGGTTGTTCTTGGGGTTAACCAGGATGAGTATGATCCCGAACAGCATCATATTATCAGCAATGCATCCTGTACGACTAACTGTCTGGCCCCTGTTATTAAGGTGTTACATGAAAAATTTGGTGTTGAATCGGGAGTTGTCACCACAACTCACGCCTATACATCAACCCAGAATATTTTAGATGGTCCTGCCGGTAAAGATTACCGCCGCATGCGAGCGGCGGC
>PWOD01000134.1 GCA_003557545.1 bacterium | reverse complement strand
TGTTTAAAATCAAGAAGGAGAAGCTGGAGTTTACCCCTAAAAGATGGTTGAATTTTGTCCCCCATGAGCAGCATGCTTATCTGGCCAAACTGCTCAGCTCTGATCACATTGAGGAGTTCTTGTCTGGAGTTGAACCACAGAAGATTGCTGAAATGATAAAAAAACAGGCTAACCGCCATGAACGGGCTCAGACTGTTCAGACCCTCGGTCAACAGGCTGGTTCTGAGAGTTCCGGAAAGCTTAATTCCGGGCAAAAAGCCCTCCTTAATGAGCTGATTAGAATGAAACAACAGGAGGAAAATCAGGCCTGAACCTCTTTAACTGAATTTTTCTCCTCATAGCTCAAGCACTGTCCTCGCCGCTCCCTGTCGGTCAGTACTGCTGAGGCTGACAGTGTTATTATAAATAATCTTTGTAAAACAGTCAGAAATGTAGTAAATATATTTGTAGAAGGAATTTTTCCAAATAACCAGTAATGTAGTAATGAAGGGCCTGGTTGAAATTAAATAGTGTACGGTAAAGTTTGTCACCCGCACCGGGCTGTGTGCCGTGGTTGATCCTCTATCGTTTTATCAGGCCATTAGAATGCAGCCGCAGAAATTAAACCAGGATTTATCTTAAAATTAAAGGGAGGATCGTTTCCCATGCAAAAGGTTGAAGATGTGGTTGAAAATTTAGCAGGAATCGATGAGCTGCTCGCAGTTGCTAAAGAGAAGGGGAATATTACCTATTCCGAGTTGAATGATATCTTGCCGGATGAGTCTACTGAAACCTGGAATGTCGATGATCTAATTGTTTATCTGCGTAAACAGTCGATTGAAATTGTCAGTGACGATACTGGTTATGATTTTGCCGAAGAGCTGGGTTTGCTCAATCGTGATGATGACGATATGAACGAGGGATTGACAGATCCGGTTCGACTCTATCTGAAAGAGATCGGGAATCATGAGTTGCTTTCCTCGGAGGAAGAGGTTCATATATCAAAACAGATTGAGCTGGGTAAGAAACGGGTTATGGAGGCGGTTTTAGGCACCTCTTTTGCTGCTCGAGAATATATCGAGTTTGCCCGAAAGGTGTTGGATCGGGAGATCAGTCTGAAAAAATTGGTTCAGGTGAAGAAGACTCAACGGTTGGAGGAGGATGATGTTGAGTACTGGTTTGATAAGATTGAAACCGCCCGTAACCGGGTAATTCAGTACCGTGCGATGCTGGAAAAAAGTTATAAGAAGATCCAGGCCACCGATGATCCTGATGAAACCCGGGAGCTTGCTGAAAACTATCGGGAAATCTGCGAAAAACTTTACCTGGCCTTTGATGAGCTGGAGATCAATAAGGATCTGGTCTTTGAATGGACCGAGGAGATCAAGCAGACTATTGAGTTAATCGACAGTCTCAAACAGTTGGAGGAACAGGTGAAACAGCGGTTGAATCGTAGCCCGAAGCAGCTGTTGAAACTCTATGAACGGCTGCTTAACGACCCGGAGGCCCGGAAGAAATGGGAGGCCGGTAGTAAATATAGCTGGCGTAACATTGAGCGTTTTTCTCGACGTCTGATAAAAAAGGCAGTGGAAGCCGAGAAAAAACTGGAGCTGTTTCAGCTCCATGAACGGGATCTGCGCAAAGTTTATCATAAGATACAGCTGGCCGAAAATAAGATGCAGAAATATCATAATAAGATGGTCAGCAGTAATCTTCGGCTGGTTGTTAGTATCGCCAAGCGCTATACGAATCGGGGTCTATCTTTCCTTGATCTGATCCAGGAGGGAAACATTGGCCTGACCAAGGCGGTTGATAAGTTTGAATATCGTAAGGGTTTTAAATTTTCCACCTATGCAACCTGGTGGATTCGTCAGGCGATTACCCGCTCAATAGCCGATCAATCCAGGACTATCAGGGTACCGGTACATATGGTCGAGCAGATCAACAAGGTCCTGCGGGTGGCTCGGGAGCTGGTCCAGACAAATAACCGTGAACCACAGCCGTCAGAGATTGCTGAAGCGCTTAACTGGGAGGAAGAGCGGGTTAAAAACATCTTGAAGATATCCCAGGATCCAATCTCTCTGGAAACACCAATCGGTGATGATGGGGAGAGCAGCCTGGGTGATTTTGTTGAGGATAAAAAGCTGGAGTCACCGATGAAAAATACTTCTGATGAGTTGCTCCAGGGTCAGCTTGAGGATGTTCTGAAAAGTATTGACTGGCGTGAAGAGCAGGTGATCAGATTACGGTTCGGGCTGGATGATGGATATGAACGTACCCTGGAAGAGGTCGGTAATATGTTTAAGGTTACCCGGGAACGTATTCGTCAGATTGAAAATAAAGCCCTGGAAAAACTGCGGCATCCATCCCGCAGCAAGATTCTTCAGGATTTTGTCTCTGAAAAGGAACGTGATTAGTCCACTCCGGTTGCTGTTACCCGATCCGGTAAGTTTGGCTTTGCCTCTGCCTCTGGACCTCCGGTTGGTTTAAAAGCTGCTAGAGGATAGCTGAATGGAGTGTTTCGTCCGGCCGTGGAATAACTGTCCGTTCGATTATTATTCCCTTTTCTTTGACCGTATCACAGCCGGCTGTGATGGCTGAATTTACAGCTTCTATAGTTCCGGTCACGGTGAAAAAACCTTTGCCCCCAAGTGCATTGGCCAGACGTACTTCAATCAGTTTAACATCCGCTTTTTTGGCTGCGGCATCGGCGGCAATTATAGTTGAGGCAACCGAGAAAAACTCCACAATCCCCAGTGCGTCTACCTTGCCCACATCGGCTGTATCACGTAACGCCGGTATTAGCTGGGGGTGAATGTTCGGAATGATTAAATCATCGACCAGGGTATGTTCGGCCAGCTCTATACCGGTCGCTACTGAGCGCTCAACATCACCCACCTCACCGGTAATCAGGGCGATAAATTTACCGGGACAGACTGTGTGAGCCTCAATCAGCTCAACGTCGGCCGCTTTCAGCATGCCATCTGTTGCCTTATATCCACGGGCGATCCCGGTTAGTTCAATAAGTCCGATAGCGTTGTTCATATCAATTTGCCTCCGCAGTAATTTCGATTTTATTATTTTCAATCGTTGTAACGGTTCCGTCGATGCTGGCATGAATTTTACTGCCCAGTGAGTTGGGTGGTATGTCGGCTATGAGATCTCCCTTAATAACCTTTTGCCCCGGTTTAACAACTGCTTTTGAGGGGACACCCACATGTCCGTCCAGGGGAATTAGAACCCGGCTGGGATTGAGCTCAATCAGGGGAAATTCCGGCCGGTCATATTTGCGCAGCTGCAGTCTGGTCAGCAGCTTGTCAGCGTTAACTTTACGAAACCCCTGCTCTGGATGGGGAGTATCCGGTTTCTTGTTATGCGGATTCTCGATCCCCGCCGCCCTCAGTTCTGAGCGGAGTTGCACGATTAAATCACGTGGCGACAGGTCAAGCGGACAGGCATACATGTCACACAGTCCACATTCACAGCAGAGGTAGACTGAGGTTAGATCATATTTTGTTTCCTCCGGTGCGATGAACAGGTTACGCATTATTTTATCGGGATATAGATCATGGCTGACATGGTTGCGGGGGCAGACTATGGTACATTCAAAACATTGGTCACACATCGATTTTCCCCGCCTGTATTCTGCTGTGATCGGTCGCTGTTTCCGGACGGCCGTGGTGTTATCCGGCGGCAGAACAATCAGGGCCCCGCAGGTTTTAGACATACCATGTTCGGGACCTACCAGGTTACCGGTCATCGGGCCGCCGGTAATTAGTACCGGATCAGCCACCTGAGGTTGGGCCGTTTCCAGCAGTAGTTCCGCGGTTGTCCCGATCGGGACTTCGGCTATGAACGGTTTGTCAACCGCGCCGGCGACTGTCACCCAGCGGGTTGTTACAGGTCTGTTTTCAGTGACTGCCAGGTAAAGGTTCAGCAGGGGGTTTACATTACTGACAACTATTCCCACATCAAGGGGCAGACCACCTTCCGGGACAATTTTTCCGGTTACGGCATGAACCATCTCAACCTCATCTCCGGCCGGATAGTAGTTACCCATAAGACTGAGTTTTACATCGCTGCCCTGAATTGCTTTTTCCAGGCTGGCAACAGCTTTTTTATACTTTTTTTTCAGTGCAATTATGCCATTTTTGGCTCCGGTAGCCTGTTGAGCCAGTTCAACTCCTCGAACAATCTCCCGGGCCCGGGTTACCATCAAGTGCTGATCGGTTGAGAGCAGTGGTTCACACTCAGCTCCGTTAGCAATGATCGTTTCAACCTCGGCCTGTAGTTTAACGTGGGTGGGAAATCCGGCACCACCGGCACCAACAATTCCCGCTTCAAGTGCAGCTTCTACGATAGTAATTGTTTGCTCAGCCTCCAGTTCTTGTATAATAAACAGCAACATATAATAGCTTCTCAGTCTGGGAAAAATCAACTTTTTCCTGAGCCGGGGAGAAAAATAGCTTATAGCGGGAGGAATATTATGAGCGGTTATGCCTGTCTCCATGCACATTCTGAATACAGCCTTGAGGATGGTTGTATGGGGATCGTGCAGTACCTTGAAAAGCTTAAAGAGCAGGGTATTGAGTTGTGTGGGCTGCTGGATCGCCATAATCTATTTGCTGCTTATAAATTTCAACAACAGGCCTTCGCCCGGGGGATTAAACCGGTGATTGGCATTGAGTTGATTATTGGTAAAGAGAATGTTCCTGATCTCTATCGAGCTAATCGGGCTTTGCGGATTCTGGTGGAAAATCAGCAGGGATACAGTAACCTCTGTCAGCTGCTGGCAGAAAGTTATCAAAAACGTCCGCAGCGCGGCCTCTTTGTCACCCGGGAACGACTGGCCGAAAAGCTTGACGGGCTGTTTGTGCTGGGGCCGGAGAGTCACCTGGGAGCTCCTCCCTGGCAGAGCGATCCGGATGATTTGAAACAAGCTCTCGTTCGGGCTAAACAACTTTATAAAGACCGGTTTTATTTTGAATTACCCCTTTATGATCAACTGTCCGACCGGGAACGACAATATCTCCGGCTGGCCGATGAACTGGATATTGAAACCATAATAACCCATCCGGCCTACTATCCTGACAGAACTGATTCAGAAGTTTTACGGCTGCGAATTGCGGTTCAGGAAAACCTCCGACTGGCGGAGATGGCTGAGCTGCCGGCCTATCGCCGGCAGCAGTTTATCGCCGATGAACAGCAGATGCGCAGCTGGTTGGGTGAACAGTCTCACCGCCTGGATTTGACCGAGCGTCTGGCCCGCCGCTGTTATTTTGAGCTGCGGGAAGATAATCATAAGTTACCCTCTTATCCCTGCCCGGAATCCCGTGATTCGGCTGAATATTTGGAACAACTCTGCCGTGAAGCAGTTGACGAAAAATCTCTGGCTGCTTCCCGGGAACAGGCGGTTGAACGGCTGGAGCATGAGCTGAAGGTTATAATCAGCAGGGGATTTTCGGATTATTTTTTAATTGTTGCTGATATTGTTAACTGGGCCCGTAAAACCGGTATTGCTGTGGGACCGGGCCGCGGCTCGGCGGCCGGTGCCCTGATTGCTTACCTGCTGGGGATCACTGAAATCGATCCTTTTCAACATGACCTGATTTTTGAACGATTTTTAAACGATGAGCGCCGCGAAATGCCTGACATTGATCTTGATTTTGCCGATCGCCGTCGGGATGAGGTTATCGATTATATCCGCCGGCGGTTTGGTGATAGTTCTGTCCTGCAGATCATAACATTTAATCGAATTAAGGCCCGGACAGCTCTGCGTGATCTCGGGAGAATCCGGGGGGAACCCCAGGAGAAAATTAACCGGCTGCTTAATTATTTTCCCGCCGATAGCGATTTTTCCCTGGATCAGCTGCCCCGGAGGTTTGAACAGCTGGAGGCTGCTCTCAAACAGGAGGAGGGGTTGGAAGATTGGTATGACCAGGCAAAAAAACTCGAAGGTCTTGTGCGCAACTCCTCGATTCATGCCGCCGGTCTGGTCATTGGTAACGAAGAGCTTGATCGTCAGCTGCCGGTCTATCGGGATAGCCAGGGGGGGCTGCCCGCCGCCCAGTTTGATATGTATGATCTTAACAACCTGGGCTATTTGAAACTCGATATTCTCGGGTTGACAACCCTGACCCTTCTGGAGTTGACTCTGGAGCGGATTCCTGCCGCTTCCCGACCTCGTCTGGAAAACATAACCCGGCTTGATTCTTCTGTAAGAAAGCTCTTGATGGAAGGCTCACTGGAGGGAATATTCCAGTTTGAAACTGCCGGCTGTCGGGATCTCGTGCGGCGGGTTGAACCCCGCACCAAGGCCGATCTGATGGCCTGCCTGGCACTTTATCGGCCCGGTCCACTGCAGTCGGGAATGGTGGATAGTTACCTGCGTCGCCGCAGTAATGATGAACCGGTTGAATATCCTCATCCTGACCTGCAGCCAGTTCTGGAGGATACCTATGGAATAATAATCTACCAGGAACAGGTTATGGAGATTGCCCGGGTGGTTGCTGGTTTTAGCTGGTCTCGAGCTGATCTGTTCCGCCGGGCCATGGGCAAAAAAAATCCGCAGTTGATGGCTTCACTGGAAACGGAGTTTATCGAAGGGGGAGTGGCTGCCGGTTATGATCAAAACTGGCTTCAACAGCTGTTCTCCACCCTGGCTAATTTTGCTCAGTATGGGTTTAATCGTTCCCATAGTGCTGCCTATGCTGAAATCACCTTCCGCACCGCCTACCTTAAGGCCCACTACCCCCGGGAGTTTTATGCCGCTCTATGTACGGTTAAATCGCACGATCGCGATCGAATCGGTCGAATCGCCCGGGCCATGGAGAGTGATGGTTTACAGCTCTGTCCCCCTCGAATTAACAGTTCTGGCGCTGAATTTTCAGTTGCCTCGCACGGGGTCAGGTATGGATTGAGTGGAATTAAAAATATTGGTTCCAGGTTGGCCCGGAGAATTGAGCAGGAGCAGGATAAACAGCCGTTTGATGATCTGACTGATTTTTTTTCCCGGCTCAACCCTCGAAATTTAACCCTCGAAAGTTTCCGCTCGCTAGCTGCAGCCGGATATTTTGATCCCTTTAAACTTGCCCGGGCCGGGCTTGTTGATTATGCTGAGGATCTTTTGCGCCGGGGACAAACCCTCTATAGTGAACAACGGTCGGGGCAGGAAAATCTTTTTCAGGCCTCCGGTCGGAAGCTGGAAAAACTTGTTCCTCCCAGCGGTTCTGGCTGGAGTTTCCAACAGCGTTCTCGGGCCGCACGGGATGTTCTTGGATATTATTCGGAAGGTCATCCGCTGGAAAAATTCCTTCATCTTGTGGAGTTATTGACTCCGGGCCGAGTTGAGCTGCTGCAGCAAGAAAATTTTACTGTTGCGGGATTGGTCGCCCCGGCTCAGCTGATTGCTTTCTGCTCCGGTCAGTCCCGGGAGCAGCTGCAGTTGCTCGGTGAACAGCAGGAACAGAGTTTTCCCCTTTTGCCGACCGCTCCTCAGGAATCTGTTAAACAGCGGGTTGTGCTCTGTGAGATGGAGTCTGTTCCAACCGGCTGGAGGATAAAAGATCTCCAGCCGCTGTCAGCTGATTTTCTCCCCGGGTTGAACATCTATTTAACCGAACATCAGCGCATTGATCAGTTGCGAAAGATCCAGGAACAGCTGGTTGAGTTCCCCGGTGAATCGCCGGTTCGGCTTGTTGTTAATCATCAGAATGAGCAGGTTTTTTTAAAACTTACTCAGAATGTCTGTCTGGAAGCTGCCCTGGCCCAACGGCTGCAGGGTATACTGGGTCCCGGCCATCTGGCTCTGTTCAACTCCCGGGAGTGAGTTTCGACCGTTCAATCAACCACAAGGCTGTTCTGCTGCAGGTTAATCTCATAAAAAATAAATAAACTTTCAAAACTGCCGGATAGATACTATAGTTAAGGTAGCTGCTAATCAATATATTATGCTAAAAGGAGTGATCGGCGTGGTTAACGTTCGTAAACAGATCTCAATTTTTCTGGCCAACCGGCCGGGAACGCTGGCAGATATCAGTAAGAATTTACGGGACCGGGAGATTAATATTCTGGCGATGACCGTTTCCGATACGGTTGATCATGCGGTTGTTAGAATGCTGGTCGATAAGCCTGGCAAAGCGGTTCATCAACTGGAGGAAAAGGGGCTGTTAGTAGTAGAAAATGATGTCCTGGTGGTTAGTCTGGAAAATAAACCGGGAGCTCTGGCCGAACTTTCTACAAAACTGGCAGAGCATGGGATTAATATTGAGTATGCCTACTGTACCGGGATGCCCGCCCAGAAAAAAGGTTTAATGGTAATCCGCACGGGCGATCCCCATCAGGCGCGGGCGCTGTTGGAGGGTGATGGCGACCGGTGATAAAACAGCTGCGCCGGGGTGATAACTACTCCTATGTCATCTATCAGGATAGTCCGGGTCCGGCAGTCTTAGTTGATCCTGTGGCTGAACAGGCGGTCGATGACTATCTTGACCGTCAGCAATTAGAACCGCGGCTGCTGATTAATACCCATTCCCATTCCGATCATACGTCGGCCAATCGCAGCTTTCGGCAGCGCTGGGCTCTGTCTGTCGCGGCCCATCCTGATCTTGATCAGACCGACCGGCCGCTGGCTGATGGTGAGACAATTCGGCTTTCTAACCTTGGGATTACTATCATCCATACACCCGGTCATACTCCTGATAGTATCTGTTTGCAGGGCGAAGACTGGTTGATAACCGGGGATACGCTCTTTTTGGCCGGTTGTGGAAATCCTCTGGCTGGTGGGAATACCGGTCAGCTATATGAAACTTTCAGCCGTAAACTGATTAATTTACCGGAGCAGTTGCGGGTTTATCCCGGACATGATTATGCCCATAAAAATCTTCGGTTTGCTCTCTCCCTGGAGCCGGACAATCAAGCTGCCAGAGATAAGCTTCAGGAGGTTGAGCAGGACTCTCAACAGAATATTGAGCCTTCCTCCAATCTGGCCGAGGAAAAGTGCTATAATCCATTTTTTCGTTTTTCTACTGATTGTTTAAAAAATCAGCTACCCGACTTAACCGGTGCTTCTGACCGGGAAATTTTTTTGCAGTTGAGAGCCTGGCGCAATAGATTTTAATTAATCCCTTCTGGTCGCCCTACAGTTCTGCTGTTTTTTCACTATTCTACCGGTGAAAATCTTTTTAAAAACTGCTTTAACGGTTATAATCAGCGGGGTAAACCGGGCTGCTTGGATCTGAGTTCATTGCACCGAACAGTCTCGATTTTAACTGCTGATTAATTAAATTACAGTATTTCACAGGAGGAATCAATATGGCCCATCTGGAAGCTTTGCACAGGGATGAAAAAATTAGTTTGTATCGATTGCTTGAACCGGAAACCACGGATAACGGTGTTGAAGAATATATCTTCTCTACCCCGGAAACCCGGGAGATCTGTAACCGGCCAGAACTGGTGGGGATGGATTTTCCACTTGGTATGCGGCGGGCTAAGGCGCGACTTTTTCAACTCTCGCCCCTTAAACAGCTGATCGGCGAGGGCAGTCCGTTGAACTGCTGTGTCCTGCATTTTCTTCGCGGGGGATTAAACTTTCAGCTGCGGGAGGCCTTACATGAAGCGTATGGTTTTTCTCGTCAGTATTGTGCCTACATGACCTCACAGCGTTATCAGCGGGGTAAACGCTGGAAAATTAAACAGGACCAGTACAGAAAGATCGATTATAAAGCGGGCTCCACTGTTTTGATTGGCGATTGTATTGCTACCGGTTCAACAATGGAAAATGGTCTGGAAGTTTTATACAACCATGCATCTGAAACTGAAGCTTCGGTGAAGAATCTTGTTATTTTTACCATTGGCTGCCGGCAGGCCCGGGAGATCATGGAAAAGTTTCATCAGCGGTTTAGTGACCGGTTTGAGTATAACCGAACCATGGTATTTTATATTGAAGGAAGGTTTAAGCTGGCCTCGGAAGATATGAATCTGACGATTGCCCTGCCCGGAACCGATCTTCTGCGGGCTCCGGCAGTACTGGCTCCCGAATATGAAAAAACAATTTATGATCGGCTGCATATTCCACTGGAACGCTGTGCAATTTATGATCTTGGAGCTAAATCTTTTACCTATCGAGAACATGTGGATGAGGTTATTGAATACTGGGAACAGTTAAAAAATTCAGGGTTAACGCTGGAACAGGCCTATCATCAGCGCTGGCCGGAAACTGATTACCAGGAGCTGGATCAGCTATATCAGAGCCGGCGGAAGGTGTGGCCTTTCATTGAACGATCTGAGGTTGAACAGCTGTACCAGCTTTATCTGGACCGCTGGCAGAAGCTGGGGGACCAGGCTGATAGTCAGGCCGCGCTGGTCGAACAGGCTGATAAGCGGATAACAATTATGAAAAAATTGCTGAATGAGTAGAACCGGCATTGAGTTTCCTCCCCATCTGCTGAGCCTTGAGTTTTTAACTCCCGGCTCTCTTGCCCGGCTGTTGGAGCAGCTGGACAGGGTGGACTCTGAAGTTACGGTTCCGCTCTGGCTGGCCGCGGATTCAAGCCTGCTCCGGGAGCTTCTTTTGGCCGTGATCGGTAAGCAGCATATCCGGGCGATTGGTCCAACAATTCGGGATGAACAGGCAGTTCAAACTATCTCTGAAACTCTGCCCGAAGGGGTTGTATGTCTGGCTCAATTTTCCCGCCACCGGCTGGCCGAGGAGCTGGCAATGAAATCTCGCCGGCCGCTGTTAAATCTTGGAACTGACTGGGCTGCCCCCTGTCAGGTTCTGGCGGATTATTATACAATTAAACAGAAAATTGGGCAGGTCGAAAAGCTCTGTTACGCCGGTCGCCCCGGCCCCTATCTGTACAGTTTAATGCGGCTCAGTCTGGCTCTCGATTTTAAACTGGCATTACGAATTTTACCGGGCTGTCCGGTTGACCCGCTCTTGCTTCGTTCAGTTCGGGAGCGAGGCGGAGAGGTTTTTCCACTTTCTCTCAGCCACCCGCTCCGTACCGGAGATATTTTATGTCTGGGAAGGGGAGCTCGTCGGATTCCCGGTTTTACCCGGCGATTGGAGGAGGCCGGAGAAAACCTCGGGTTGCTGTTGCCCCCACTGGAGGGTGGAGATGGCCGGGCAGCGCCCGAACTGGTTGTTGAACAGCGGCATCAAAATCTTATAAAACTTTTGCAGATCAGCATACAGCTGCTGGCCCGGCAAAAGTTTCGGGATGAACAGTAAAAAGATAGCTTTAAAAACAGTTTTTAAGAGGAGGAACTAGTTATGGGAAAAGATCGGTTAAACCGTGTGGTACTGGCCTTCAGCGGAGGGCTTGATACTTCAGTTATGGTTCGCTGGTTGCGGGAAAACTATGGTTGTGAGGTAATTGCCTTTGCAGCCGATCTGGGGCAGGGAGAAAACCTTAAACCGCTTCCCGCCCGTGCCGAAGCCGCCGGTGCGGCTGACATTGTGATTAAGGATCTCCGCCAGGAGTTTGCTGAGCAGTATGTTTTACGGGGGCTTAAGGCCCAGGCAATCTATGAAAACGGTTATCCCCTGGCGACGGCGCTGGGTCGGCCGTTGATCTCCCGTCACCTGGTTGAGGTGGCTGAAAAATATGAAGCTGATGCCGTAGCCCATGGAAGCACCGGTAAAGGTAATGACCAGGTTCGATTTGAGGTCTCTGCCCGGGCTCTGGCCCCTGATATTGAGGTGCTGGCTCCGGTCCGTAACTGGGAGCTTAAAACCCGTGAGGCTGAGATAGAATATGCACAAAAACATAAGATTCCGATCGAGGTGACAGCTGCCAGCCCCTATAGTTATGATCGTAATCTCTGGGGAGTAAGTATTGAATGTGGACCGCTGGAAGATCCCTGGCAGCGGCCCCCGGATGATATCTATCAGATGACCGTCTCCCCCGCGGAAGCGCCGGAGGAGCCGGAGGAAATAACCTTGAAATTTGAAGCCGGCCGGCCGGTTGAACTTAATCAGCAGGAACTCCCTCTGGTTGAGTTAATTGAACAGTTGAATAAGCTGGCAGGAGCCCATGGGGTAGGTCGGATAGATATGGTTGAAAACCGGCTCGTCGGAATTAAATCAAGAGAGATTTATGAAGCCCCGGCTGGACTGGTTCTGCACAGCGCACATCAGGCGTTGATGGATCTCGTGCTGGAACGTGATCTGTACCATTATTTACAGGAACTGTCCCTCCGTTATGCAGAGCTGGTTTATAACGGCCTCTGGTTTTCTGAACGGCGTGAAGCCTTTGATGCTCTGATCGATCAGGCTCAGCGTTATCTCTCGGGTGAGGTACGGATAGAACTTTATAAAGGTCGGGCCGTGGTAAATGGCCGTCGTAGTCCCCATTCCCTGTATGACCGGGCACTTTCCACCTATGAGCAGGGTGATCAGTTCGACCAATCACTTTCTACAGGCTTCGTTAGACTCTGGGGACTTCCCCTCGAAGTTGCCGGCCGGCGGCGTAGTCGATGACTCTCTGGCAATCATCCGCTGAACTCGGGCCGGATCAGGGGCTGTTACAGTTTACCGGTTCCCTGGAGCTGGATAGCCGGCTTTTCAAATATGACATTGAGGGTTCTGTGGCCTGGGCTGAAGCTCTGGAAAAAGCCGGTATTTATAACTCTGATGAGCTGCAAACTGTGACTCAAACTCTTCGGGAAATAGAACTTGATATTGAGCGGGGTCAGCTGCAGTTGGATCCCCAGCTGGAAGATATTCATATGAATATTGAGGCGCAGTTAACCAGCCGGCTGCCCGACCTGGGTCCCCGTCTGCACACCGGACGCTCGCGGAATGACCAGGTCCTGGTTGATGTTAAACTCTATCTGCGTGATCAGCTGGCCGAATTAAAGCAGGAGCTGCGGCAGCTGCTGCAGGCTTTTGTCGATCGTGCGGCTGGTGAACAGCGGACGGTTCTGCCGGGGTTTACCCATCTTCAACCGGCTCAACCTGTAACTCTTGCTCATTACCTTATGGCTTTTTTTGAAAAATTTCGTCGTGATTATCAGCGGCTAGATCGGGGTAATCAGGGGCTGAAAACGCTGCCGCTTGGAAGCGGTGCCCTGGCTGGAAGTGGCTACTCCATCGATCGTGAGTTTCTGGCCCGTCGTCTGGGCTTTGCAGAACCCAGCCGTAATAGCCTCGATACCGTTTCTGAACGGGATTTTATCTTTGATCTGTTGCATGGCCTGACAGTATTGGCCCTGCACGCTTCCCGTCTCAGCGAAGACTGGATTATCTGGTCATCTCCCACTTTCGGGTTCTGCCGTCTGGAAGACAGTTTTACGACCGGCAGCAGTATTATGCCGCAGAAAAAAAACCCTGATATACTTGAACTTATCCGTGGTCAGGCCGGTCGTCTACTGGCCGCCTACCAGGGACTGGGGAGCCTCCTGAAAGCCCAGCCGCTGGCCTATAATCGTGATCTTCAAGAGGATAAATTTTATCTGTTTATCGCTCTGGATACGGTAAGAAGCTGGTTGCCACTGCTGGCCCGACTGGTTAGTTCTGTCCGGTTTAACCGGGATACAATGGCTGCTGCCGCCGGGAAAAATTTTCTCGCCGCCACTGACCTTGCTGATTATTTAACTGAGCGTGGTGTTGAGTTTCGCCGGGCCCATAATATTGTCCGGCAGCTGGTTGAACTCGCTCGTAAAACTGATCGTAAACTGGAACAACTGACGACAGAGGAGTTAACAGCTGCCTCATCTCTGTTGGGTGATGAGGTGCGCCAGTTACTGCAGCCCCAGGCCAGTCTGGAACGCCGGGAAATTATCGGTGGTACAGGTCCCCGTGTTGTCCAACAGGCCGTTGAACGAGCAACTGACTGGTTAAATGAGGTGGAATCATGATGAAGACTGCTGGATTTTATTCAAAAGATGGACGTTATTACTGTGAACAGCTGCCCCTGGTGGAGCTGGCTGAAGAGTATGGTACTCCGCTCTATGTGTACAGTAAAAACTATCTGCTTAATCGGTATCAGGAACTGGTTAAGGCAGTTAATGATCCTCAATCTCTGGTCTGTTTTGCTGTGAAAAGTAATAGTAACCTGGCAATTTTGCAGCTGCTTGCCCGGGAAGGGTCCGGCTTTGATATTGTCTCCGGTGGTGAGCTGGCCCGGGTGCTTGAGGCGGGAGGCGATCCGCAGAAGATAGTTTACTCCGGCGTTGGCAAGACCCGCTCGGAACAGCGGGCAGCTCTGGAGGCGGGTATAGCCACTTTTAATGTTGAATCTTTTCCGGAGTTTAAACAACTTGACCAGCTGGCTGGCGAACTTGGTCTGCTTGCGCCGGTGGCAATCCGTGTAAATCCCGAGGTGGATGCCCGGACCCATCATAAAATAACCACCGGAAAGAAAGAAAATAAATTTGGCATTCCGTTGAATCTGATTGAACAGGCTGCCCGTCAGGTTGTTGAACTGGATAATTTACAGTTCATGGGATTGCATTTTCATATCGGTTCTCAGATCACCAGCTCTGATCCATTTGAACGGCTGGGACAACGGGCGGTCGATCTGTTGAATCGCCTGGAAACAGCGGGGATTGAGGTTAAAACTTTGAACATTGGCGGTGGTCTGGGGGTTTGTTATGATCAGGAAGAAACTCTCACTCCTGAACGCTGGTTACAGGCCGTTCGTTCTCAGCTCGGGAGCTTCGAGGGACGGTTGTTGATTGAACCTGGTCGCTATCTGACGGCCGGCGCGGGGGCGTTGCTAACCTCAGTTGTCTATTATAAACCGTCGGTTAATAAAAATTTTGCCATAGTTGATGCGGGAATGAACAGTCTGCTCCGTCCGGCCATGTATGATGCTTATCATCGGATAGTCCCGGCTGTTGAACGGAGCCAACAGCCCAGCCGGCTCGATGTTGTCGGACCGATCTGTGAAACCGGCGATACGCTGGGGAAAGATCGGTTGATGCCTCCCCCGGAACCGGGGGATTGTCTGGCTGTGCTGGAAGCCGGAGCTTATGGGGCCAGCATGGCCTCGCAGTATAACTCTTTCCCGCGGCCGGCTGAAATCCTGGTTGATCAAACTGAGGTACAGCTTATTCGTCGCCCCGAGACCTATCAGGATCTCTGGGCCAAGGAACGGCTCATTGAACAATAAATTTATAAAAGTTTAATTTTAAATCTGTCACAAAGGAGTGGGCGAAATGTTACAAGGTTCAATGGTTGCTCTGGTCACCCCATTTAATGAGGGGACCGTTGACCGCGCTGCTCTTCGTCGCCTGGTTCAGTTTCAGGAGGAGGCAGGAACTGATTTTATTGTTCCCTGTGGTACCACAGGGGAATCGGCGACTCTTGCTTATGAGGAACATGAAACAGTCGTGGAAACGGTTGTTGACGCCGTTAACTCCTCCCGGGTTCTGGCCGGGACTGGTTCTAATAGCACCCGTGAGGCAATCCGGCTTACCCGCCATGCCCAGGAAACCGGTTGTGATTACGCGCTGGTTATTACACCCTATTATAACTGTCCGCCACAACGGGGGTTGTACCAACATTATCGCCGGATAGCGGAGTCGGTTGATATCGGTATAGTGCTTTACAATGTACCCTCCAGGACTGGAGTTAATCTTCAGCCGGATACTGTTATTAAACTTTCTGAAATTCCTAATATAGTTGGAATTAAAGAGGCTTCCGGGGAGCTTAATCAGATCTCCCGGATAGTTAAGGAAACCCCGGCGGAGTTTGCTGTGCTTAGTGGTGATGATAGTTGTACTCTGCCGATTCTTTCTGTTGGTGGGCAGGGAGTTGTATCGGTGCTGGCCAATCTACTGCCCGGCCCTGTAAAACAACTGGTTGATGCCTGGCAGCAGGGACAGCTGGAAACTGCGCGTGAAATTCATCAGGAACTTTTGCCGCTGACCGAGGCGATGTTCTGGGATACTAATCCTATTCCAGTTAAAACGGCCCTGAGTTTAATGGGTTACTGTCGCTCCGAGCTGCGGCTTCCCCTCGTGGAGATGGCGGACGATCAACGTGAGAAACTCAGCCGTCTGCTGAAACAGCAGGGGGTGCTTTGAAATGTCACAGGCTCCCTCGCCCCTGTCGCTGGTAATCAGTGGTGTTACCGGCCGGATGGGGCAGGCGATTTTACAGCTTGTTGCTCAATCCGCAAAATTTCAGCTGGCCGGCGCCCTGGAAAAACCGGGTCATCCCGCCGCGGGCAGCTCGTTACAGCAGTTTTGTTTCGATCTCTCGACAGATTGCCAGATCTCTACAGCTCCGGCGGAACTTCTGGATGAAACCGTTGTTCTGATTGATTTCACCCGTCCGGCGGCCACACGTAAACTGCTGGAGGTTGCCCGGCAGAAGGCCACTCCGGCGGTTATCGGAACCACCGGGTTGAGCAGGGCAGACCGTCAGTCTCTGGAGGAGTTGGCGGCAATCGTCCCGGTTGTCTATGCAACAAATATGAGTACCGGAATTAATCTGTTGCGTAAACTTCTGGTTGAGGCGGCGGAAATTCTTGATTCAGGATTCGACCTGGAAATAGTTGAGATGCATCATCGGTATAAAGAGGATGCTCCCAGTGGAACCGCTCTCACTCTGGCCGGCGATCTTGCCCGGGCCCGACAGCAGGAGCTGGAGGATGTTGTCTGTTATGGTCGGCAGGGTTTTACCGGAAAACGCGCCCCGGATGAAATCGCCGTTTTATCCTTGCGCGGCGGCGATGTGCCGGGGGATCATACCGTCATATTTGCCGGTGATGGTGAACGACTGGAGTTTACCCATAGAGCCTCCGGTAGAGAAACTTTTGCCCGGGGGGCCCTGCGGGCCGCGGAGTTTGTTCAAACTGCTCCCCCGGGGTTGTACGATATGGATGCGGTCCTCGGTCTGAGCTGAAATTGACTGATTCGATTAAAAAATTAGGGATGAAAAGTTTCAGAATACTTGCAGTCCAGGCTGAAGTTTTTCTGGACTTTGTTAGCCATTGCAGTTAAACTATGTTGTAAAGTTTAAGATTAGCTCTAAATTATAGTTGAGCTTCTGTTCTGTTCCGATTGACACCTTAACCTAACAGCAGATTTAATTTTTGGACTGAAAAACTATTTTGCTTTTTGTTGTCGAACGTCTTATAATGATACAGCTGTCTAAAATAGTCCCTAATATTAGTGGGAGGTTTATGCTAAATGAAGCATTCCTATAAGATTCTTGTAGTCTTTTCCATCCTTTGTACAATGTTGTTTGTTCCAACCGTTATTTTTGCCTTTTCCGGAGCTGGTTCCGGGACCGATACTGATCCTTATCAGATTGAGGACTGGTGGCAGCTTGATGAAATGCGAGCTGACCCGGGGGCGTACTATGTACTGATGAATGATCTGACCAGTAGCAGTCCCGGGTATGGTGATCTTGCTGGACCCACTGCCGATGGGGGATTTGGCTGGGATCCGATAGATAGTTTTTCCGGGCAGCTTAACGGGCAGGGTTATCAGATATCCAGCCTTTTTATCGATCGTTTTGCGTCGGAAATCGGTTTGTTTGGAACTCTTGAAGCCGGTGGAAGGATTAGTGGGCTCGGGTTGCGCAGTGTGCAGATTACCGGTGGAGATTATGTGGGGGGACTGGTCAGTCAGGTGGCTGATGGTGCGGAAATTTATCAAACCTACGTTACCGGGCAGGTGAACGGTGATTTCTGGGTGGGAGGAATCAGCGGAGTAAATGCCGGTTCGATTGAGCATGTCTTTTCTGCAGCTTCAGTTAATGGGCTGGACATGGTGGGTGGTCTTGTTGGACAGGCTGAACCAACCGGTCAGGTAATAGAAAGTTTTTGGGACATTGATAGTTCTGGTCAACCCAGCAGCCAGGGCGGCGAAGGTAAAACAACAAAACAGATGAAAGATATTGAAACCTTTACTAATGCCGGGTGGGATATTGAACCAACTAATATAATTACTAACGGAGGTTATCCCCAGCTGTTGGCCGATACGCCGATCTGGCAGCTTCCGATTCTGGAACTGACTGTGCAGGTTGTTAGTGGGGAGGGTGTCGTTCTGGTCGATGGTGAAACCTATGTTGAACCGTTATTTCTGCCGGGTAACGAAACTGTCGAAATTACTGCGGTACCTGAGGAACTCTGGGAGTTGAATAGCTGGGGTGGGGCTTTGAGTGGTGATAATCCAGCTGAAACCCTGTTAATCGATCAAGATATGAATATCACAGCCAGCTTTTCTAAAGCTGAGTTTAATGCTGGTTCCGGAACCATTCTCGATCCCTTCCAGATTGCCAGCTGGGAACAGTTACATAATGTCCGTGATTATCGTGATTCAAGTTTTATTCTGATTCGTGATCTTGATGAAAACAGCGTTGGCTATGCTGATCTGGCCGGTCCGGCTGCCCATGGTGGTTCGGGCTGGGAGCCTATTGGTAACAGTGCGGTTACCTTTGAAGGAATTTTTGATGGTAATGATCACACTATTGGTGATCTTTATATCGATCGTGATAGTGATGATTATGTAGGGCTGTTTGGTTATGCCGATGAGGGCTGTTCAATAGTTGATCTTACGCTGCAAAATATTACTGTTTTCGGTAATGGCCGGGTTGGTGGACTGGCCGGCTTGAGTCGAGCCATGGTTCGGAATGTTCTGGTTGAAGGGGGCCAGGTAACTGGAAATGACCGTCTGGTCGGTGGTCTGGTCGGGTTGAATGAGAGTGAGGGAACTATTATCTACTCCCATGTCGACCTTACTGTCAATTCTGAGGAGGAAAGAACCGGTGGTTTGGCTGGTCGTAACCAGGGTCTGATTGCCAGTTCATCCTCCGCCGGAACCGTCACAGGTAGTGCTGAGGTTGGTGGTCTGGTTGGCCGAAACGAACCGGGTAATATTACTAATAGCTACTCCCGGGCGGAGGTTTTTGCTTCCAGTATAATTGCCGGGGGACTGGTCGGAGAAAACCGTTCGACAATCAGCAACTCGTTCGCTACCGGTGAGGTGGTGGCAGACGGACGTGCTGGGGGACTACTTGGTCAGAATATTTTTACCGGTGTCATTCAGAATAGTTTTTGGGATATTGAAAGCTCCGGTTTGACCGATGGTATAGGTAATGATGAAGCAACCAGTGATATTGAGGGTAAAACAACGGATGAAATGAAACGGCTGGATACTTTTCTTAATGCCGGCTGGGATATTGAAGGATCGGGAGTTTATGGGAACGATGGTTATCCCTATATCTCCGGCGAGGTCTCTCCGGTCTGGTTGATCAGTAATCAACTTGATATAAATATTTTTGGTGACGGCCATGTTTTGGTGAACGGTGTTCCACAGGAAGGGGTTACCGGTGCTGTGCCTGGAGAAACCGCGACCCTCGAAGCAGTAGCTGATGATTTTTGGTCGTTTGTTTTCTGGGATGGAGACCTTGCCGGAACCGTCCCCCTCCAGCAGTTATTCATTGATGGGGATAAGCAGATCGCTGCGTTTTTCACTGAGGACCAGTTTGATGGTGGCTCCGGTTCTGAAACCGATCCTTTTCAAATCGCTGCCTGGTCTCATCTGCACAATGTTCGGGATTATCCCGACTCTTACTTTATTATTACCGATGATATTGATGAAAATTCCTATGGATATGATATTTATGCCGGACCAACGGTTGATGGAGGTGCCGGCTGGCAGCCAATTGGTAGTCAGTCAGAACCTTTCACCGGCCATCTTGATGGTCAGAATCATATTGTGGATGATCTTTACGTCGATCGTCCGGGTCAGGAAGCGGTCGGCCTCTTTGGTTATATCGCCGGTACCGCTGCGGTGGAGAATCTCCAACTGCGGGATTATCAACTTACCGGTGCCGATTATACGGCTGGTCTGGTAGGTGTGGCGGAGCAGGCAACTTTTGTAAATATAATTGTTGGTGCCGGTCAGGTAACAGGAGATGATAATCTTGGTGGTCTGGCCGGTCATGCAGGACAGAGTCAGTTTGATCAGATCGATCTGATCGATTTTGAAATTCATGGTAATAATAATGTTGGTGGATTGCTTGGCACCGGGGTCGATCTAACAATAACTAATCTGGATGCAGCTGATCTTCTGATAGCTGCCGATGACCGGGTGGGTGGAGTTATCGGTCACAGTCAGCAGACCGACCTTGATGATTTTCTGCTTCAGGGTCTGGATGTTACCGGTGCTAATTCCGTTGGGGGGCTTATCGGACAGACCGAAGGCGGAACTGTCAGCCGGGGTGAAGTTCTTGATCACCTGGTGGATGGGGAAAACAACACCGGTGGTTTAATCGGCCATAACGATAATACTAATCTAACTAAATTAACTTTTAAAACAACAGTGGTTAATGGAACCGATCAGGTTGGTGGAGTTGTCGGCCACCATGCCGGTCAGCTGGAGCTGACCAGTTTTGTCGGTGAAGTAAATGGTCAGGTTGATGTGGGTGGAGTTGTCGGGGTCAACCAGGGCACAATACTAAACAGTTTTGTTCGAGGTCTGGTAACCGGGCAGTCTGCTGTGGCCGGTGTCAGTGGCTCTAACCACGGGACTCTTGAAAACCTTTATTCGACTGCTGAGGTCATTGCTCATAATAGCGGTGGGGGCCTTGTGGCTGATAACCAGGGAGATGTCCTGGCAAGTTTCTGGGATATTGATCTTTCTCAGCAGCCGACCAGTGATGGTGGCGAAGGAAAAACCACCTCGGAGATGAAATCTTTAGCACTGTATAGTGATGCCGGTTGGGATATTGAAGGTGTCTTACAGGTGGAAAATGATGGTTATCCTTATCTTACCGGTGATAGTCCGATCTGGGAGATTTCGGTTGTTCATCTGACAATCGATATAGTTGGATTGGGTGATGTTCTGGTAGATGGTGAAACATATGTGGAACAGCTGACTCCGGTGGTTGGCGAAACTATCGTGCTGGAGGTTGTGCCCGAGTTATACTGGCATTTTGTCGGCTGGAGCGGTGATCTTCACAGCTCTGATACGCTGGTTGAAATCTATGTTGATGATAGTATAAATCTTCAGGCCGACTTTGCTCCCGATGAGTTCGCCGGGGGTGAAGGGACCGCTGCCGATCCTTATCTGATAGCTAACTGGACACAGTTGAATAACGTCCGTGATCATCTGGATGCTTATTTCCGGCTGATCGACGATCTGGACCAGCTCAGCTATGGCTATGAGGAGCTGGCCTCCTCCCATGCCCATGCCGGTTTAGGCTGGCAACCGTTGGGAGAAGGTCGCCCTGACGATGGCATCGATACTCCCTTCACCGGTTCATTTGATGGTGCAAATCATACAATTTCTGATCTTTATATAGAACGGCCTGAAGAATCTTTCGTTGGTTTGTTCGGTCTGGCCGGTCATCAGGCTGCTATTGCCGACCTGCAGCTTGAATACCTCGACATACGGGGTGATTGGTACGTGGGTGGTTTGCTGGGCCATTTAGAAGCTGGAACGGTTAGCAACGTTACCGCGGCCGGTACAGTCAGTGGTCGAACCAGGGTTGGTGGGCTGGTTGGTCGAAATGACGGGCAGCTGCAGTGGGTTAGTTCGGAAGCAGACGTTAGTGGTGACTATCGTGTAGGTGGGCTGGTTGGACGAAATTGGCGTGATGGTTCGATCGAATACGCCTGGTCAACCGGTTCTGTCTGGGGTGAAAATCAGATCGGTGGGCTGGTGGGAAATAGTGTTGAGGGCTCTATCGTCAACTCTTTCTCCCGCAGCCAGGTTGCTGCTGAGCTTGAAGCAGGCGGACTGGTTGGTTATCTTGATGACAGTCTTGTTTCTAATTCGTACGCTGCTGGTCCCGTAACTGCTGATAATCGGGCCGGTGGGTTGATTGGTCATCAGGTGACATCCGCTGTGGAGGATAGTTTTTGGGACAAACTGGCCACTGGACAGTCGGAAAGCGCCGGCGGGATGGCTTTGACCACTGTTGAGATGAAGAACATTTATAGTTATCAAGCCGCCGGCTGGGAGATTGATACGACCACAGTTGCCGGCAATGATGGATATCCTTATTTGAACGAAGAAGCTGATCCTTACTGGCAACTACCGGTTGTCTTTCTGACTGTTGATATTGTTGGTCAGGGTGATATTATGGTTGATGGTGATACCTACATCGCTCCTCTGCCCCTGATGGTGGGAGAAACCGTTCAGCTTACTGTTCTGGAAAGCGATATCTGTTATCGTTTTAAACAGTGGCAGGGAAAACTTACCGGGGATGAATTGGTTAAATATCTGGCTGTGGTTGACAATCATTCCGTTACCGCTCTCTTCAAACCGAATTTTGATGCTGGACAGGGGACGGCGGAAGAGCCCTATGAGATTTCTAACTGGTATCAACTTAATAGCATGCGCTGTTTTCTTACAGCTGATTTTCAGCTGACTGCTGATCTGGATGAACAAACTGATGGTTACGAAAAATTTGTCGCTGCTGATAGTGGCTGGATACCAGTTGGTAATGAAACAACTGCTTTCACCGGCCATCTCGATGGAGCGGGACATACGATTACAGGCCTCCGTGCGGATCATCCGCAGGTCGATTATGTGGGGTTGTTTGGCCATATCTCCGGTGACGGAACTCTGACCGATCTGATTCTTGAAGATTTTGTTGTCACCGGGAAAAACTATGTAGGTGCTGTTGCCGGTTATAGTGCTTGTGCCTCAATTGAAAACCTTCACCTGAACCATGGTGCTGTTTCCGGTGGAAATTATCTGGGTGGCCTGGCCGGTGCGAACCAGGCTGATTTAAGCAGTATTGAGGCAGATGAGCTGGTCCTGGCGGGGGACTATTACACCGGTGGCCTGGTTGGTCGAAATTATCATGCGGCCATTCATCACGCTGCAGTTCAAAATCTTACCCTCGATGCTGGAGATAAATCGGGTGGTCTGGCCGGGGCCAGTTATAACAGCCAGATTTCTCAAGCATATGCGTCCGGTCAGTTAACTGCTGCGGATAAGGCTGGTGGACTTGTTGGATTGTTAGAGCAGGGGGCTATCAGAAACTCTTATGCTCGGGTAGAACTGACGGGTGCCCACGAAGTCGGGGGGTTAATCGGTTTCCTCGAGGATGCCCTGGTTGAAAACAGTTATGCGGCCGCCCCGCTTACAGGTGAGGTTGATCTGGGTGGACTTATTGGTTATAACATAGCCGGTATAGTAAGACACAGTTACTGGGATGTTGATCTGACCGGTCAGGACGAGAGTGACGGTGGGGTTGGTTGGACGACAGCTGAAATGAAACAGTTGGTTAATTATACTGCTGCCGGCTGGGATATTGAGCAGACTGTAGAGGTTAATAATGATGGCTATCCTTATCTCAGTGGTGACACCCCGATATGGCTTAAAAGTCCCACGCTGGTACTTGAAATTGAGGGCGCCGGTGAGATCTGGGTAGACGGTGACCGTTATCGGGAGCCGGTTACAACGGCTGATACTATAGAGCTTCTGGCGGATCCGGCTGAATACTGGCAGTTTGTTGGATGGGACGGCGATGTTGTTGGAACCGACCTGTTCCAAACCCTTGATATGAGCATGGATAGAAAGGTTGAGGCCAGTTTTGTTGCTGATGATTTCGCTGGTGGGGATGGTTCTAAAGAAACACCTTACCGGATAATAAACTGGTATAACCTGAACAATATACGTGATGATCTTACAGCTCATTATGAACTGATCGGCGATCTCGATAGCGGGACCTGGGGTTATGAAACAGTTGCCTCCAGCGCGGCTAACGATAGTGCTGGTTGGGACCCGGTGGGACTTAATCACTGGCAGCCCTTCAGGGGAACTCTGGATGGTCAGGGTTATGCGATAGCTGATCTGACTGTTGACCGCCCCGATCGTGAGTTTGTCGGTCTATTTGGCTTTGTAAATGACGAGTTCAAGGTGACCGATCTGCTGCTTGATAACCTGCATCTAATCGGAAGGGAAAAGGTTGGTGGAGTCGCGGGATACGCTCGCCGTGCTGAAATTTCTGATCTGACAGTTTCTGGAGAACTTCATGGTGGGAATCAGCTTGGTGGGTTGGTAGGATTTTTAGAAACCGGTCAGTTTTCCACAGTCGATATAATGGTTGAACTTCACGGTCGTGATCAGGTAGGGGGAGCTGTTGGTCGCGCCCAGGAGTTAACTGCCCATGAAATTGGTGTAAATGGGACTATTGCCGGTCGTGACGAGCTGGGCGGAATTGTTGGTAAGGTCGATCAATTTCAGCTTGAACAGTCCTTTTCTGAAGTTCATCTCACCGGTCGAAATAGAGTAGGTGGACTGGCTGGTTCGGTTGATGAGGGAATATTGACAGATATATATAGCACCGGGGAGATTGAGGCCAGCGAGCGGTTTGCCGCCGGGTTGATAGCTGTTAATCAATCGGGACATATCAATCGTGGGTATGCACTTGGTAAAATTACTGCCAGTGAAAATTCCGGGGGATTAGTTGCCCGTGCTGGGTCGGCTGGCCGGATTGAAAACAGTTTCTGGAACCTCGAAACGACCCGGGTTGATGAAAGTGTTGGTGGTAAACCTCTGACCACCGCTGAAATGAAAAATGTAAATACCTATCGTGATGCCGGGTGGGATATTGTTCGCGCCGCTCAAGTTGACAATCAGGGATACCCTTATTTTTCCGAGGATACTCCGGTCTGGCAGTTGCCTTATATCTATATTACTGTCCAAATAGAGGGTGAGGGTAAGGTACTGATCAATGGTGAAACCTATCTTGCTCCGGTCGAGTTGCCCAGCCATGAACTGGCCACTATCGAGGCTGTCCCCGCTGAATTTTATCAGTTCTCACACTGGTGGGAGGACCTCTCGGGTCCCGATACCTTTGTTGAGTTTATGGTTGAAGAGGATCTGAGTCTGCTGGCTGAATTCACCCCTTATTTTCAGGCCGGTGACGGAACTGAGGAGTTTCCCTATGAGATCTCTGACTGGCATCATCTGGAGAGTATCAGAGGCTTTCCCGACCTCCATTATCGGCTGGCGAATGATCTGGATTCCTCTACACGAGGTTATGACAGCATTGCCGGTCCCGATGCTAACCAGGGGTTAGGCTGGGATCCGGGTGATAGTGTAGTAGGTAACTTTACTGGAACTCTGGATGGTCGCGGTTATACAATAAGTGACCTTTATATCGATCGCACCGACTCTGATTATGTCGGACTCTTTTCTCGGTTGGAAGGTGAAATCAGTAACCTCAAACTGTCCGGCTGGGAAGTTCAGGGTAATCAGTATGTGGGCGCTCTTGCCGGAAGGGCTGAAGGGGCAAAAATGAGTGCAGTTGAAGGGGATGACCTCTGGTGTTGGGGTCGCTCCCGTGTGGGATCCCTGGCCGGAACTTTTTCTGGTGAGATCTCCGACATGCACCTCAGCGCTGAAGTGATTGGGGATAGTTATGTTGGTGGTCTGTTTGGTCAGGCCGATAGTACAACCATCTCCAGTATCTTTGAAATTGATGTTGAAACCAAGGGTTTAAATTATGTTGGGGGGGTTGCCGGGACGTTAGCTGGATCAACAGTTGATCTGGATGAAAATAGCACTGTTAAATTTTCCATCTCCGGGACTGATTATCTTGGTGGTGTTGCCGGTCGGTTGATTAACTCAGAGGTTACCGGTTTTGCATTAGAAGGAGATATCAACGGTGCCAACTATCTGGGTGGAGTGGCCGGTCATGCCCAAGATGTTGAGCTGATGCTGCTGGATATCGATCTGCAGTTGGAGGGTGGAGATTACCTTGGTGGTGTAGTCGGACTTGCTGATACGGGTCATGCATGGGGATTGGATGTTGCTGCAGATATTAGTGGAAATGATTACCTCGGTGGTCTGGCCGGACGTATGTCGGCTATGCAGGTTTCTGGTCCGCCTGACACAATCGGTTATCAAGGCAGACTTAACTTTAAGGCTTCAGGCGGTGGTTCTGGTGGAAGAATAGCAGTCTATGGTAGAAATCATCTTGGTGGTGTTGCCGGCCATATCACCGGTGGTGAGATCGCGCTCGCAGAGCTTGATGTTGCTATTACCGGAGCTGATTATCTTGGTGGCGTTGCTGGCCAGCTCGAGGATGGAACCATCGAGAACTCCTTTGTTCACGGTCAGGTTGACGGGAATGAAGTTGTTGCCGGATTTGTTGCTCATAATGCCGGAACGATTGATTCTACCTATTCCACAGTCGAGGTCAGTGGGCTTAACCAGGTTGGTGGGTTTGCCGCCGTAAATACTGAAACAATCAGTAATAGTTTCTGGGACATTGAAAAATCGGGCGAAGAATCGAGTGCTGGAGCCAGCGGTCTTGCGACTGATGAAATTAAAGATATAAGTAGTTTTACAGCGGCGGGCTGGGACATTATTGGCTCTGATGTTGAGAAAAATGATGGATATCCCTACCTGACTGGAAGCACGCCGACCTGGAGAATTGCGACCAGGATAACTGTTCATATTGAAGGAATGGGGACGGTTCTGATCGATGGGGATAGTTATGTTGAAACAGTTCTTGCCGGTGATACAATCACGCTGGAAGCTGTTCCCTATGTGAGTGTTCCCGAGGATCAGTACTGGAGGTTCGCCGGATGGGATCTTGATCTGTCTGGCACGGAACCGGTTAAGACTGTTTTAATGGATGCTAATAAGGTTATCAGGGCGAACTTTGAAGTCTCTGAATTTGCCGGTGGCGAGGGAACTGAGGAGCAGCCCTATGAAATTATCACCTGGGCCCATCTTGATAATGTCCGGAACCATCCGGAGGCCTATTTTAAACTGGTGACCGATCTTGATCAAACAACTGCAGGGTATGATGAACTGGCCGGGCCCCAGGCCCGGGATTATTCCGGTTGGTATCCGCTGGGTGACCAGTCAACTCCCTTCTCCGGTAATTTTTCAGGAGATAGTTTTGCTATAAAAGATCTCTATATCGATCGGCCTGATAGTGGCAACCAGGGACTTTTTGGTGTTGTTGATGGTGGAGTAATAACTGATTTTCAGCTGTTGGATTTTGATATTACTGCCAATTACGCGGTCGGCTCGGTTGTTGGCCGCCATCTTTCTGGCACTGTGTCGGAGCTGTTCGTCGATGGTAAAGTCGAGGCCGACCAACAGGTTGGCGGAGTTATAGGTATCAACTCCGGTTTGATTCGTTATGTTCAGTCGGCTGCCGAAGTCGTTGGTCAAACCGAGCGAATTGGTGGTCTGGTCGGTGAAAACCAGTCCCAGGTAGATCGCTCATCTGTTACCGGTCCTGTCTATGGTGGAGCCTATGCCGGAGGTCTTGTGGGATATAATGATGGCACAATAACCGGTAGTTTCACCGAAACCACAGTAACCTCTGGAGCTGATCGGGTCGGTGGTTTGGTTGGTCGTAATCTGAACTCAATCACTAATTCTTATGCCCGGACATGGGTCGAGGGTGAGGGTGAAGTTGGTGGGCTGATCGGTTGGAACAGCGGTAATCTTACTAACTCTTATTCTACTGGAAAAGTTTATGGAGCTACGCAGCGGGGTGGATTGATCGGTAATAATACCGGAACTATTTCTGGCAGTTTCTGGGATATGGAAAGTTCCGAGGTCACTGTTAGCGACGGTGGGGTTGGTCGGGATTCAACCCAAATGCGTCAGTTAAGCAACTATCTTGCCGAAGGTTGGGCAATCTCCTACTCCGATCAGCTGGCTAATGATGGTTATCCGATAATCTCTCAGGCAACAGGAAGCTGGCAAAAATCACCCCTGTTACTGGTAAATATTGATGGTCAGGGTACTGTTAAAATCGATGGACAGACCTATCTTGAACCTCTGATCGTATCAGAAACTGTTACCCTCTCCGCCGCACCGGATTCTTACTGGGGATTTGTTGAGTGGGATGGTGACCTGCAGGGTGATGTCGTGGAACAACAGCTTTATGTAACTACCGATCGGACTGTTCTGGCCAGCTTTCAACCGGAGCAGTTTGCTGGAGGACAGGGAACCGAGGAATCACCCTATCAGCTGGCCTCCTGGCTCCATCTGCAGAATGTCCGTGATTTCAGTAATGCTTATTTTGAGCTTATTGAGGATATCGATGAGTCCTCTGACGGCTATGATGATTACGCCAGCTCTTCCGCTAACGGTGGAGCCGGGTGGGATCCTGTGGCTAGCTTTAGTGGTCAGATTGATGGCCAGAATCATACTATATCCGGCCTCTATATCGATCGGCCCGGTGAGGCTCTGGTCGGTATGTTCGGTCATCTTTTGAGTGGCGCTGTGGTTGATTCGCTGCAGCTGACATCTGTTTATGTCTCAGGTGATGAGGAGGTTGGTGGGCTGGCGGGTGAAAATGAAGGAACAATTCAAAACAGTTATTTAGAGGGTGAAGTTGTTGGAATTGGCGACAGAATTGGTGGACTGGTAGGAAGAAACCGGCTGGGGGAAATTCATACCTCCGGTGTAGATATCCAACTTTCTGGTGGTCAGACCCAAATCGGGGGGTTGGTCGGACAGAATGACCAGGGAACTATTTCTGCTTCTTATGCCCGGGGTCAGGTTATTTCCGATAATGGTGTGGGTGGACTGGTCGGCTTTAATCTGGAAGCCTCAATATTTAACTCTTACAGCCGTGTTGATGTTGAAGGAATGCAGGCTGTGGGGGGTCTGGTCGGGTTTGACCAGGATGGCTATATAGAACAGAGTTACGCCAGCGGTAATGTTGACGGTGGTTTCCTGGTGGGTGGATTGGTGGGTGACATAACTGCAGGATCTCAGGCTGTGGATAGCTACTGGGATGAAGATATCAGCGGTCAATCCAGCAGTCCGCTGGGTGAACCTAAATCTAATCAGCAACTGCTTGATTTTCAGACCTACGTCGATCTTGGCTGGTCGATAGTTAATGTTGGTGAGGATATTAATGATGGTTATCCCCACCCCACCGGCGAAGCCGATCCGGTCTGGGTCAAGAGCACTTATCTGACCGTTGATATTACCGGTGAGGGAACCTTGCTGGTCAATGGTGAAACTTATACTGAACCGGGAATGGTTGTTCAACCCGGGGAGTCGGTTGTCCTGGAAGCACTTCCGGCTGATTACTGGTTCTTTGTTGAATGGGGTGGAGCCCTGGTAAGTACCGAGCGGATCGATCAGTTATTCGTTGAAACCGATACAAATGTTGAACTTATCTTTCACGATGATCTGTTTGCCGCTGGATATGGTGATCCGGAAGCACCCTTTGAAATCGCCAACTGGAACCATTTGAATAATATGCGCTGGTTCCCGGATGCCGACTATTTATTGATTAACGATCTTGATTCAGCCACCTTTGGTTATCAGGAATATGCTTCGGCCACCGCCCATGCTGATAGAGGCTGGGAACCTGTGGGTGATCTTTTAACCGGGTTCAGCGGTGTCTTTGATGGTCAGGGCAAGACAATTAGTGATTATTATATCGACCGCTCCGATTCAGATTATATTGGGCTGTTTGGGATTCTGGATACGGGCGCGGAGATTTTTGATCTTCGTTTGGATAATTTTATGGTCACCGGTGGGGATTATACCGGTGGTCTTGCCGGTTATGGTTCCGGTCAGCTGAATACCATCGGATTGACCGGGATGGTTTCGGGAGCTGATTATACAGGTGGTATGTTCGGTAGATTTACCGGTAGTCTTGCCAGTAGTTATGTTATGGGTGAGGTTGTCGGGCAGGATCATACAGCTGGTTTGATTGGTCAGGCCGATGGGGCCCAGCTGTTAGAATCTTACGCAGCTGCTTCAGTCACAGGGGATGCCTCGGTTGGTGGGCTGATTGGTAGCGCAGCAGCCACAACTGTTGATGCCAGTTTCTGGGATGTTGATAGTTCAGGTCAGTCCAGTAGTGCTGGTGGAACCGGAAAGAGCCGTTTTGAAATGCGTGGGTTACAAACTTTCCTTGATGCTGGATGGGCTATCGAACCAACTACTGTTTATGTAAATGATGGGTATCCTTATCTGAACCCGGACACCGATGGATGGGTACTTAGTAGTTCTTTTGAAATAGTTTCTATCAATGGTGAGGGAACTATTTTTGTTGATGGCGACACTTATGTTGAACCAATCATGGTAACACCTGGAGAAACCATATTAATTGAAGCTCGGCCGCTGTCCGATTTTGCCGGAAATGTTTTCTGGGAGTTTGATAACTGGAGCGGTGATATTAGCTCTCCTGAGGCCGAGCTGGAGTTAGTGGTTAATTCTGACAAAGAGATTACGGCTAATTTTGTGGAGGCGACTGAGTTTGCCGGTGGGGATGGAACTGAAGATAACCCCTATCTCATAGCTAACTGGGAACATCTGGATGATATACGTAATAATCTCAGTGCTTATTATGCTGTGATAACTGATTTTGATGAAACCGCCCATGGCTATATTAGCAATTGGACCCGTCTGGGTAATTTTACCGGTCAGCTTGATGGGCGTGGACATACTATCTCCGGTCTTAATGTCAACCATTCCGGGACTAATGAAATAGGTCTTTTTCAGCGGATTGAATCGGCTGGCCGGGTTATCAACCTCGGTCTGGAAGATATCTATGTCTATGGAAATAATGATGTTGGAGGTCTTGCCGCCTACAACTACGGTGAAATCTATAATGTCTGGATTGAAGGCCGGGTCCGTGGAGATATCAGACGTCGAATTGGTGGTCTGATCGGGAGAAACCATGGCGAGATTGATAACTCCCATTTTGAAGGTGAGGTTGGCCCTGGTGATTATGAGTTGGGCGGTCTGGTCGGCCAGAACTACAGCGGTGCGGTTATCCGTAACTCCACGGCTGACGCTTATGTTCACGGACGGTATGATTTTTTTGGTGGACTTGTTGGTCAGAATGACAATGGGGCTGAGATTTATAACTCTCATAGTTCGGGCGATATTCGGGCCCGATATGATGGTGGAGGTCTGGTTGGCCGTAATTATGGGCTAATTGAGCATTCCAGTTCTGATGCAGAAATTACTGGAAGCAATCAACGGCAGGGTGGGCTGGTCGGTGATAACGATAATGGAACGATCAGCCATTCTTTCGCCGAGGGAACCGTCAATGGTGGCAACCACCGTTTTATTGGTGGACTTGTCGGTCGGATGCCCAACGGGTTGATAGAATACTCTTATGCCACCGGCGATGTTAATTCTACTCAGCGTGATCGTGGTGGCCTTGTAGGTTATGCCTATAACAATTCCCGGATTTATCGCTCTTATGCCACCGGTAATGTTAATACTAGCAATCGGGATTATACCGGTGGTCTTGTTGGCTGGGGTGCCGGTAATCTCGAAATTGAATATTCTTATGCCACCGGTGATGTTCGCGGGCAGAACTATACCGGTGGACTGGTTGGTTATTTTCAGGGCCGTCATATCCATTATTCCTATGCAACCGGAGAGGTTAGTGGAAATCAGTACGTTGGTGGTTTAGTGGGTGATTCCCGGGGCAGCGGACATGTCCGCTCCAGTTACTCAACCGGTGATGTTTCAGGTAATCGTTATGTGGGTGGTTTTATCGGTGAGCTGAATCAGCAGGTTCATAACTCTTATTCCACCGGTGATATATTTGATGATCGTAATCCCAACCGAGAAATTGGTGGGTTTATCGGTCGGAATTATAATACTGTTACCAACTCCTATTCCACCGGACATGTGACAGCATCTAGTAATACCAATGTAAATGGCTTTATCGGTCAGCAATCGGGAACAGTTAATAACTGTTTCTTCGATCAGGATACGGCCGGCCGTTCGGATGGAGCAGGAACTTCCCTTCCCACCGAACAGATGACAGAGATTGGAACCTTTCTTAATGCTGGCTGGACGATTGAGGATACCACAACTGTGAAAAATGATGGTTATCCTTTCTTGACGATGGATGAAAATGAAAATCCCATCTGGTTAAAAACGATTGAAAATTTCCAGCTGGAGATCTTTGGTGAAGGTGAGGTCCTGGTTAACGGTACGCCCTATGTTGAGCCGATAATCATTCCTTCCGTTGGTGAAACCTATACTTTGGAGGCTGTTCCCGAGGAAACCTTCGGCGAAGATTACTGGAGATTTGATAGTTGGGGTGGGGATTTGAGCGGTAATCAGCGGATCATGGATGTTTATATCGACTCCTGGACCGAAGCAACGGTGACCTTTACAAAGCCGGATACCTATCTTCTTACGATCGATCAGGAGGGTGTTGGAGATGTTACGGTTAATGGGGGGCATTTTTATACCGACCCGCTGATCTTGCCCGGCGGTGAGACTGTCCTGTTGGAAGCCTCCGTTGTTGACGAATGTTATCGTCATTCACGCTGGTTGGGTGATGTGACCGGTTGGGATGCAGTCCGTGAAGTTCTGGTCCTTGATGATATCCACACTACTGCGGTCTTTGTTCCGAATTTTGCTGGAGGACAGGGAACCGCCGGTGATCCTTATCGGATCGCCAGCTGGGACCATCTGAACAGTGTAAGATGTTTCCCCGGTAACTACTATATGTTGTCGGAGAGTCTTGATCATCAATCTCCGGGATACAGTCAATATGTGAATATTCCTGTTGGCTGGCAGCCACTTGGTAATTCCGCGGATCCCTTCGATGGTCATATGGATGGACGTGGTCGGACGATATCTAATTTCCATATAACTCGATCTGGACAGGATGAGGTCGGCCTGTTCGGTGTGGTTGGTCCACAGAGTACCGTGACCGATCTTAATCTTGCTGATTTTACCGTTCAGGGTGCTGATTTTACCGGTGCGTTAGTCGGAAGAAACTATGGTCTGATCAGTCATCTGAATATTCGTGCTGGTTCTGTTCAGGGTGCTGATTACACCGGTGGTTTGATTGGTCGCCAGGAAGAGGATGGCCGACTTGATACGGTCTATTCCATGGTAAATGTCTCTGGAGATGATCGAGTTGGTGGTCTTGTCGGTCAGAATGAGGGTTCGGTCGACCAAACCTTTGTCGCCGGTACTGTCTCTGGTACGTCTAATGCCGGGGGTCTCGTTGGATTTAGTTTTGAGGGTGCTGTTGACGATAGTTTCTGGGATACTCAGGTTACCGGTCAGAATAATAGCGCCGGTGGAACTGCTCTTTCAACAGCCGAAATGAAAAATATTCAGAACTACCTGGATGCCGGTTGGGATATTGTTCACACAGCTGAAGATATTAATAGTGGCTATCCATATTTTGCCGGTGACACCGATCCCACCTGGAAATTACCGGTTGTCTATTTTGATATCTATCTCAGCGGAAAAGGTGAGATATCTATTGATGGTGCCGCCTGGGATGTTGAAATTGTCAAAGATGATGATACCCGGCGTTATCGCGGGAAGATTTTTGTTGATGGAGAGACCTACCCTGAAGTTCTCCGGTTAGAGATGCCCTCCAGTCAAACTGTTAATTTCCATGCAACTCCAATCTGGCCGTGGCAGTTCCAGCATTGGTCCGGTGATTTGACCGGTACGCAGCCGACTCAATCTATCTTTATGGTTGAGGATCTGGCAGCGACAGCCAGCTTCCAGCCACCTTTTGAGGATGGCCGTGGCACGGTAGAAGATCCCTTTGAGATCGCCAATTGGGAGCATCTGAATAATGCCAAGGGATTCCTTGATTCATATTTTCAGCTGGTCAACGATCTCGATCAGTCTGTTTACGGCTATTCCCAGTTCGCCGGCTCGACGGCTAACGGTGGAGCCGGATGG
>PWOD01000171.1 GCA_003557545.1 bacterium | reverse complement strand
CTAGATACATCTGGAGGATGGTTATTATGGATTATGCGCATTATAGTCCTTATAGCTGCTAAAATATTTGCATCCTTACCTTTATTAATACTTGGCATAGCACTACTGGTAATCTTCATTATTGATTTAGGTGTGAGGTTACTTAAGCTGAAGGATACTATTTTTGCTGTGCTGAGTGATGCTGCTTCTTTTGTAGCTTCTACAGGTTCCCTAATATTAGGTACTGTGACATCAGTGATATCTAGTTCTTACAGGACAGTTGTATCAGGAGCTAGCCACTTATTTTCCTTTATTGCATCCTTACCAGGAAGGTCTAGAAGCGTCCTTAACGCCGTCATTTACCAACCAGTAGTGGATACCCTATCTTCTGTTAAAGATACCGTTTTTGGGTGGATTTCAGACGTTATAGGCTATATTAGGGGGATAGGTTCAAGAGTCTACCGTGCCCTTATAAATTCTATCTATAAACCTGTAGCAAATGTTGCATCTAGAGTTAGGGATAGGTTGGCTGGTGCATTTAGTTTTTGGCAGAGACATTCCCCGTCAATATTAGATATTCTAGACAAGGGGGTGGGGATGGCTGCCGATAGGTTAGCTGAGCTGCAGATAGATTTAATACCCAACTTTGCAGGTTTTGAAGATAAAGTGCGGGGCAGTTCCCCTCTATCTGCATCTGCTGCAGAAGGTGTTATTCATGAAGGTAATGTCACTGTTAATATTTCCCATTCTGGGGATTTTAATCAGGAGTTCATTGATAAAAAGTTAATACCTGCTATTCGTAGGGAAAAATCAAGAAATAGGATATAATTATGGAAAAATACACCCAATTTCACGGTGCTGGTGAAAATACAGTTAAACTTTATGGCCCAATTAATCCTTACCAGACTGAGCATGAGAGGGTTAGGATTACCACACAGTTAGCTTCAGGTGCTTATCGTGTAGTAGACCATGGTATAGCTGTTTTGAATCTACGTGGCCTGCAGCTATGGACAAAGGATGACTCCAGTGATGATATAGCTACTCGGGATGAGTGGGATTCGTGGTTTCATAGCAACTCTATATCCTGTGGTATAACTCTGCATGATAGCACTAACTATAATGATGTAGTAATTATAGACCATAATGGTTGGCAGAAACAATCTGGTGGTTATTACACTTGCACACTGGATTTTCATATCAAAATCATCCCACCCCCAGAAGTTTCTTAAAATAATTGCATCCGCATTTGACAAATGTTAAAATAGATATATAATAGAGGAAAATATGCCTAGAGATTACACACTATCACAGAGAATAATGCCAGCTATCCGCATCCATTGGTCTGATGATGATGTTAGAGTTTATGCGGGCACTAGTGGTTCAATTAGTGGTGTTAGTTTATATGGGAGGTTAATTGAAGGAGGTAGCTGGACATCTAGATTATCCGATAGAGGGGATTTCAATTTTATTTTATGGGATGGTGATTCAGTAATACGTGATTTAATTAGGGCTCATGGCTTTAACAAGAAGGTGGAGCTGCTAAGGATAGATTATGATGCTCAGCAGGTATATGTAGAATATGTAGGCTACACTGAAGATAGGATTTCCTGGAATGAGGAAGTTGAGAATCTAGAGCTATTTTGTGTGGACTCAGGAGCAGCACTTGGGGATTCAGCTACGCTACCTATATTAACAGAGGATTTCCCTTTTGCTAAGGAAGAAAATATAGGTAAATATGTTAAATTAGCCTATGGTAGACATAATAATAGCTCCACACAAAATATAGTTGGAGAAGGGCCAACAACTATAAATACCACTAGGGTACCTTTTTGGGAAGGTGCAGAGTTTTGTGTAGAAAATGCATCTATTTTTCCACAGAATAAAAATATCACTATTGCTATAGGGGCAGAAGTTGTTAGGGGGTACTTTACTGGTAGAAAATTTATCACTACCGACCGAGCAATAGGGCATCTAGAAGGTCCTGATGATAAGCTAATTTTTCAGGATTCATATTCGCATGATGTAGGTCAAAGAGTTGTGCGGGTTAGGGATGAATCAGTCTATTCAGTAGCTATTAATAATATCCAACTTAAAAGTACCTACCACCCCCTTAATCAGCAGACAATTAGGTATCCTGTAGGCATTAGAGATGAAGACACTAATATATTTATGCCTATAGATAACAAGTACTTATCAACTGCACAGAGACAAATATCTGATAATTTTCTCCTAAATTGCATTACATTTGATTATCCTATAGATATTTTTAACTGGCGTGTGAAGCAAAGAAACCTACCAGGGAAAAGGTTCTCTGTTGCTTCAGAAATCAACCCTATAACTGATGAGGATTTAGTCACTAAGACATTTTCCACTACACCAACTATGAGTGAGATAGAGGAAATAACTATTAGTGGTGGGGATGAAGAGATAGATGTTACACTTGATTCACCTTCCCTTGACAAAGAAGATGCTCTTCATCCCCTACTCGTAGCCTATGATTTAGTAGATAAAATAGTTTTAGCTAAAGGGAATATTAATTTTGATGGTATTGAAGGGATAGTTGAGTCAATAGCTTTCTGGCCAGGTTTTAGAGTTAGTTTTTCAGTAGAGGGTGATAGTAGTGTCTCAACTATGGTTGAAGATTTAGCTTATAGTTGTAGGTGTGGTGTGGATTATACTACTG
>PWOD01000232.1 GCA_003557545.1 bacterium | reverse complement strand
TCGAAATGACAGTCTTTTACCACGAAGTTTCTAAGGCCGGCCGCCTCTTCGTCGTAAGCTCCGGAAAGCCCGTCGATACCCCTTCGGCCCTCAAAACGCAGGTTCTTAACCGTCAGGTCGGGACTTATCCCCGGATTCCCGTCGCAAAGGTCTATCACCGAACCTCCCTCAAGCTCGAGCAAAGGACGCGCCCCCGAACCCTCAAACCTGAAATAATCCCCCTCAATTACAGAAAAAAGACTGGATATGTCTTCACCTCTTACGACAGATGAAGCCTCGAAAAGGAAAGTCGCCGACTGCCTGAGCTCTACCGACTCCCTGAAATCGTATGTACGGCCGCCGGGGAAAACAATTACCGCCCCATCCCCCTGCTCTTCCAGCGCCCTGCTCACCACACCAGCCCAGTCATCCGTCTCACCGGCATCTTCAACGTAGTCGGTAATATTAACGCGCATTCCAGCCTCCCACGTGGAAACATAGCTCGCTGCAGTATTGAGGAAGAAAAAAGAAGCCGCGATAACAACAAGTGCAAAGATTTTTAATACTGACCCTCTTCCCATAATTTTTCTCTCCTTTTCTTCCAGCTTGGATAATCTGCAAGAACAAGCTCTGCGCTTCACCCTGTCTTGCCATGTTCGCCCCACTTTCACTGTAAATATTCAGCGAACCACGTCTCCCCGGGAACGCGGACGTCTCGTCCGCCTTTTCGCCATGCGGGCGGGGACGCCCGCGGTCCCGGCAACGGCAAACGGCGCCATACGCACCTCAGAGGCGTCTTTCAGACGTGGTTAACTGAATACTTACCTTTCACCTTTCCAAGGCCTTAAGCACATAGCAACAGTTACGGCCTGGGTCGTACCATCTCGACGGTAATATCAGTTTCCCCTTCGGCGAAGCCGGTATCATGAGGATACACCGCCAGGTAATTCCCGTGACTGTACCAGCGCACACTGCTGTCCATGAACAGAACGTTGCACCCCAGGTTATGAGGATTATAAATGCGGTCTCTACTCTGCGAACCGGAACTGAAATCCCGTCTTGCTTCGGCAACCCACATCGTTGCCGAAGAACGGGGGAAAGTTACCGAACTGAAATTTATCGGCGTCTTCAGGTTGTCACTGAAACTATATTCTCCGTTGGGATTCCACGCGTAGCCGTCTCCGGTCCACAGTCCACCGGCCCTGCTGTGGAAGTAGCTCATATGGTAGAAATTCACCCTGTCGGGAGGTTGGGGCGTGGCGGACGGACATATCAGGAACTCTATGCTGGGATAATACATCTCGTGTATAATGGTCAGATCATCTTCGTCGGCCTGCAACGGATTAGCGGAACCGTCGGGCGCCCTGGTGGCCGGGCTGTAACCGTTCCAGTTCAGCTGATACATCGTGAATATCTGTCCTATCTGCCTCATGTTGCTTGAACAACTCGTTTGCCTGGCCGCTTCTCTGGCCCTCTGAAGCGCCGGCATCAGCATCGCCGCCAGAATCGCTATGATCGCTATTACGACTAGAAGTTCGATCAACGTGAACGCAAACGCCTTCCGTATAAAGTTACGCATTGTCCCTTCCTCCAAAAAAGACAAAAAAACATACACTCAATTTCCCTGTACATATTACAACTTCCCTGTTCACATTATTATACTGCTAATTGCGAACAAATGTCAAATGCCTGCCCGTGCATCCCGCTGCCCGTGCATCCCCCGGCAGGTTAATGGTTTCGCAATGGCCGATTTTGGGGACGGGTGTTCAGTGGATATTTACAAGTACGGACCGCTGCGTAGGAAATGACAATATCTGCTCTGTCCTGGCTGCCTAACATCGGTCGTCCGTCGCTTGTCATATCCGCTCAAAGCGTTTAAAATATACGAATAAGGCGCCGTTTTTCTGCCGACTTACGTATGTCTAGTGGTTCTGTCCACAGACGGTTAAGAGAGCCATGTATGTCGATACGGGGGATTATATCTGCGATCTGGTCGGGGATTCAAAAAGGCATATCATATTGCCTCATTGTCCCCGTGAAAGCGTATCAAACGCTGGTCTCTCCGCTGCTGCCTTCTTCATGCCGTTTTACACCTACCTGCAGCCATTACATGATTGAGGCACTTCGCAAAAGGGGCCCGTTTACAGGGATTGTGCTGGGACTATGGCGGATATTTCGCTGTAACCCGCTGGGCAAAGGCGGATACGATCCCGTGAAACCGCGCCGGCGGGATAGGGAAGAGCATTGACTGAATGTCCCCAGGCTTCCGCTGACAGCTTTTGATAGACGGCTTTTACTGCCTTCTCTGCCGCCTGTTGAGAAATAAAGCAAGCCCATTCGTAAAATCCCGCGTCGGCGGTTCAATTCTCGATCCTGAGCCGGGCGTCGAGGGCACAGACCCCTTTACCTTGTTCAAATAGCAGCAGAGGATTTATATCGCATTCGGCCAATTGGGGGTAATCCTGGGTCAGTTGTGACACGCGCAGCACACAGTCCTCCAGCGCTTCGATATCCCGGGGCTTCTCCCCCCTTGCTCCCTCGAGGATCGCCACGGTTCGAATCTCCCTTATCATCTCGTTGACATCGGTAGCGGTCAAGGGAGCAACTCGAAACGAAACATCTTGCAGAAGTTCGACATAGACCCCGCCCATACCGAACATTATCAGCGGGCCGAACTGCGGGTCGCGGTTGAC
>PWOD01000029.1 GCA_003557545.1 bacterium | reverse complement strand
TATCTGCAGATCTAAAAACAGCTCCGTCATCTCCCAGACCGGTGAATCAGCGGTTAAATAGGGATAGCCCTGCTGGTTAAACTGATCGGTCCCAACAATCGACCAGCCGGCGTCGATGTAGTTTTCAATATTCTTCATCTCAACCGAACTTAAACCAACTCCACCGGCGCTGGCTGTCTGATTGGTTAACTGCTTATCCCAGAAACTTCCCTCCACCTGACCACCCGTATTATCTCCAACCAGCCCGCCGCTCTGACTGACCCCCTCAACTTGTGAGGCGGCATAGCTGTTAGTTATTAAACCGCCACTTATCAACCCGACTAAACCTCCCACCTGCTGATCAGCCGTTACTGAACCGCCCCGGCTGTAGCTGTTAGTCAGCTGACCGCCGGTTAACTTACCAACAACTGCTCCAGCCTGCTGCTGGGCTGTTATTGCTGCCGGGGTCACCTGGATGGCCGCTAAATCAGCAGCGCTGCGACCAACCGCTCCACCAACCTGCTGCTCACCGCTTACCTGGCCGCTAATTTGCAGCTGCTGCAGCTGCCCTCCGGCGGCCTCTCCAACTAACCCCCCCACTATCTGCTCAGCAGAGACTATCCCGCTGTCATAACTTATCCCCGTAAGCTGACCGTGGCTGTATCCGACCAGCCCGCCCACCTGGCTGTTACCGGTTACCTGTATATCCTTCAACTGCAGATTCTGCAGCCGGGCCGAGGTATCAATAACTCCAAACAGACCGATCTTGTCCTCCCCGGGCCGCTCTATTCTCAGATGACTGATGCTCCTATTAGCCCCCTCAAAACTGCCGGTGAACGGCTCACCCACATCTCCCAGCCCCAGCCAGCCCGAACCACCCCGGGCCTGTTCGGAGGCCAGCTGCTGATAGCCATCCACCGTCTCATCTAAATCTGCCGTTAACAGAAAATGTTTATCCAGATTGTCCCGAACATTGTTTAGATGCACCCAGGTAGCTATCTCATAGGGTTCAGCCGCAGTTCCCTGACCGCCGGCATACTGATCGGCCGCAAAGCTGGCGGTGAAACTCTTGTTGGTATCAATTAGCAGCTGTTTAACCGCCTGCGTGCCGCTGACATCTCCATCCCAGCCGGCAAACTGCCAGTAGGGAGCCGGATCGGCCGTTAAACTGACCGTCTCCCCCGGCACAGCTCCCCGCGCGTCAAGATATTTATCACCGTTGATATAGACATCTCCGGCCCCTTCAATATTGATCAGCAGCTTACGGCTTAACCCCCACTGGGCTCCGGGCTGTTTCAAATATGGATAGCCATCATTTTGATAGTCCGTATCTCCCTCAATATCCCAGCCGGCCATCAGCAGCAGATTAAGATCCTGCAGCTGCTCGGTGGTTAAACCAACTCCCGCATCACTCTGATCGATCCCCGAGCTTTGTTCGTCCCAGTAGCTTTCAATCACGGTCCCGCCAAACTCACCATGACCCACCAGACCACCAACACGCGCATCACCCACCACCTCACCGGTCGCATAGCTGTGGGTTATGTCGCTGCGGTTATCTCCGATCAACCCGCCGATCTCACCGATCCCGCTCACATTACCCCGCGCATAACTGTTAGAAATCGTCCCCGGCAGCAGATGAAAACCCACCAGACCACCAACCCGCTCACTGCCGGCCACATCCCCGGCGGCAAACGAGGCAATTATCTGCCCGGCATTTCTCCCGGCCAGACCACCGGTGCGATCTTCCCCCTCCACATCTACCTCACTGCTGGAGCCAATCACCACCGCCTCACCGGTTAAATAGCCGGCCAGCCCACCGCCATATCTGCCAAAAGCTGTTAACTCTCCCGAGGTTGCCACATTACTCAGCAGCCCGGCGTTGTATCCAGCTAACACCCCGCTTCGCTCTCCTCCGCTGATCTTCGCCTCCAGCACCTGCAGATTCTCAACCTCTGCGTCCACATCCAGATAGCCAAACAGACCGATATAGTCCTCCCCCGGCCGGTTAATGGTTAGATCACGGATGCTACGATGGTTCCCGGCAAAATGACCGCTGAAGTGCTGGCTGTTATCTCCCAGCGGCTGCCAGCCCGCACCACCATCAGCAGCTGCCGAGGCCAGCTCTGCATAACCTTCACTATATTGATCCAGATCCTCAACCAGCTTAAAATGGCTGTCTAAAAAGCAGCGCAGGCTGGTTAGATGGTTCCAATCAGCTATCTCATAAGGTGTTAACTCATCTCCATCACCGGCGGCAAAGTCAGGCACAAAGACCGCCGTAGTCAGCATATCCAGCCGCACCACTATCTCCTGGACAGACTCTATACCCTCAACTTCACCCTCCCAGTGGCTCAGCCGGTAGCATTGATTGACCGGGCGAGCTTTTAACAACGCTGTCTCACCGGCCGGCAGGTCGACCGGCGCCGTATACAGCTGACCATTTACTAACACCTCACCCTCACCTTCCACCACCACCTCAAGCGTCCCCGTATCGGCAAAGATCGCCTCAATCTCTTTATCAGCATTTAAATACAGCTCCACCGCTGTATCCTCGCCGGTTAAATCACCCGCCCAGCGGCTAAATCCCCAGCCCGGGGAGGCCACTGCCTGCAGACTGTAGTCGGTATCAGCCGCTAATACCAGCGGCTCTACATAGGTCTCCCCCTCAACCAGCACCTCTCCCTCACCGGTGATGT
>PWOD01000231.1 GCA_003557545.1 bacterium | reverse complement strand
TTACCTTTCATTTTTAAAAGCTTATCCTCAACATATTGACTGACCCCACTAACCGACTCAACAACCTTTACTCCATCGACCTTTACCCAGCCATGCGGAGTCAAACTGCTCCCCCGAAAAGAGCGCTGAATCTGATACTCAGCTCCCTCAATCTCCAGCGTCATCGTCACCCGACATTCAGCTGTTTCTCCGGCCTGATCATAACGAATAGACTGTTTATCAGTCCGTGAGCCGGCCGAACCATACAACACCCAGGCAATCGCCTCAAGAATGGTCGATTTCCCCGATCCGTTCGGCCCAAGAATACCGATAAGACCCTGACTAAACTCCAGACTCTGTTGTTTAAAACAACGGAAATTATGCAGCTTAAGCCGTTTGATTTTCATTATACAACTCCCCGATTAAACTGCATCTTCTTCACCCAGAGCCCAGGCCAGATATTGATTACCGGTAGTTAAAATAGCCTGTTTTTCCTCATCTTCAGCCAGTTCACAGCTTTCCAGATAAGTTGTAAACTCCTGCCGCAAATCCTGAATCTCCAGCCCCCGGCCAAGCGTAACCTTGCCATCCTTACCAACGATCTTTATTTCTGTTTCAAAAACCTGGTTGATCAGCTCCTGAAGATACTGTTCTTCCAATCGGGACCGCGTGCTGGAATCAAGATTAACCAGAGTTAGTGAGAACAGCGCATCCTGACGGGCAACTCCCTCGGGCCACTGATTTTCAATTGTCCTGGCCAGCTCGCCGGCAGTTTTACCGGCCGCATCAATCTCACCAATTCGAACAAAAGGACGGGTTTCCAGCTTATGCTCAATTATGGAAAGTTCATCTCCCAAAGTCAGTTCCAGGAACCCGGGACTATACTCCGCTTCATTAAAAGAAAACCTTTCAGTCCCTCCACTATAACGGATATTGGGATTACCCCCAACCTGCATCCGCCGATGATAATGGCCCAGGGCAAGATAATCCATATCGAGCGATTCTAACAGATCCAGACTCACATAATGTTCATTAAACTCACCGGAATAAATCCGCTCCTGCAGCTGCCGGACCCCGGCATGCAAAACTAAAACATTCCAATCAACTTCTGAACAGGGGCGAACGGCCTCCAGTCTCTCAACAAGCTGGTCTGAAACCGGCGCATCAGCCACGGCATGAACTGCCAGATTGGCCAGTTTTATCATCCGATAACCCTGGTCTTTTCCTGTGGGATCAGAGGTTATTGCGTGAATCAAGGGCAGCTGATCAAGTGACTGCATGATGGTACCGGTAGTTGCCATCTTCGGGGTATCATGGTTACCGGCGATTACAACCGCCGGGATATTAGCCCGGGACAGCCGGCCGAACTGCTGCACAGCCAGATTTACTGCCCGATTAGTGGGGCGCACCGTGTCAAACAGATCCCCAGCATGAAGCAGCAAGTCAGGGTTAAGTTCGATGATTTTATCTATCGCCTGAGTAAAAGCATGATAAACATCCTGTTCCCGCTGATTAACTCCAGAAACAGGATCGACCCTGTAAAACTGACGATAACCCAAATGTGTATCGGACAGGTGAACAATTTTCATCGGCATACCTCACTAAAAGTGCTAATTCACGAAATAACCTGAGACGGAGAACTTCAGCTAAAATTTTAGCAGAAAACGCCCGGTTGAAAAACCGCCAGGAAAGCTAATTTTAAACAGAAATCAAACGACCCTGATCGGTAAACAGCAGAAAAGAACGAACTTTACCGGTGGATAGGAGCTTTTCACAGGCCTGTTGATAAAGTTTAATCTGGTAAAAATAATGTGGATATTTCTCCTGGATAATCTGTCGGTCGTCCGAATCCCCGGTCGGGTCGGTCTTATAATCAATGATTATCCACTCCCCTTCCCGGTTAATCAACAGGTCGATTATACCGGACACGATCTTACCCTGTTGCCTGAAATATACCGGGTATTCAGGATAACAGGTAGAATTACTGCCTAAAAACTCCTCCTGTAATATAGCGAGCGCAGTTTCCAGATCACTAACAACGTCCTCAAGCACAAGCTCATGCTGCTGTTCTTCCAGGGCCAGCCGCGCATAATACCGGGGATCTGCCGGCTGCGGAACCTGGAGATATAACTCAAGAGCCCGGTGAACCGCAATCCCGAACCGGGGGCCATAGCGAGCCTCGGTAACCTGGGTGGCGCGGGGATATTTTTTGTCGATTATCTGATGGGGATTGGTAAAAACCAGGTTGGAATCTCGAGCTGCCTTAACTGCTTGATCAAGTTGCTGGAGCTGAAGCTGATTGGTTTGCTGAAGTTCCTGCGAAAACACCGGCAGCTGAATCTGATTGTACAGGTCAGATTCCGGCTGCTCTGTCCAGGGATTATCATCACCACAGCTAATTACCGGCGTCTGATGGACAAAATCAGCTTGAAGCGCCGGCTGTAAAATCTTCCCATATTCCTTATCTGATGCTGTTTCCACCGGCCAGGGAACCACCAGTTCTGACTGGGCACGGGTCATAGCAACATAGAAAAGACGTTTTTTCTCTGCTTTGCTCATTGCTATTTCATATTCTTTCAAAGAGTTTAAATGATTGTTTTCAACAGAAACTTTAAAATTTTTGAGATTAAAAAAACAGCGACTACCATCGGCCTGCTGACTGAAAGCTCCACGAAACTTACCGGATCGACCGGTCTCCCCGTTGAACAGCATAACGACCGGATATTCCAATCCC
>PWOD01000187.1 GCA_003557545.1 bacterium | reverse complement strand
TGCGGAAAAAAACAATATAAATCTGGGATTGTGGTTTTCTCCTGATTCTTCACATGATTTTAAAAACTGGAAAAAAGATGTTAGTACTATTTTACATTTATATGAGAAATATAATATTAAATATTTTAAAATGGATGGTATCAAAGTAAGGAGTAAAAAGGGAGAAGTTAATTTGATTAAACTGATGAATAAAGTATTAGAGAATAGTGATAATCAAATAACTTTTAACCTGGATATTACTGCTGAAAAACGTTTTGGTTATCTATATGAAAAACAATTGGGGACAATTTTTGTTGAAAACAGATATACTGATCATGGTAATTATTATCCTCATGCTACATTAAGAAACCTATGGCAGTTATCAAAAATTTTTCCAGCCAACAAATTTCAATTTGAAGTTTTAAATAATAGACGTAATAAACAAAATTATGAAAATGATTTACTTGCCCCTGCTAATTATTCAATTGATTACTTATTTGCGTCTGTCATGGTTTCTAACCCTTTATTATGGATGGAATTGAGCAATCTAAACGAACAGGATAAAAAGACTTTAGCAGAAATAATTAAAGTATATAAAATAGAAAGAGATGAAATTTATCAGGGTGAAGTTCTACCTATTGGTGAATTATCTGATGGTATTAGTTTTTCCGGTTTTCAAATCAAAAAAGATGAACAGAGTGGATTTTTGTTATTATTTAGAGAATATACTAAAAGTGCAGAATTTATTTATCAGTTGTCAGATATAATTGAAAATAGAATAGATATCCAGTTTATTTATGCAAATATACCAAAAAGCGATATTAGAATAAGTAATGTAGTAAATGATGGTAAAATCAAGGTTTGTTTATCAAAGAAACGCAGTTTTGTTTTTGTTAAATATACTATGAGAAATTCTTGAAAAATTTTAAAAAGCTAAAAAATAAACACTTATTTTTGGCTCTGTACTTAAAAAAGAAAACATTTTTATATTTAACCTCCAATAATATAATTTGAATTTATTACTATTATTATCTTCTATAAGTTTATTTTTATACCACTACAACGTAAATAAAAATAAGTTGAAATTTTACTAGACAAACTGCCTAAAATATGCTAAACTTGATATGATGGGTTCGGAAAACAGTGTTGGCTTATTCTATCATGAAAAGTTTGCTTTCATGATAGATGTTTTTGTTATTCTTAAAATTTCTGAAGCCATCAAAACTAATAAATAGGATGTTACTATATGTTTATTGATCTTTTTGATAAAACAACGATTACAGGTAGTGTAAAAGATGTAAAACCCATTAATATTGTCCTTGTTTCTGGTACTGAGGAAGAGTTAATTTGGGATGATTTAGTCCATAAATATCATTACCTCAGTTATAAAAAAATGTTTGGAAAAAGAGTTAAATATTTAGTTTTATCTAAAAGTAGACCATTAGCTGCCCTAAGTTTTAATTCTGCCAGTATTAAATTAAAAGCTCGAGATCAGTATATTGGCTGGTCTAATACAGATAGAAAAAAATATCTTCACCGAATAGTTAATAATAATCGTTTTTTAATATTTCCCTGGGTAAAAGTGAAAAATTTAGCCTCTTTTACCCTATCACATACATTAGATAGATTAGTTGAAGATTGGTTTAATATATATAATGTTAAACCATTGCTTGTAGAAACATTTATTGAATTAAATCGCTACAAAGGGATCAGTTATAAAGCTGCTAATTGGATATATGTTGGCGAAACCAAAGGTTATACTAAAAAAAGAGAATCATATAAATATCACGGCAATGTTAAGGGGGTATATCTTTATCCATTAAAAAAAGATTTCAGAAAAACAATTGTAACTAAAAAACAAAAAAAGCCAAAAACACAACAAAAATGCCAAAAGAATAATAAGAAAAAGCCATCTCACTCCCGAACCCATAAAAAGAAAACCAGGGGGAGCATAGAGATGTTAAATCATGATATTGAATGGGATCCCAATATTATAGATGATATGGGATTAACTATTGAAAATGTTAAACAACTACCTTTAGAACTGCTGAAATTTCACACTAGATTTGAAGACAGTTTTAGTCATATCAGTCAAATACAACACAGTTTGACCTATCTCCAGGGATTAATGAGTAATCTAGATCGCAAAAATATAGAATCTATAGCTCTTGAATTTTATAAAGATACAAAAGGTGTTCGTAATTTACAACACTATATGCAAAAAGGTACGTGGGATGATGAAATTATGCATCAAAATTATTTGTCTATTTTATCCTCACTTATATCTTCAAACAAGAGCATGATTACTATAGATGAATCCGATTTCCCTAAAAAAGGGAATGAATCTGTTGCTGTGGGCAGACAGTATTGTGGTAGACTTGGAAAAAAAGAAAACTGTCAAGCAGGTGTCTTTCTTGGTTACACCAGCAAGAAAGGTTATGGCTTATTAGAAAGACAACTTTATGTTCCTGAAAAATGGTTTTCTGATGAATATGAAGAACGTCGCCAAAAATGTGTAATGCCTGATGAACTTACTTTCATGACAAAAACAGAGATTGCTCTTAAATTACTTGAAAATGTAAATAAAACAGGTCTTTTTCCTGCCCAATGGGTTGGATGTGATTCTGCTTTTGGATGCAATAAAGAGTTTCTTGATGAAATTGGCAAAAAGCATTATTACTTCGCTGATATTAAGTCCAATACCAAAGTATGGCTTGAAAGACCAGAGGTAGGTATCCCCTCATATAAAGGTAGAG
>PWOD01000140.1 GCA_003557545.1 bacterium | reverse complement strand
ATAGAGATAGCACATGGTGATAGACAGCTTTTATCCTATAGAGTTACCCACCATGGTTTGCATCTTAGTGAGACTGAGAAGGTAGGAAACTATATTGATAGAAATGGCAGAGAAAAAAGGGAGATAGTGAGGAGTGAGGGACTTTCATCTAAGGTAGGTTACTTCCCAAAAGGGGTTGATTTCTGGATGTATGATAGTCCTATTATGGTTAGGGCTGCTGCTGAGTTTTGGCATTATAGGGATAAATACCCTAAAGACACTATTTTGCTGAGAACAACTAATAATAGAGCCTTACCTGGAGATATTATTAAGCTACCTAATGGTAGAATGGGTTGGGTTACTGAGGTTCGTTGTGACGTTGATGACCAAGTGTATGAGCTTACTGTGAAATCTCCTGCCAAGATTAAGGGGAAAGCATTTTTCAGTGACTATGATACTTCTGTAAAAACTTCCTCAGATAGTTTCCCCCTTGATACATCGCCTACAGAAGTTGATGTAGACGACGATTTGGTGGGTAGCTGGAACGAAGAAGAGGAGCTAGCCCTTGCAGCCCCTATTGACCAAATAGGGGAATATGAGCTAGATTATGACTACTGTGGTGTAGATGACTTAGACATAACACTAACACCGGAGTTTATCCCACCTGAAGATTATATATACATATGGGGGCAGCTCCAACCTGTACCATTAAACGAATATGATGTCCCTAGTGACCACCCGGGGTGGCCTATGGAGAAGATATTATGGACTGAAGAATCAAAGGTTACACACCACTCATATATTCATAAGGATAAAGTTTATGGATATGTAGATGAACCACAGGTTCAGATGTCAGACATTGGTATAGAGGATACAGATTGGAATTCGGTAAACTTCACCACTAAGTTAGCTAATTGGGGGGAATATATGGTTGATGGAGATATTATTTTCCTATTTTTGGAGTGGAAAATTTATAAGGATGGTGAAGTTACTGATTGGCACACAATTTTTAGGACAGTGACACGACAAAATTATCTGGATGATGATGTAGAGTATAGTAGTGGTGAAATCAGTGTTGATGATTTTGATTATATAAGGGCGAGGTCCTATATCAAATATACCTCTGTTCTGTGGAAGGTCAATGGATGGGCATATGAATCTATTGCTAGAAATGATTTTGATGATGCCTTTATTGATGATGAATATGACTTTGCTGGGCCTTTTTTAAATGAGGATGAGGTTCCTGAAGGCGTTCCAGCAGCAGTCCAGCAAAACGTAGCTTTAGAGGCGGATGCAAACGTCTATGGGACAGTCTACTTCGATTAAATTTAAGTAGGGACACAGATATGAGTTTTAGAGAACAAATCCGGCACAAAGCGAGGAAGGCAAATAAAGATGGTTTTGTTATTTTTGATAAGGATAATAACAAAGTTTTTGTCTCTGTTGGCCCTGATGGGAAAATCCCTGTGAGAAATGTTAATCCAGAGGCTGGTGATGTGCTTCAGGGAGGTAGGTTGGCTCAAGCTAAGTATGTTAATGGTGAACTTTTCACTGATGGGTATTTGAATGTGGGAACTTTTCAGTATGATACAAAGGATGGTATAAATGATAAAGCTTTGGAAGATTGGGCACCTTTGGTTGGTATTATACAGGGTGATACCATAACTCGTCAGGGTCAGGGCTTTATGGCCATAAGTGGTGGGCCATGGGACCTATATTTTGTTGATACACCATATTATAACCTCTCGATACCCCGTCTTAGAAGAGTTAATGAGGTTTTACCTCTACATAAAAGTCAGTTTGTTAAGGTTGTTGGTCTAAGTGAGCGTGGTAGTTTGTGGCGTAAAGTTGTTTTCACCAGTCAGGAAATTCCTCCCTACCATACATTAGGATACCTACCCGAGGAGGAGATACACCCGGGCTATATCCTGAGGGTTTCGGGCAGACATTATGGTGAGGGCTACACCGATGCCACCCAATTCTCTAAACCCGGAGGGTCTTTAGGTTTTAACAACGAGAATTATTATGGGGTTGCAACGAGTCATACCCCTAATATAGGGTACAGACAGTTCGTACCTGTGCAGGTCGGTGGCTTGGTCAGGGTTGATGTTGAGGAGGGTGTTAGCGACCAAATTGGAACCCTTATTGGGCCTATGGAGAATTCTCACATAGGGACAGATAATCCTGATAAATGGTATAAACCGGTTTTCAGGGTGGTTGACTACCTGGGCTATCTACCACCGCAGTCTCCAGAAGGGCATCAATCCCTCTATTGTTGCTATATAGGTGAAATAGGCCCGACTGGACCTAGTGGTACTTCTGGGGAGCCTGGTTCTCCTGGACCAACCGGGGCTACTGGGCCAACCGGGGCTACTGGGCCAAGCGGAGAGAGCGGTTACTCGGGACAGTCCGGTTACAGCGGTTTTTCGGGGTATTCCAGCGAATACAGTGGACATAGCGGTTACTCAGGACAGTCAGGCTACTCGGGACAGTCAGGGTACTCGGGACAGAGCGGTTACTCGGGACAGAGTGGATATAGTGGGCATAGCGGATACAGTGGCTACTCAGGGCAGTCCGGTTACTCTGGACAGAGCGGTTACTCAGGGCAGTCCGGTTACAGTGGACATAGCGGATACAGTGGACATAGCGGATACAGTGGACATAGCGGTTACTCGGGACAGTCAGGCTACTCGGGACAGTCAGGCTACTCGGGACAGTCCGGTTACAGCGGTTTTTCGGGGTATTCCAGCGAATACAGTGGACATAGCGGT
>PWOD01000155.1 GCA_003557545.1 bacterium | reverse complement strand
CTGCCACAAGAACGTTCACCGGGGTATTTGGGCGACTTCCTTTGTCGGAATAAAGCACCGCAAAATCTTCCTCAGGAATCTTGCAAAACACCAGCTGGTAAAAGGTGGCTTCCATGGAGTTCTTTAACCGCTTCAGGCGAGTCTCGGAGAGTTGTTGTGGGAGGCCGAATAAGGAATTCTGGCCGTGCTCGGTATGTTCTCTAAACATGAGGGGGTCCCCTTTCATTCCAAGTTTCTATGCAAACACCATTCTATCAATTTTTAGAGAAATTGTGTGCCATTAAGGAGGCTTTTTGCGGTAGACTCATAGTTCCATTTCAATCTGGTATTTCTCGGCTTCCGCGACTGTATAATAAATTCCTTTTCAAAACATTCATTGTCGTTTGATTATTGCCCATCCAGTTGGTGATTCAAGGTATAATCCGACTTGATTCTCGCCGGTTTTGGCTATAAAACATCGGGTTAACTCCGTTGGATATCTCAAATCAAACCCGGTAATCACCTCCAGTAAGGTGACAATTCATTTCTAATAAAAAACTTCTGCTTACCCCAAAAGCTATGCAGTTATTCAGATTATGCTACTTGACCAGCCGATTGGTTGGAACATACAATTGGGTAAAATTCAGCAAATTTTTTAGTAAACTTAACAGGAGGTTACAATCATGTCTGAAACAGACTATGAAGTAATAATAATTGGTGGAGGTCCGGCAGGTTTATCAGCTGCCATCTATACAAGTAGAGCTGGGTTAAATACCCTGGTGCTTGATGTTCCCAATCAGCTACTTGAAAAGACCGAAGAGATCGACAACTACTTTGGATTCCCTGATGGTATTTCAGGCAGTCAACTGCTAAAAAATGGTCGCCAGCAGGCGGAACGCTTTGGTGCAAAAATTTTAGAAAACAAAGCCTTACTGACCAAACTAAATGGGGAAAATTACACAGTCGAAACTGCCGAGGATAAATTCACCAGCCGCTCCCTGGTAATTACAACCGGCATACAGCATAAAAAACCCCCGCTTAAAGGGCTCGAAAAATTTGAGGGCCGGGGTGTAAGCTACTGTGTTGTGTGTGACGCACCCCTGTATAGAAATAAAAAAGTAGGCCTGATTGGATCGGAAGATCTGGTGGCCAAAGAGGCACTGGAATTGTATGAATTTACAGAAAATATCAAGATTTTAACTAACGGCAAAAAAGTTCAGATGCCTGAAAGTCTACAAAAAAAGCTGGAGCAAAAACAGATCCCGATAGAAAAGAAAAAACTTGATAAGGTCGTTGGCGAAGAGTTTCTTACTGGAATCATTATCAATGGAAAAGAGGAAAAATTGGACGGTTTAATGATCGCCCAGGGAACAAGTGGCAGTTTAGATTTTGCCAGAAGCCTTGGAGTTATGATAGAAGACGGTGTCCTGTCAGTGGACAAAAAGATGTCTACCGGCGTTCCCCGGGTATACGCAGCAGGAGACTGTACTGGCGGAGCCAGGCAAATCAGCACAGCAGTTGGCGAGGGATCAAAAGCAGCCCTGAGTTTAATAAATGACCTACGAGAAGGAGCCTATATTGACTGGGGCTAATAAACTACTCCAACTATTTAAAAGAACAATCAGTTATGACTATAAACTCCCCTATTAAGAGCATCTCGCACGGCCGAAATTATTTTCTGGCTGCGTATCGTTGCTGCGGTATACCCATCTACTTCAGTTGAAACAATCCTCTCTGGAGTATAAAGGTCATCCAGATGATTTTGTAAATTTTTCCCTTCTAGATACTCAAAAGCCTCTCTGTACTGTTGAATAACCGATCTGTAGGGTTCTTCTTCAGCATCAAGATTGTAGTCCTCATCACGTCTTAACCAGCGAAACCTGGTAGATTCAACCACACCATCTTTAAGTTCAAACTGAACATTAACCTGGATCTCATTACCATCGGCAAAAATTCCTCGATATGTTCCATCCGGATAAAGATTTTCCTGGGGCTGATCAACTACCTCAATCCCAATAAAAATCAGCAGTACGAAACCTAAAATGAGTACAGCAACAAGAATTGATTTGGTTGGTTTAGTCAAGAATATAGCTCCTTTCCAATTTAATTATATGTTAATAGCAAAATAAAGCTATTCAACTAAACTAAAATAAATTCATCAAGTAAGTCTAAAGGACAATTCAATCAACAATTTCCGACTCCTGCAAACTATCAAGATGACGATCCAACAGGCTGCCGGGATGATAATCGGGAAAAAACATTATTAACAGTCCGACCAGCACCAAAAAGAATGCCAGCAGTCCCCCTGTCCAGGCAATTAAATCGCTCTCACGGGCAACAGTCAGATGACAAAAACAGGACAATAAATTGTTAACCAACAGCAGGAAAAATACTATACCGAAGATTGTATAAATCATTCCGGGCGAAAGCTCCAGATGGTAAAGACTAAGACGAAAACTCAGATCAGCCATAAGCCATGCGATTAAAATAGCCAGTACCGGTCTAGCGTGAGGAAATGCTGCTATAATCAGACCACCCAGGGAAACCACCAGGAATAGAGCAAACGACCCTTGCAAGAGTCCATATATACCAGATAGAACTATCATTTGAATAACAAAAAACAGTAAAAAAGGCTCGAACAATGAGCGAGAAATGACTAATGTTCCATCCGAACAATTTTGGGAAAATACTGGCGGTGGGGAGTCTTTCGACATGTCCGATTGTTTGTCGATAAATTGATCCTCAGATGATTCTACCGGCGCTCCACAGTGAGGACAGAATTCGGCTCTATCTGAAACCTGTCCGCCACATTCATAACAGTCTAAGATAGCCATGGAGGCCACTTCCCTAAAAAAATTAACCGGCCCAACGACTTTTCAAAACAAGTCTACACTAATCTCAACTGGAGATAAATTAATTTAACCAATAAACAGAAAAATTAATTACCGAACTATAGCCAGTTTTCCAGTTTGCCTGTCACCACTGGAACGATCGTGCACCTGATAGATGTAATACCCACTACTAACAACTTCGCCCCGATTATTTCGCAAATCCCAAGAATAGGGATCATTTTCAGTTGTCCGATTAAAAACCAAACCACCGGAAAGACTATATATGGTGATCTCATAGGGACCACCGGCAGACGGTGAATTAAAAGCAAACGACATCTGTTGATTACCGGTGTTTGCCCTTCCATCAGAACCTCTAAAGGGATTAGGGCCGACCAGCATCTGAGAAAGTCCCGGTTTGATCAAAGTAAAATCAGCCCGAACAACCATATCTTTTTCAACTTCAAAAGAACTAACCACCCGGGAGGAATTTAAATCACCGGACCAACCATCAAACAGATGGTCCGACGCGGGGCTGGCTGATAATGTGACTGTCTGACCGGGTTTCACAGGAAGAGGGGCACTATAGCTATCCCCATCGACCAAAACTGTTCCCTCGCCAACTATGTCGACGGTCAGAAGATAATCCCGATCTGCAAAAGTTGCGGTGATCATGGCCGACTCGCCGGGGATAAATTCAAATGATTCAACTGTTTCACTAACTGCTCCCGACCACCCTTTAAACCGTCCGGTGTCACTGACAGAAGCTTCAAGCAGCACAGTTTCACCCAGCGCGATAGCCACCGGTACTGTATATTGTTGTGAATCCACAAAAACCTCACCCTGGCCAATAATGTCCACCGTTAAAAGATGTGATTTAGCCCAGGTCGACTCACCTCCCGGAGTCAGATAGGGATAACCAGCCTGCCGTTTTTCAGTGGATTTTTGAATCTCCCAACCCGCCTCAACAAACCGCTCCAGATTACGAATTTCAGATGAATCGAGACCGGTTCCTCCAGCAGATTCGGCAGTTCCTGAGGCCTCAACATCCCAAAAACTTCCCCTGACACTACCCGCTTCCCCGGCACCAATTAATCCTCCACTACGAGTAAATCCATTCACCCGCGCAGCGGCATATGTTCGGTCAATCTGACTGTAGTTTTCTCCCACCAGCCCTCCCACTTGAAAAAACCCTGTTACCTCACCGGTAGCAAAAAGATCCTCCAGCTGGCCGGCGATACTCTCACCCACCAGACCGCCAACCTGCTCAAATCCAGTCACCCGACCATGACTGCCGGAAAAACTTAAACGACCATCCATCATCTGACCGATCAATCCACCCACCATATTACTACCACTGATTCGACCGGTGTTCTGAACACCCAGAACCCCACCCTGATTAATTCCAACTAACCCGCCAACACGGTTATTACCTGTTATATCAAGATCGCCAAGTTCAAGGTTTTCAATCCGGCCAGTTGCTGTTAACCGACCAAACAATCCGACTCCGTCAGTTCCCGGACGGTAGATATAAAGCTCCTCAATACGCCGGCCGGTTCCATCAAAGGAGCCGCTAAAGCCCTGCTGCTGATTCCCCACCGGCAGCCAGCCAGCTCCATCCGCCGTCTGTTCAACCAGTTGCTGATACCCCGGAGTTTCTCGGGTAAGATTTTCTGTTAATTGATAACTCATCTGGGGATAATCCCGGATATTATTCAACTGGTACCAATCGACAATTTCAAACGGATTTTCCGGGCTACCATCACCCCCCGCAAACAGCGGTTGAAAAACTGCCGTAACCTGCCGGTCCGACGATAGATAAAGCTGTTCATCTGCATCGGTTCCCTCTAAATCTCCCTCCCAGTGGGAAAACCGCCAAAGTTCACGTTCACCGAAATCAAGCCGGGGAACTGCCTGTACAGACAGCTTTTCACCGGGAACTACAACCAGGCTGGTAGTATAGGTGTCCCCCTCCACGAGAACAGCACCTTGTCCTTCGATAATAACCTGCAAAATTCCACTTATAAGCCAGTCCCCAGTTGATAGTTGTAGATAAGGATAACCCTGATTCTGATAATCATCAGTTCCGGTGATCTGCCAGCCAGCTCCGAGCAGTTTATCATAATTCTTCAACTGTCCGGTTTGCAGGCCTACACCTCCCGCGCTATCGCCAATCCCGACTGTTTGTTCGTCCCAGTAACTAGCTACCACCTGCCCGTTAATCGCCTTACCAATTAATCCACCAAGATGATCAAATCCCTGGAGATTCGTGCTGGCATAACTACTGTTAACCTCACCCTGATTAAGACCAACCAGACCACCCACCATATTAAAACCAGTTAAATCTCCCCGGCTATAACTATTGATAAGCTTGCCAGAATTTATTTTACCAACAACCCCTCCAAGCTTTTGACCGGCCCGCAGCTCAGCGGTCGAAGCAAGTCCCCGGGCTTTTCCGGCACGCAGTTCACCCAGCACACCACCAACTAAATCATTTCCTCGAACCACTCCCGAAGCCACAATTCCCTGGAGAAATCCGGACGACGAACCAGCTGCAATCCCCACCTGATTATTACCAACTATATCAGCATCGACTAAAGTTAAATTTAACAGCGTACATCCCCCATCCAGGGAAGCAAATAGCCCCACCTGGTTTTCTCCCGGTCGATCGATCATAAGCTCCCGTATCTGATATCCATTGCCATCAAACTGACCATTAAAACCGGTATTCTGTCCAAGCGGTTGCCAGCCACGATTTCCATTTGCCGCCGCGGAAGCCAGCTCAGTATAACCTTCAGTTGCTGCAGTTAAATCAGCAATCAACTTAAAATAAGCCTCGGGGAAATTTTCTATCTCTGCCAGTTGATACCAGTCTGATATAAGAAAAGGATCTGTCGATGTTCCCGAACCTTCTAACAGATTCTGACTAAAAACAGCTGTTATCTGTTTATCCCTTGTGGGAGTAAATAAAACTGAGGATTCAACCCCGGTAAAATCACCCTGCCAGCCAAGAAATTCTTCCCGTTGACCTGGCACCGCTTCCAGCAGTAACTCCTGCCCGGTAAATACAATCATCTGTTCAGTATAAGTCTCACCATTAACCAGAACCTCTCCCCGACCCTGAAGATCAATGACAAGATTAAAACTATCATGAAGAAAATTGGCCGTAACCTGTTTATCCGTATCAACTAACAGGTGGCTTTCAGCCTGATAGCTGACCAGATCACCGCTCCAGCCAGAAAACTCGTATAATTCCCCCGGTATCGCAGTTAAACTTAGACTGTCACCCGCTGCTATCGACCGAGTCGAACTATAGGTTTCTCCATCCACCAGGACCGTGCCCATCCCCTGAATATCAATCGTCAACAGATAACTATCCCGAGCAAAACCGGCCATCACCATTTTATCCGAATCAAACAGCAGCTCGACATTTAAATCATCCCCGCTCAGATCGCCCGACCAGCCGGTAAAATAATAAAACTGCTGGCTGACCGCCTCAAGCTGAACTGTGTCTCCGGCTGAGAAAAAAAGTTCGTCCTGATAAGCAGTTCCCCCAACCAGTACCTCACCGGCCCCCTGGAGTGAAATTTGCAGACTATAACTATCACCCCTAAAAACCGCGGTGAGTAAACTGTCTTCGATAAAAATAAAACTCAACTCACGGTTCGTCCCATTAACGGCACCGGTCCATTCATCGAACTCCCAGTAACTATCAGGCAGCGCCTCCAGACTAACCGTCTCTCCCAGGGGAAGCTCCAACGGTTCACTATAATGATCACCGTCAACCTGAATCTCACCGCGCCCATCAATTTCCAGAGTCAACCAGCCAGTTTTACGAACAAACTCAGCCGCGACTGATTTGTCACTATCGAGTATCAGATGGATAACTGTATCACTGCCAGAAATTGCTCCCTGCCAGCCCTCAAACTGCCAGTACGGATCCGCTATGGCCTGCAGCTCAATTTCCTCCCAGGCTGTCAACTCGAGCGGCTCCACGTAGGTTTCACCGTCCACCAGCAACTTCCCTTTGCCCTCCAGATCTGCTGTTAACAAATAGCTGTCACGACTAAAAACAGCGGTAACATGGCTGGTGAATCCGACCTGCAGTTCAGCTTTAGTATCACTCGACAGCAGATCCCCCTGCCAACCACGAAAATGATTTTCCGGATCAGAAATTGCAGTCAAAATAACCGTATCGTCGGCTCCCACAGCAACCGGTTCAGTATAACTATCACCGTCAACCAGAACGTTTCCATTACCTTCAATTTCAACGGTAAGAAGATAGCTATCACTGGCAAATTTAGCAGTAACTGTATGATCCGAAACAACGGTCAGAACGGCTATGGTATCACTTCCGGTAAGATCTCCGGTCCACTCTTCAAATCGCCAGTTAACCCCTGGAATAGCAGTCAACTCAACAGTTTCCCCGGGCCCGAATAACAGGGGCATGGTATAACTCTGCTGATCCACATTAACCTCACCCACGCCGGCGATTTCTACGGTTAATTGATAAGTTTTTGGTTGGAATTCTGCCTCCAGAGCAAGTTCTGATTCAACAGTTAATTCAACTATCAAATTCGTATCTTTTAGGTCACCTGACCAGCCAGCAAATTCCCAGTTTTTTTCCGGTTTTGCCTCAAGAATAACCGTGTCGCCTGAAAAAAAAACAGCCGGTTGGCTGTAAGTCTCACCGTTTATCAGAACGACACCATCACCTGACAGGTCAATGGTTAACTGATAACTATCACTGACAAACCGGGCAGTTACCTGAAGATCTGAGTTGACTGTGATCTCAACCGTTGTGTCAGTCCCGGAATACCCCTCTTCCCAGCCTTCAAACCGCCATTTATCGGCAGGCTCCGCAGTCAGCCTAACAGTATCTCCGGGGCTATAAGTACGGGGTGACATGTAGGGGGTTCCATCGACCAGGACCGACCCCTGACCCTGCTGAAAAACCTCCAGACTATAAGTGTCAGTAGCAAAATAAGCGGTAAGCTCGAGAGTTTGATCAACGGTTAAAATCAACTTTGTATCACTGCTGCTGACTGCTCCATCCCATTCAATAAATTGGTTATGCTGCTGGGGTATGGCGATAATTTCAACGGTTTCTCCCAGCTTTAAATCAACCGGTTCAACGTAAGTTTCAGCATTAACAAGAACTTCCCCTGTCCCCACTATATCAACCGTTAACTGCCGGGTTTCTGGCTGAAAAAGGACAGTAACATTACGATCATAATCAACCACCAGCTGCTGCTGAGGCACTGTTCCTCCAAGATCACCCTGCCAGCCGGCAAAAAAATAGTTGTCATCGGGGATTGCCTGGAGTTCCAGAGTTGTTCCAGCCTCAACCTCAAACGGTTGAATATAGGTCTCTCCGTCAACCAGAACGGTTCCTTCTCCCTGAATCTCTAATTTAACAGGAAGCTCTGGCTCTTCAATTAACCAGGTGGCGGGTTCGCCAGCTAAAAAGGGATAACCGTCATTGTAGCCCACAGCGGCCCCCTTTAAATCCCAGTCTGCATCATCATACAACTGTCTATCCTGCATAGCGACCGTCGATTGGCCGCTGCCTCCAAAACTTTCTGCCAGACCTGAACTATCCAGATCCCAAAAACTACTGGCAACTGAACCACCATGCCGACCAAATCCAACAAGGCCTCCGACATCTGTCTCACCAGTTACTGCTCCGGTAGCAAAACAATTGCGGATAGTATTTCGATTGTCACCCACAAGACCACCAACATTTTCTAGCCCCGTCACCTCTACACGTGCGTAACAATCATCAATCTGTCCCAACATATTAAATCCGACCAGTCCTCCGACTCGATAACCACCGCTAACAGCACCGGTGGAAAAACTACTGGCAAGTACACCAGTATTTCTACCGGCCAGGCCGCCAACCGACTCATCACCCTCCACATAAACTGCACTGGAAGAATTTCGGATTCTACCCTCTCCGGCACTAAAACCGATTAATCCACCAACGTAAATTCCCGCACCAGTTACCTCCCCACTAACCTGTAAACCATCAATCTCTGCACGACTGTATCCAGCAAGGCCACCGACATAATCCTGACCGACAATTTGTAGATCAACAAGCTGCAGATTGGTTATCACCGCAGAGGATTCAAGATAAGAAAACAGACCCAGATAATTAACATCTGGCCGGTTAATCTGCAGACCCTCGATCCGCTTACCGGCTAATCCTTCAAAAGTTCCGGTGAAAGGAGTTTGCCGGCTACCAAGGGGATTCCAACCTAGATTAGAATCAGCAGCTGGACCGGCCAATTGATCATACCCCGGCGCATCTTTGGTGAGATCTTCCGTCAGGAGATAAACCGCTGAAAGATCCTCACGAACTGCATCAAGTGCATACCAGGTGTCAACCAGGTACGGATCAGATTCTGTACCCTCACCTGATCCGGGAAAAGCTTGCAATACCACTGGAATCCAGCCTAGAAATATCACTAACCAGACCAACCATAAACTACAACTAAATTTTCTCAATTTATACCTCCATAATTAAGTCCTAATTAATTTTTTTACGCTGCCTGCTGTACCCCTTTACGAGAGAGCCAAAGATTATTTCGATCACTAAAATAATCTCTATTTACCGGCGCGGCCCGTATATAATGTTTCGAACTTTTCGACAAATATATTTACCAGGATTTAAGATAATTTAAAACTTCGGATGGACACTCCGATCAAAAACTTAACCAATCAGCTACCACTGAATTAAATCGTCCTCCATAAAACAGCAGATTATTCTGCTAATCAACAGGGTATCTTTCTAACAGAGGAAATTAGTTTTATGATAAAATGAGAGCAGTTTGAGAGATAATAAATCTAACGCGGGGTGAGTAAAATGAAACTGTTAGGAACTGCTGCTCTTTCGCTATTTATCAGTTTTTTGCTGATCTTTAGTTTGACAGGTTGTGGTGGAGCCGAAAGCCTCTCGGGTCGCTGGATCTGTGAAGAACATTATATTGAATCGATGATTGGCAACCTGGGGTTTGAATTTAATCAGGATGGTACCTTTGTCATGCTGCCGATGCAGGCCGAAGGAACCTACACCATCGAAAACGGTAAAGTACAATTAGATAATCAGTTTTTAGGTGATGGTTTAGAACTAGAGATACAGCATAAAATCCGATTGGTTGCAACAGCTCCCCTTGGTGATGTGGTTTACGTTAAACAATAAATTTCACCAGAAACTATACTAACCTGCTTTACAACGTAACGTGCAGGACTAAGCAGCCAGAAATCTACCAGGTTAACCGGTTAATTAAATAAATAACTGATTCCAAAAGAATAACCGGAAAACTCATAATCAACGTCTGTAGTAAGGTTATCATCAGTTTCCTCAAGATAACGAATCCATTCACCAAACAGTCTAAAATTGCCGACGCCAAGGCTTATTCCTAACCCATAGGTTAACCCTGATTCTGATTCTGACAGGGTGCCCTGAGCAGTTGTATAGCTCTGCTTGAGATTAGAAATTCCCACAATGCCATAGATCCAACCCGGAGGACGAGGCCCCCGTCCAAGTGGTATACCAGGTTTTAACAGCAGACTGGCAACATGTTCTAGCTTAATTTCCACCTCACCAATAGGGGGGAAATCAAGTTGATCAACTCCTCCCCCACCAGCCCGCAGCTCATAAGCAAGATATTTAAGCTGATATCCCAACTTAACAAGCCCCCCGGTAGCAGCAAAATTATCTTCTAAATCTTCCAGTTCATATTCCCAGCTTAAACCACCAATTCCGATGTAGGGTCGAGGAGTGACAGCTGCTTCGGTTCGAGAAACTCCCCCACCAGCGCATAGCCCAAAGACAATCAACAGAGCTGCCACAATTCTCCACAAGATCGATTCAAACATCGCAACCACCTCAACTATGAAATGTTTATGAATGACTTACTGTCCCTGAAAAAACTTCAAAAAATTCTAATTAATCTCAGCGCCTGTTTGATTATACTGCCAATTTATTGATTAATCAAATTTTAATAAATAAAACTGATGATATTTTCGAGATTAATTTCTTGCAAATTAATTTCTCATGGGTCAAGTCCGATATATTGTGTAAAAGTGTCCTCCGGCGAAAGCATCATTAAGCTGCTTTCTTTTCTTTTTTAGAATCGTTTTTTCCTTTGTTCTGTTTTGCTTTCCACTGGTAATATT
>PWOD01000031.1 GCA_003557545.1 bacterium | reverse complement strand
TGGAGATACATTTATCTTTATGGCGGGGGGTACTGTGGGGCTGGAGGCGGTGGCAGACAGCGGCTATCTGTTTAAGCGCTGGACCGGTGAGGTCGCCGGTATTGCCGATACGACTGCGGTGGAGACGATTCTGCAGAGCGATACCGACGTAACCATTTCCGCCTTGTTTGTCCCGGAAGTTATTGTCTATGAATTGACCGTTAGTCAACCGTACAATGGACATATAACAGTTAATGGTGAAATAATCTCGGATACAACGGTGGTGGAAGGCAGCTCTTTGGAGATTTCCGCTGTGCCCAATTCGGGCTATGAATTTTACAGCTGGATCGGTGATGTAGGTGCAATCTCGGAACCTGAGGAATCCACAACAACTATACAGCTGTTTGACGACGTAACAATTTCGGTGAAGTTTATACCGGTCCGTACGCTGTCGATAACCTATCCAGCAGATCAATTCAGGACCCGAACCGATCGACTTACTGTTGGCGGGACCAGCGGGGGGAGTCAGCCGGGAGATACTGTCATATTGAAAGTTGATGGAGTTGTGGTGGGTGAGCCGCAGGTTCTGGATTTACCCGGGGCCGAGTGGGAGTTTGAAGAGATTGAACTTTCTCGGGGGATTAAACAGCTGACGGTTGTTTTGCATGGAGGGGCTGAGCCGGCGGAGGCTCTGGTTACGGTTAATAACTATCCAGATGAGTTGACCATTTTGACTCCGGCCACAGGAGAAACGCTGCCGCGAGTAATCGATGCGACAGGAACAATGGCTGCTTTTGAGGGGGATACGTTACGTATTCAGATTAATCAGCTGGAACCGGTAGAATGGGTTAGCCCCGCCGATGATACTGAACTCACCTGGTCCCAGCAGCTGGAACTGGTAAAAGGTGAAAATGAGATTATTTTCCAGGCTATCAGTGATGGAGTGGTATTCGCCAGTGATACTGTTAATGTCAACTACCGGCAACTGCTTGAAGCAGTTAGCCCCTATGAAAATGAGTTGATCGGGGACACGTCCTTTCAAGCGAGTCTCCGGCTGGATGCAGTGCAGGGTGATACTGTTACTGTACAGATCCTTGATCAATCCGATAGTTCGATTTTTTACGAGCAGATTGTTCTTCACCAAACGGGGATCGCCGAAGAGTTTGCCGGACCGGTTGTTGTGCCGGACACCGGGACTTTTTGGTTTACGATAGTTCAGGAATTTGTCAGTTCGGAACTTTACGATACTGCTTCGGTAGCACGTCGGTTTGTTCGGGATGATGTCGCCCGGGTTGCAGTGGCCGCCGCCGACGGGGCGGATACTGTTTATCGGGGTCTCGGACGGCTTTTCAGGGCTGCTTCGGCGGAAATTTCTCCCCGGTTAACTGTTAGTGTGAGTACCGGAGCTATTGGGTTAGAAACTGCTGTGAACGAGGCAAATGTCGCCGCCGGGACGCTGTACAGTGAAGTCGATCAACTTGCTGATGGTTCCCTTACCCGGGTCACTGTTTCCCGGGACCCAGAGAAATTGACTATGCAGGTGAGTATCCCGTATGACAGCTCAAAATTTTTGGGTAATGATCAGTTGACGACGGAAGATTTACGTATTTACCGGCTGGAGGAGCAGGCCGGAGGATATCGTTGGACCAGCCGGGGAATTGAACATAGCGCGGTAAAAAGTGATACGGTGGTGGCGATTATTGAGGGTTTCTCGGTTTTTCAAATTATGGCTAAACCGGCCGAACCCGGGGTACGAGATTTTGTTGTCGGTCCAAATCCCTTTTATGCCGAAAGAACTTATCCCTCCGATGGGATTAGATTTCAGTTTGATGCCACCGAAAGTGAGCGTTTTGAGGTGGAAATCTATACCGTCACTGGAAATCGGGTATTCGATCACAACTACGGTCCTGGCGACAAACAACGGGAGGGAGATGTTAATTTTGTTGAGTGGGATGTAACAAATAATTCGGGAGATGCCGTGGCAAGTGGGTATTACCTTTATTACTTTAGGGATCGTGACACAGGACAGAGTGAGACTGGAAAGCTGGCGATAATCCGATGAGTTATTTGACTGGAGTTGTTAATATGAAGGTTTTTTTAAATTACAAGTTTTGGGGATTGATCTTAACTGGTTTCCTGATGGCAGCGGTGATTTCTCCTGGAGGAGTTCTGGCCGGTGATGCGGGCCAGACGGCTGCAGAGGTTTTACGAATGGGTTCTGGAGCTGCCCGTCCGGCTATGGGTGGGGCTGGCCTTGCTGCTGTTTCGGGTCCGGCTTCTTTACATTATAACCCGGCTGGAATAGCTCTTAGCCGGTCCAATGATTTAGAGTTTACCTATCAGCAGCTGGTTGAGGACATAGGTTCTGGCAACCTCGACTATACTTACAGGATTAATCATTGGGCAGCAGTCGCCGCCGGTTTGAGGTATGTGAGCTATGGTTCGGAAAAAGAGATAGATTATGATGGCAATATTCTGCGACCTACCGGAAGTAGTTTTAGTGGTTCAGATATTGTTGGTAGTTTTGGTTATGGCGAACGTTGGTACAATCTTTCATGGGGAACTTCTGTTAAGTTGTTAAGTTTGAAGATTGATGTACAAACAGCCCTAGCTCTGGCCATGGATGCCGGAGTACAATGGCGTTCTCCTCTGCCCGATTTGCCGCTGTCAGCCGGGCTGGTACTGGCTAATCTTGGGACGTCGGTTGAATTCGATAGTACCAGTGATGATTTGCCATTGTTGACCCGGTTTGGGATAAGTTATGATTGGTCCCGGGATCGTGATCTTCCGATTCCGGTCAGCACACATCTTGATTTTGAGTATCAAATTAATAGTGGCCAGACCGGGGTCATGGCAGGATTACAATGGGATGTTACCGACCAGGTCGCCCTGCGGGCTGGATATGATGGAAACCTTGATATTGATGGGGGTTTAACCGCTGGATTTGGCTATCAGCTGGATGACAGCATGGTTTTTGATTATGCGATAGTTCCCTACGGTGAACTGGGCAACCTGCACAAAATTGCCTTTAGTTATTATCTCGGGGAATGAGCAATAGCTGGTGACCGGTATTTAGCCCGATGTCAGCTGTTAGAAGCTGGAAAATATTTACCTGAATGAAGTTGGTCCAGGGCTATTTTACTGATGATGATTGTCAGACTGGAATTAATTAGATTGAATGCTCAAATTTTATCCAATAAATTATTTCAATTTTTTCTGTTTGAGCTTGCTTATCGTTGCGCAATAGAGTAGCCTATAGGTACACGTTAATACGTGCGTTCGGTAGATTGTATAAAATATAGAAAACAGCTGTTTTTCGGCCTTTATTAAGGGGCTAATTAAAAAATATTTATTGATTAAGAGTTATTTTTTAATGTCGCGAAAACTTTAAGAAAGCTGGCTGATTGCGATGTTTGGGATTCCCGACGACGCCAGGTGCTGGGACAGGTTCTTCCTTCTGGTAGTTTTTTTGGCTATCGGGTCTGTTTTTATTTTCCTCCCTTTCTTGTTATCTCCAGTTCTGGCCTCTTCCGCAACTCAGCTTGGTATTATCAATCAGCCCTCCACAACCTCTGCAGGTCAGACTATAACCGGTGTTAATGGTGAGCCGATTCGGGTTGAGATTCAGGATAGTTCTGGTAACCGTGTAACTGGTTCTGATCAGGAAATAATGGTTTCTATTGAAAATGATCCGACAAACGGGGCTCAACTGTCAGGCTTTACTACGGTGATGAGTTCGGGAGGCGTGGCACAGTTTGATAATTTACGGATCAATCAGATTGGTGAGGGTTTCCGGCTTAAATTCAAGACCCGGAAATTTTCCGGGATTCCTCTCTACCCGGTCGGTGGTGACTGGGACTCGTCGGAAACCACCCTTGATCCCCTCGAATCAGACATTTCACAGCCATTTGATATTGTTGACGATCAGGTGCTATATCGGATTACTGTAAACGACCCAGATTCAGGGACAATTTATATAGATGGGATTGCTGCTGAGGATGGTCAAATCTTTGTTTATCCGGCCGGTACCTCTGTCACTCTTGAGGCGGTGGCCGATACAGACTGGAGTTTTCTCTCCTGGTCTGGAGATATCTATGGTGGTGGGCCGGTTCGCCAGATAAGTCTCAGTTCCGATAAACAGGTGAGTGCAGAATTTAAACGACAAAAGTATGATCTCAGGCTTGTAATTGATGGGGGAGGAGCTGTTCGGGTTGGAGGGCAGAGCTATAACTATTCAACTGATTTACGAATACCGCTGGAAACGCTGCTTGATATTGAAGCCGAAGATGGAGAATATTGGAGTTTTGCCGGCTGGAGTGGTGATTTATCCGGGACTGAGCCGTTTCAGCAGCTGTTAATCGAGGGTGACCGGCAGGTAACGGCTAATTTCAGTCAGGATAGCTTTACTCTCGTTGTGGACATTTCAGGCTCGGGCCGGGTTAATCTTGATGGTGAGATATATGTGGCCGGTTCAGCACCACATGACATAACTGTATATGGTGGTGAGACAGTGGTTCTCGAGGGATTGCCGTTGAATCACTGGGAGTTTGCCGGTTGGTCAGGTGATCTGCAGGGAGATATTGCACTCCGGGAGTTGTTTATCGATGGTGACAAATCAGTTACAGCTAATTTTCAACGGCAGCAGTTTGATTTAGTTTTCGATCTAATCGGTGAGGGAGAGATAGTAATTGATGGGCAGGTTTACTATGGTCCGGGAACTGTGACAGTCTATTCCGGGGATACAGTTGCCCTGGAAGCGGTGGCCGGTGATTATTATAGCTTTGTTGGCTGGACTGGTGATCTAACCGGGCAGCAGTCTCAAAAAGTAATTCTTGTCAATTCAAATAAGGACTTCACAGCAAATTTTCAACAGGATAACTTTTCCCTTAAACTGGTTATTGATGGTCAGGGTGAGCTTCTTGTCGAAGGAACTGAATATAGAGAATCTACAGTAATTGATCTGCCGGCCGGTGAGACCGTTTCAATTCAGGCCGTTGCTGGACAGTTTACCAGTTTTATTGAATGGTCCGGTGATCTGTCCGGAACTCTGCCGGCGGGAACATTGTTTGCCGACACAGATAAACAGCTGACAGCTCTGTTTGAAACGGATACCTTTACTCTGACCGTTGACATTTATGGTGCTGGTGCAGTTGAAATCTCTGGCAACAGCTTCTCGGAAGCAGATTCTCCGGTGGTTGAAACAGTCTTCGGTGGGGAAACAGTTGCTTTGAGCGCTGTCGCTGACCAGTACCATGAGTTTCTTGGTTGGGGCGGTGATTTAACTGGCACCACGTCAGAACGGACAATCTACATCGATGGTGACAAGCAGGTTGAATTGTGGTTTGACAGGGCTGTTCATCAACTCCAGCTCCAGATCGATGGACAGGGTATGGTGCAGGTTGCCGGGGAAACGTACAGCTATCTTGATCCATCCCCTGTAGTTCCGGTTTCGGCCGGCACAACGGTTACTCTTACAGCATTCCCTGAGAGCTACTGGAGTTTTGCTGACTGGTCGGGGGATCTCCAGGGTGAAATTCTTACAAACCAGCTTTTTATCGATTCAGATAAAGCAGTAACTGCCAGTTTTGACCGTGATATTTATCAGTTGGATCTGGTTATCAACGGTCAGGGAACCGTTGCAATCGATGGCCATATCTATGGTTCGGATAGTTCACCCGCAACGCTTGATATTCCGGCCGGAGAAACCCTTGATTTTTGGGCTGAATCTGACTACTACTATCATTTTGCTGGCTGGAGCGGAGATCTGAGTGGTGATAATCAACAGCGGGTGCTTTATCTTAACTCTGATAAAACAGTCAGGGCTGATTTTTTACGTGATACCTATAGTTTGATCCTGGATATTGTGGGACAGGGAGCTGTTAAGATTGACGGTAGTACTTATGATCATACGACAGCTCCAATAGTTCATACTGTTTATGCCGGTGAGACGGTTGATCTGGAGGCCAGTTCTCACCAGTTTTGGGAGTTTTCTAACTGGCAGGGAGACCATACCGGTGATAGCCCCGGGGCCGAGTTGTATATTAACTCTGACCTGGAGATTACGGCTCTCTTTGATCAGCAGATTTATCAGTTGACAGTTGTTCTGGAGGGACGGGGCGAGGTTGAAATTGATGGGACGTTATTGCCCGGCGGTGATACTCTTTTTGTTCAGCCGGTGGTTGCTGGTTCAACAGTCTCGTTGAATGCGACTGCTGAGTCCAACTGGCATTTTTCCGGATGGACTGGTGATTTGATTCAAACAACTCCCGAGCAGGAGTTGTTTTTTGACGATGATAAAACTGTGACAGCAAATTTTGCCCAGGATACCTATCTGTTGACGGTAAACATTGTTGGATCCGGAGCTGTCCAGGCCGCTGCCGAGATGATTTCTCACCAGCAGGCGCCAGTTGCAAAATCATTTCCGGCGGGAGAGACTGTTTCCCTGGAAGCAATTGCTGCTGATTATTTTCAATTTTTCCAATGGACAGGGGATATTTCTGGGACAGAGCAGCAGGCTGAGCTGCTGGTTGATCAAAATCTCGAGGTGACTGCCCATTTCCAGCAGGATAGTTATCAGCTCAGCCTGGCAGTTGATGGCGCTGGTGGTATCCAGGTTGGATCGGATTTTTATGCGGCTGATGAAACGCCGGCCACCCATACTATTTGGGCTGGTGAAACAGTGACAGTTGAGGCCCTGGCCGACCAGTTCTGGCGGTTTGATTACTGGAGTGATGATCTGACAGGGACCAGCCCCACCGGTGCCCTGTTTGTGGAGTCGGATCTTGAAATAATTGCTTATTTTCAGCGCGATACCTATAGCTTAAATTTCAACCTGTCAGGTTCTGGTGATCTTGTTGTGGAAGGCCAGCTTTACACGGCGGCAGAGCTTCCACAATCGATCGAAGTTGTGGCAGGGGAAACGGTTAGTTTGCAGGCTCTGCCCCATGAATACTGGCACCTTGCAGAATGGGCAGGTGATCTTCAGGATACCGCTGAAGAAGTTCTGCTGTGGATGGATTCCAATAAAACTGTTGAAGCCCAATTTGCCCGAGATCAACATAATTTGAGTATAAATATTGAGGGACAGGGGGTTTTAATCTTAAATGGGCAACCCTATACGGTTGACGAAGTTCCCCGGCAGATGTCGGTAGATGGCGGCCAAACCGTTGAATTTATCGCTGTTCCCGACCAGTATTATCACTTCTCTGGATATTCAGGTACAGTTACCGGATCCGATACAACTCAGCAGCTGCTGGTTGAGTCTAATGTTGGAGTGACAGCCCATTTTACCCAGGATCAGTACAGCCTGAGCCTGGAAGTTGAAGGTCAGGGTTCACTAACTGTTGATGGTCAGACCTATAATTATGATCAACTGCCATCAACTCGAACAGTTCAGGCCGGTGAGACGATAACAATTTCCAGTTCACCCTCAGAGTTCTGGCTCTTCTCCGAATGGCGCGGCGATCTTGATGGTTCGGTTTTTGAACAGTCTTTGTTCATTGATTCGGATAAAGCTGTAACCGGTATTTTTGTTCAGGATACCCGGGTTATTTCAGTTGATTTAATTGGCTCTGGTCGCTTAAAGATAGACGGTGAAATCTATGTCGCAGATGCTTTTGCCACTCAACTGGTAGTAGCTGCCGGACAGATAATTGAGCTGGAGGCGGTTCCCGACACCTATCATCATCTCCAGACCTGGACCGATCTGGTGGGCTGGGTTGGAGATACTCCTGGTGCTCAGCCGGCAATCTCTGTGCAGGCCGATACGGATAAGCAGTTGACCGCTAAATTTGAACGTAATCGGCATCAGCTGACAATTGCGGTAGAAGGTCAGGGGACAGTTGAAGTTGGAGCTGATTCATACGGTTATCAACAACTTCCGCGGACGCTGGAGTTTTGGGGAGGCGAGACGGTTGAACTGGCTGCTTATGCCAATGATTACTGGTATTTCACCGGCTGGGAAGGTGATCTTTCGGGGTCTGAAATTAATCACCAATTATATTTTTCTGAAGATAAATTTGTTACTGCCAGTTTTGATAATAGCTATCAGTTAACTCTTGATGTTGAGGGTAGCGGCCAGCTTGTTGTCGATGGTGTTGTTTATCAAGCTGACAGTCTGCCGGAAATTGTTGCTGTCCCTGGCGGGGAGACTATTTGGATCGAGGCCAACTCGGACCAGTACTGGCATTTTTATCAGTGGTCTGGTGATTTTGCTGGCGCTCAGTCTTCCCGCCCATTATTTATTGAGGGAGATCATCAGCTTACAGGACATTTCCGGCGGGACACCCATACGTTGACCGTCGATATTGCCGGTGGCGGTGTTGTTGAGCTGGGGGATACGGCTGTAGTTGTTGATTCGGCCCCGCTTGAATTGATTTTTTATGGTGGAGAAAATATCAGTCTGGAAGCAATACCGGATCAGTACTGGTATTTTACTGAGTGGTCCGGTGCCCTTTCAGACACCGAGAAGTTGGCCAATCTGCTGATTGATTCAGATAAATATATCAGAGCTAACTTTGGTGATACCTATTATCTTGAGCTCGAAATAATCGGTGATGGTGTGGTCGCCGTGGATGGGCAGCATTACGCCGACACACAGTTTCCCACTCAGATCCAGGTGAATGCTGGTCAGCAACTGGAAATCGAGGCAATCTCCGGGCAATATTATCATTTTGCCGGGTGGAGCGGAGTAACATCCGATCTAACTGAGAATATTCAGCTGGAGATTACCGGTCCGGCTGATCTGGCAGCTCATTTTGTTCGTGACACTTATACCCTGACGGTAGATATTTCTGGACATGGTTATGTTGATCTGGAAGATACGGGATACTCACATCTGAATACTCCAGTTGTAGAGACAATTTATGCCGGTGAGACAGTTCAGTTGTCGGCAATACCAGCAGATTATTATCATTTTATTGGCTGGAGCGGTGATCTGGATGGCCAGCAGCTAACCCGGGAGCTATTGATTGATCAAGACAAAGCTGTTGTTGCTAATTTTGGCAGAGATACCTATAGCTTGACTCTGGAGATTAATGGCGAAGGAACCATGACGGTTGGTGATACTACCTATCTGGCTGCCGAACTTCCCCGGACGGTGACTGTTTATGCCGGAGAGGAACCGGAGTTTACCGCCAGTGCCAGTCAACACTGGTATTTCACCGGCTGGGATGGGGATCTTTCAGGTACTGCTCGTCCTCAACAGCTGCTGATCGATCGCGATCGAACTGTGGTTGCTAATTTTCAACAGACTGAATATAGCTTGACGGTTGATATCGTGGGTCAGGGTGAACTGCTGGTTGGTGATACAACCTATAGTTCTACTCAGCTTCCTCAAACAATTAGTTTTTATGGTGGTGAACTGGTTGATTTAACGGCGGTGGCCGGTGAATATTTTGAATTTATTCAGTGGTCTGGTGATCTGTCAGCGGTCCAGACCGAACAACAACTTCTGATCGATTCTGATAAAACTGTTACAGCAAATTTTTCGCGCCGTAATTACACAGTTGATCTGATCATCTCCGGGTCGGGAGCGGTTGATCTTGATGGAACGATCTATGAAAGCTCAGAACTGATCACAGTCAGCGCCGGTGAAACATTGACCCTTGAAGCAGACCCGGGAGTCAACTGGCATTTTTCTGAATGGGCGGAGGATCTATCCGGTCCCCAGCCGGTTCAAGAGCTGTTTATCGATTCTAGCAAGCAGGTTCAGGCCACCTTTGCCCGTGATACCTATCTTCTGACTGTTGATATTACAGGCCAGGGTTCTATAGAGATTGATGGAAAACTTTATTCAGGCGATAGCTTTACCTTTGTAAAAACCGTTTATGCCGGGCAGGAACTGGATTTTCTAGCGATTCCCGACCACTACTTTCATTTTGTCAGTTGGTCCGGGAATCTTAGTGGTATAGAGGCCGAGAAAAGTTTAACCATAAACTCTAATAGTTCGGTCATCGCCAATTTTTCCCGAACTCAATATAATTTAACCATCGATATTGAAGGCCAGGGCACTGTTCTTGCCGGTGATACTCTCTATACTGTGGAGGATGTCACGGTTATCAAACAGGTCTATGCGGGACAGGAAATTGATTTTTCTGCGATTCATCAGGGGTATTATCATTTTTCTCATTGGACGGGTGATTTAACCGGGACAAATGATACCGGGGTTCTGTTAATTGATTCCAGCAAGCAGGTCACCGCTCATTTTGCTCGTAATCGAGTTGCTCTCGATATTGATATGCAGGGTGAAGGAGCGGTTGTGGTTGATGGTGTTAGCTATGACCAGCCGGCAACAGTTGAGGTGAATCAGGGTGAAACAATACTGCTGGAAGCAGTCCCGGACACCCACTGGTATTTTATCGACTGGTCTGAAGATCTTCAGGGAGAACAGCCGGTTCAGCAGCTTTATATCGATTCCAGTAAGGCTGTTAAGGCCCATTTTAACCGGGATACTTATATCTTAACAATTGATATTGAAGGTGCGGGTCGGGTAGTTGATGGTGATACGGTTTATACCGTGGATGATGTCATAGTGACAAGGGTTGTCTGGGGGGGTGAGCTGGTTGATTTTCAGGCAATAGCCGATGAATTTTATAGTTTTGATCGCTGGACGGGGGATCTCTCTGGAGTTGATAGCCAGCAGCAGTTATATATCGATTCCAGCAAATCGGTCGTTGCACATTTTAAAATAGCTGATTATACCCTTTACCTTGATATTGTAGGTCAGGGTTTTATAGAACTGGAGGGGGATTCGCTCTATGGGACAGAAGATGTTACTGTCGAAATTCCCGTCAAGGGCGGACAGTTAGTTGATCTTGAAGCTCTGGCCGATGAATATTGGTATTTTGATCGTTGGATTGGAAATCTCGGGGGGGTCATTGCACAGCAGGAACTATTAATAAATTCTGACAAATACTGTACAGCCGTTTTTAAACAGCATAGTTACAGTCTTGAACTGAATATTATTGGTGATGGTGTTGTAGTTGTAGATGGGGAGACCTATACTGCGGCCGAACTTCCTAAAACAATTGATGTCAGAGCCGGGGAGACGCTGCCTCTGGAGGCAGTCGCTTCAGAACATTGGGAGTTCATTACCTGGATGGATGATTTGA
>PWOD01000226.1 GCA_003557545.1 bacterium | reverse complement strand
CCCGGCATGAATACAATCAGCTGATCCGGGAATTAATGGATGACATTCTTGGTCTTGGCCCCCTCGAGCCGTTACTTCGAAGGCCTGAAATTACTGAAATAATGGCTAATGGTCCGGATGAGATATTTGTTGAAAAAAATGGTAAGATTGAACTGACCGGTAGTAAATTCAAAAGTAATTCTCATATGATGAATATTATTCAGCGGATCGTTGCCCCGCTCGGTCGGCGGGTAGATGAAAGTCAGCCATACTGTGATGCCCGGCTTCAGGATGGTTCACGGGTTAATGTAATTATTCCTCCTCTGGCTCTTAATGGCCCGACAGTTACAATCAGAAAGTTTTCCGAGGATCCCTTTGGAGTCCGTGATCTAATTAATTTCGGTACTCTCAGCCAGCAGATGGCTGATTTTTTAAGGGCCTGTGTTGAAACCTCTCTTAATATAGTTGTTTCGGGGGGGACCGGATCCGGTAAAACTACAACTCTTAATGTTTTATCCAGTTTTATACCTTCCGGTGAAAGAATAATTACCCTTGAGGATTCAGCCGAACTGCAGCTGGGGCAGGATCATCTGGTTTCCCTGGAAACACGTCCTCCCAATATTGAGGGGAAAGGTGAGGTAACAATGCGTGACCTGGTAAAAAATTCATTGCGGATGCGCCCGGACAGAATAATTATTGGGGAATGTCGGGGAGCCGAGGCACTCGACATGCTTCAGGCAATGAATACAGGTCATGATGGTTCTCTGACAACTATCCACTCCAATAATCCTCGTGAATGTATCTCCCGGATGGAAACCCTGGTCATGATGGCCGGTATGGAGCTGCCTCAGAAAGCGATTCGTGAACAGATCGCTTCAGCAGTTGATCTGATAGTTCAGCAGTCCCGCTTGCGGGATGGAAGTAGAAAGATTATCAGTGTTACCGAGGTTAACGGTATGGAAGGGGAGACAGTCCGACTTCAGGAAATATTTACCTTTGATCAGGAGGGGATGGTTGATGACCGGATAGTTGGCAAACTTAAACCTACCGGGATTCGCCCGGATTTTTATCGTCGGTTCAAGCAGGAGGGGGTTGAACTGCCGCAGGATATTTTTGTGGAGAATTAGATTATGTCTCCCACAACTATTCTCCTGTTGATTTTATTTGTTGCCCTGTCCGGCATAGTTTTTGCTCTGTTCACCTTGAAAAGACGTGATAGCCGGGAATACCAGACGATCAGTGAACGGATCAGACCCTATGTCGATCAGGCCTACCGTGAAGAGCTGGCCCGCCAGAAATCTACCGAAGCCCGCGAAGAGACACTTACTCTCCTCAGTGGTATAGCCGATCATCTATCGGAGGTAGCTATTAGTGAGGAAATCCAGCAGAAGATGCGGGATTGGCTGCTCCGTGCCGGTTTGAGAGTTCGCCCCGCCGAGTTCGTGGTGATCTGCATTATGATGATGTTGATTACCGGAATTATGACCGGACTGGTCGGTTTTCAACTGTTTGGCGGCAGGGCTACTACTATCGGTTTGATTGGTTTTGCCGCTGGCTGGATTTTTCCCACAGTCTATGTTCTTTACAGTCGAAATAAACGGATGAAAAAATTTAACAATCAGCTGCCGGAGCTAATAGTTTTGATGTCGAATGGTTTGAAAAGTGGTTATGGCTTTTCCCAGGCGTTGACCCTGGTTGCAGAAGAGGCTCAAGCGCCGGCGGCTGAGGAGTTTGAACGGGTGATCATGGAAAATCGCTATGGAATTCCGATTGATGACGCTCTGGTTAGAATGGTTGAACGGATAGATAGTCAGGATCTTGATCTTATTGTTACAGCTATTTTAATCCAGCGTCAGGTGGGGGGTAAATTGAGTGAAATACTTGACCAGATAGGGGCGACTATTCGAGAACGGATCCAGCTGAAGGGACAGATAAATGCGCTTACTTCCCAGGGTAAACTAAGTGGTGGGATAATCTCTTTTTTACCGGTTGGATTGGGAATTATATTCTATCTGATTCGGACTGAGATGATGGTTAATTTTATTTTTCATCCGTTTGGTCTTGCTGCCATTGGGTTTGGAATATTCTGGCAGGCTATTGGGATCTTTATTATCTGGAGAATTATTAGCATTGATCTTTAATCCTGGACAAATAAAAATTAGAGAGTGAAGCTTAAATGATAGTTTATATCACTGTAACTCTGGCCATGCTATTATTCATCCTGGCTATCAGTATCTTTTTACTGGGGTCTCAGCGTGACCCGGAACCTGTCGTATTTCGCCGATTTTGTGAGGTGACCGGTTATCAGCAGACAGAAACTGAGGGGATCGATTTAGATGAGGAGCTGTTGGAAGGCAGTTTTTATGAACGTAATATTTATCCTTTCATTCAACGGGTGGCTCGGCTTGTCGGTGGCGAGACTGAGACCAAAAGAGAAAAATTAGAGCGTAAGCTCATCCAGGCGGGCCGACCGGGCAACCTTGGCCCTAACGAGTTTACAGCTATTCAGATTATTCTTGGACTGATCAATATCTCGGCTGTTATTCTGTTTGCCCTGGGATTTGGCCCTACTACCACTGAGGGTGTAGCACTTTCTGTGATTTTCGCCCTCACTGCCGGTGCGGCCAGTTATGTAGTTCCCCGTTTTTATCTTGAACGGCTGATAACCAGCCGCCAGAAAGCTATTAGGAAGGATCTTCCCTTCGCGATTGATCTACTGGTTGTTTCGGCCGAGGCCGGTCTGGGGTTTGATATGGCTTTGACCCGAGTTGTTGATAAGATGGAAGGCGCATTGTCCGCGGAGTTTGGCCGGGTGCTTGAAGAGGTTCAACTGGGGACTCCCCGTAAACGTGCCCTGCGTAATCTTGTCACCCGGGTTGAAATAAATGAGCTGTCCGGCTTTGTTTCTGCTGTGATTCAGGCAGAAGAGCTGGGGGCCAGCATCGGTGATGTTTTACGAATTCAGGCACAGCAGATGCGGATTGATCGTCGCCAGGAGATCGAAAAACTTGCTCAGCAAGCTCCGGTTAAAATGTTGATTCCCATGGTTCTGTTTATCTTTCCCACCATCTTTATCGTAGTTCTCGGTCCGATCGGTCTGGAAGTATTTATGGAGATGACCGGAATTGGAGCGGTTTAATCTAATTGTTAAAAAATTTCACAACTTGAAATTTTACCCCTGATGTCTTATATTTAACCTGTGGTTTAGTAAATATCTGAAAGTTTCTGGAGGGAATTTATGAGTTTTTTAAATGGTTTTTTAAGGTTTCGCCCAGGGCTCTCAGACAGCCGGGGATCGTTTGTCGTGGGGGCTGTTATCTTTCTTTTTTTCTTTATGGTTGTTGGAACTTTTGGAATTGATCTTTCCCGCTATTATATGCATCAACAGCGGGCTCAAGATATTGCCGACCGGGCGGTTCTGGCCGGTGGACAGGCGCTCAACCAACCAACCTCTGAACCGGACCTGGCGGTTGTTTATCAGATTGTTCGTAATTATATTATTGAAAATTATGGTCAGCAGCATGCAGATTTTTACCAGGTCAACTCACCCACTGATGTCGATAATATCAGGGTGGTTCATTATACTACCTCGGATCCCGATCATTATGGTCAGGAGTATTATCGGGTCGGCGCCCTGGTTTACGGTGCTTTCAGCCCTTATTTCTGGCCCTCTCGTTTTTTTGGTGAAGTTGGTAGCCGGCTGTTTGTCCGGCATGCAGTGGCCGAGGTTCATCCCCGTCCGATCCGGCAGTTTGTCGGGATGAATATCGATTGTTCTGTCTATGCCGCCGGGAATATGAACTTAAGTGGTAATAATTTTAAAGCCGGGGGGGCTGCTTTCTGTGCGGGGGGGAATATTAATGCCGGGGGCTCTAATAACGGTGTTATTGGTGATGTTTATCTTCACTCCAGCGGGTCGTTCTCTCCACCCGGTGGTGGTCATGGGACGGTCAATAGTTATGATGAACAGCGCCTGGTTCCCCGGTTCACTGAAACAAACCCCGCCGCATATGATGTTAACCTTGCTGATTTTGATGAGTGGGCGGTGACCGGTCAGTGTCCTGGAAACGCTCGGGCCGTACGGACCCAGGATAGTGAAGCGCCGGATGTTCAGTGGGAGGATGGTTCCCCGGTCTGTGTTGTAAAAACTGCGGACGGTTATTCAATCAGTAATAATAATGGCGGCCAGATAAGCCTGGTTGGCGGCGACCCCGTGACAATTTATTCGGATGATAGTGTGACCTTTAGTGGTAACGGTAATGGATTGAAGGGGGGGCTTTATGCCCGGGGTAGTATTCTTGTCGAGGGAAATAACTACCTGTTCGAAGGTGACCGTGACAAGCTTGGTGGTCTGGCGTTATGGGGGGCGGAGGATCTTGAAGCTGAAGCTGAGGCCGAGGTTGAGTTTGAACGAAATAGTATTAAGGTTGTCGGTATCAGTGGAGCCGGTGGTGATTATATTTTTGGCAGCATGGGCGGCGGTACCGGTCCAATTCTCGAGGGTCTTCTGGTTACCGGGGGAAATTTTATCATGCCTTCCAATTCAGATAATGCAAGAATCACCTTTGACACCGAGATTTTTGATCCCAGTTTTATCGATTTTGGTAACTGGCAGCAATCAGCCCAGGTGGAGCAGACCCGTCCGCTCTATTCTGAAGTTAAAGTTCGGCTCATCAGTTAGCGATTCTATGCTTTATCTGATCGATTCGGATGAGCGTTATCTCCTGGCCGACCGTGTGATAGTCTGTGATAGTTTTTTTAGCCGGCTGCTGGGCGCTCTGCCCGCCGGGGGGATTGAGGAGGGTAAGGCGCTGATTTTCCCTCGGACCGGGGCGATTCATACCTGGTTTATGCGCCGGCCAATTGATCTGCTTTATTTTGGCGAAGCGGGTAAAATCATCGCCACTCACTCCCACGTTAAACCGTTTAGATTTATCTATGGTACATCCGAGGCCCGGGGAACAGTCGAACTGCCTTCCGGGAAAATTCCAGAGCGGTTATCGCCTACCAGCCGGCTGATATTACCCACCTATCAGTGAACGGTTTGTGGCCACTGTCTGGCCCATTGAGAAGGCTTTTTTCAGCTCGTCCGATGAGGGTTCTCCCGAAAACTTCACAGGGGTAACCGGTTGTTCCCAGTCCAGTTTGTCGGCGGCTTTACAGAGTTTGTTAATCGCCCCGCCGGACCATCCGTGGCAGCCGAAGAAGGCTGCGACAGGATTTTCAAGACCTTTGTTCAGGAGCATCTCAAGGAGATTTTGAGCGGGGGGAAAAAGACCATTGCCATAAGTTGGTGATCCGATGATCAGCCCCCTGCGTCGCCAGGCCTCAGCCAGCGCAAAACTGGGGTGAGTGCGGGCAATATCTATCACGGTAAAATCCTTCAGTCCGGCGCTGGCAATACCTCTTGCCACCTGCTCCATCAGCTGTTCAGTATAACCATACATGGTTCCATAAATCAGCGTGATACCGGGCCGTCCCTGCATGGTGCACCACTCTTTGTACAGTTTAAAAAGCTGTTCTGTATCCTCTTTCCAGAGGGGCCCGTGGGAGGGGGCAACCGTTTTAATCTCCAGCTTAGAGAGTTTTTCCAGAGCCTTCAAAGCGGGTGTGGTTAAGGAACCGATGATGTTGGAAAAATAGCGGAGCAGCTCTGAATCCCTGTGTCGAAGCGCTGTTTCTCGGTTAAACAGACCACCTTCCAGTGAACCATAAGAACCAAAAATATCATTCGAAAAAAGTAGTTTGCGCTCCGGACAGTAGGTGACCATTGATTCAGGCCAGTGGACAAAGGGAACAGGATAAAAACTGAGCTTATGGTCGCCAATCTGCAGGGTCTGGCCGGATTTTACCAGTTTGACTCCGCTGTTAATCGAGTAGAATTTTTTCAGCATCTCCGCCGTCTTATCGGTGCCAATCAGTTGAATCTCAGGGTTGATTCGACGTAAAACAGGGATGCTGCCGCTGTGATCAGGTTCAAGATGGTTGACCACCAGATAGTCAAGTTCCTGTATGGGAATGATTTGTTCGATCTTCTGGAGCCACTCTTCGGTGGCGCTGCGGGCTACGCCATCGATCAGAATATTTTTTTCCCCCGATAACAGGTAAGAGTTGTAACTGATGCCATGGGGTAGGGGCCATTGCCCTTCAAAAAAATCTGATTGTCGATCATTTATACCAAGATAAAATAGCTTTGATTGAATCTCTTCAACCATCTTTACCAGCCCTCACAGTTGATAAAATTTACATCAGCTTTGTTACTGCAAAACATAAAAGTTCGTAGAGCAGAAGATTATATTTTACTAAAAGATTATAACGATTTTTGATTAATAAACCAGATTTTTCAGCAGTGTAGAAGGCAAACAAAAAAATTAAAGGCCGCTGATTATTCGGGGCGGCTAATAGCTTCAACAGCCCGGAGAACGCCGGTTAGCAGATCAATTCCTGAACTATGGCCAAACCGAGCTGCCGCGAGACATTCCGAGAGTTTGGCCTGGCCGGCAAGCAGATTTTCAAACAGTTGCTCGAAGGCAATATTTAGCTGGCCGTGCCGGGCAAATTCAAGCTGCCAGCGACTGGTCAGGGTGGTTCGTCCGGCAAGTTTGGCAAACAGCTTCTCAGAGTTTTTGATTTGCTGAGATTGTAAGCGACTGGTGGCAAACAGCAGACCTGAGCAGAAATCATCAAAAGCCGGGGTGAGACCGGGGCCGCTGCCGAAGTAGTCCAGATAATCGAGTAGATCAAGCTGGCCCTGCCGGAGTTGTTTAAGGATTGTTTCAAGGGGCAGACTGCTTCTGTCAGCGGCTGATTCCGCCGGAATTAATAACTGTCTGCTGATCAGACTTTTCCGGGCAAGTAATCCAAGTGCCTGCCTTAGAGGGGATAGTTGAAGCTGTCGACAGCTTCCCCGTGGCGGTGGAGTAAAGGCCATTTGCAGAGTGAAACGTCGCTGTTTGATAAGAAGAAAGTCGGGGCCGATCCGGGCGGTAGCGCCTGGTTTAATCAGGCTTAATAATCTTTTGGGTGTAACTATACCGAGGGGATTCAAAGCTCGATAGTCAGAGTTGAGGTTGACCAGATAGTCGCCAAATTTCAGATCAACCGAGCTGTTAAAAACCCCGGCAACATGACCGTTTAGCGGAGTTGTACCGGCCAGTAAAAAATCATCACGGACAGCGAGAATGGGGTTGATAGTCTGACCTCCTCAAGAGGATTAAGGGGCCGGTAGCTGGACAGTTCGAGCTCTGACAAACCGGAAAAAATTAGCAGATGGAGTAGCGAGCTCTCTGCCGGTCTTTGTCGGTATTGTGCAGGGCCCACCAGACATCCTCGTGCCGTATCGGCATGTGGGTCAGATCGGCTCCAGAGGCCCAATAAATGGCATTGCCTATGGCACCACAGAGGGCGATCATAGAATGTTCACCAACACCCCGGGCACCATAAGGTCCGTCGATTTGTGGTGTTTCCACAACAATTCCTTCGATCTTTTCAGGGATATCTTTGGCTGTCGGTATCTTATTGTCAGTAAATGAGGGGTTCAACAGGTGACCCTCGGAGTCGTAGGCATAACCTTCACAGAGGGCAGTTCCAAGCCCCTGGATCATACCACCGATCACCTGACCCCGAACGGCCTGGGGGTTGATTGTTTTGCCCACATCAAAGGCGGAGGCAACCTGGATGATATCGAACTCACCTGTTTCCAGGTCAACCTCGAGGACGACCCCGTGAGATCCGTAGGTCCAGTCGAGGGCTGGTAGACCCTGGCCGGTTTCTTTGTCAAGGTTTGTCAGTCCCTGGGCCATATAACGACCAAGTCCGATCAAGGGTCCGCCGATCCCCTGGCCGTTGGGGAGTGCGTAACCGACGGCCAGATCGGAAAAACTGACGTTCTCATCAGGATGATGTTTAATAAAGATTTTATCTGCGTCATGGTCAAGGTCACAGGGGTCGGCCCTGAGGACCTGGGCAGCGTCGTTGTAAGCTCTGTCAAGCAGATCCTGAACGGCTTTTATACAGGCGTTACCTGACATTAAAAGTCCTTTAGAAGCAACTGTTTGCCAGTCATAGGGGGCTTTTTCTGTATCCCCTTTAATACTTAGATGAATTTTTTCCGGTGGAAATTTTAGTTCTTCAGCAATGATCTGGGTGAGGGCAGTGTAGGTTCCCTGGCCATATTCAGTCAGCGATAGATCAGCGTTAATCGAACCGTCCTCGTTCATTCGCAGTTCGGCTGCAGTCGCAGTGAAGGAGGGCATAGCCGGGGCCTTGTGGAGGGCGGAAACAGATTTAGCAATCTTTCGTCCTGTTCGTTTCTCCCGGGCCCGCTCCTCTTCGGTCAGCTCGCCGTAGTTGATCGCTTCGGCAGCAGCTTCCATACAGGCGGTTACATTACCTGTGCTGGGTAGAATCTTTTCTCCGGTTAGAGTTAAAGAGCCCGGTTTGAGAGCGTTACGCAGTCGAAACTCCAGAGGGTCGATTCCCAGCCTTTCGGCCATATAATCCATATGACGTTCCATCCCCCAGGAGAATTCAACGTGTCCAAAACCCCGGTAAGCTGTCCCGTAGGGTTTGTTAGTGTAAACCGTATAGCCGTCAACATGGGCGTTAGGAATCTCATAGGGGCCGGAAGCTGAGTAGGAGGATGCGCGGGTGACGTTGACAGCATAATCAGCGTAAGCGCCGGAATCCCAGATCATTGTCATCTTTTGGGCAATAATCTTGCCATCGTTAGAAACACCGGTTTTAATCTGATAAGTTAGTCCGCAGCGACAGGGGAGAAGACTGAACTCCTCTTCCCGGCTTGCTTCCAGCTTTACCGGCTGGCCGTTAGCTTTCTTAGAAAGACAGGCAGCCAGTGGTTCAACACCGATACCGGCTTTTCCGCCAAATCCTCCCCCAACGTAGGGAACTTCTACATGGACATCTTTATGTGAAAGGTTGAAAGCAACGCAGAGCAGGTTTCTGACAGTGAAAGGTGACTGGCAGGAGGTGCTTACATCAAGTTTTCCGGCCTCTTTCCAGCTGGCCACAGCCACGTGGGTTTCCATGGGAACATGCTGAACGTTGGGATTAGTGTATTCACGTTCGAAAATATGGTCGGCCTCAGAAAAACCGCGGTCGATATCCCCTTTACGAATTTTAGTCTGATTAGCTATATTTGTCCCTGGTTGTGGAGTGAAGGCCGGTTTAAAATAATCATATTCATCAAGCCCGGGGTGGACCAGGCGGGAATTATCCTGCATGGCTTCAAGTGCATCCAGGACCGGTGTTTCAACCTGATATTCTACCTTGATTTTATCCAGCGCCTGCCGGGCCAATTTGGGAGTTTCAGCAGCAACAGCAGCAACCGCTTCACCGTGATGGCGGACCATATCTCGGGCCAGAACATCCTTGTCGACAAGATAGAGACCAAGTTTGTAGTTGAGCTCTTTGCCGGTCAATACCGCATGGACACCGGCCATTTTTTCAGCAGCTGAGATGTCGATATTGAGAATCCTGGCGCGGGCGTGTGGACTGCGTTTGACTGCTGCATGGAGTAGTCCGGGAAATCTCAGATCACCGGTATAACGGGCTTTTCCCGTGAGTTTTTCTATACTATCAACACGGTCCGTTTCTTTGCCTACATAACGAAGTTGATCGTCAGGAATATTTTCACGCATGGGTTAACTCCTCTTTCTGATCGAGTTGTCCGGTAAGATCCAGCACAGCTTCAATTATCTGTTTATAGCCGGTGCACCGGCATAGGTTACCTTCAATAGCCTGTTTTATCTCGGGTTCATCCGGTTGGGGATTTTTTTCTAACAGCGCCCGGATCGAAATAATCATTCCGGGAGTGCAAAAGCCACATTGAACCGCGTGATGTTTATGAAGTGCTTTTTGGAGGTCGGAAAGTTCTCCGTTCACAGCTTCACCTTCGACCGTCCTGATCTCACAGTTGTTGGCTTCAACTGCCAGAACAAGACAGGAGTTTACTGGTCGTCCGTTTAACAAAACTGAGCAGGCACCACATTCCCCAGCTCCACAACCTTCTTTGGTGCCGGTAAGCCCAAGATCTTCTCGAAGAAAATGCAGAAGATTTTTAGTTTCGTCAACTTCACGTTGATAATTTTTTCCATTAATAGTTAAACTGATTTCCATGGTAGCCTCCAGAATTAGTTAATAGAAAAGCTCTTTAAGTTAATTGATGGTACAGCTGTTTGATGTAGTTGTTGACCATGAATTTTCGATAATCAGCAGTGCATCTTACATCATCTATCGGGGAGATTAGTTTGTCGGTCTGGGCATAGATTTCTTCCAGATCTACGGTGACCGGGAATTCCGGCAGTAAAACTGGAGTTATGCTGCAGGAACCGATTGCAATACGTAATTTGTCGTTCGATCTGACCATCGATACGCTGGCCAGCGAAAGGTCGTGACCTTTTATTCTCTTGAGTTTTCGGTTACCAGCGGGGAGGTCAGCCATGGCCGCCGGTACGCGGATCTGTTCGACCAGTTCGTTTTCCGTCAGAACAGTAGTTTTAACACCGGTGATGAAATCGTTCAAGGGGACTGAACGCCGGCTGTCAGCAGAGCTTATTTCAAGGCTGGCATCGAGGCAGAGCAGAGCCCGGGACATGTCCCCACAGGGGGAGGCGTTGCAGAGGTTTCCGACAATTGTTGCCCGGTTACGAAGTTGGGCTGATGCCAGATCCGCAGCGGCTTCTACCAGTAGAGGATAATGTTTTTGGATAGTGGTATTCTCTATTAATTCAGAACAACTGACAGATGCCCCGATGATTAACCCTTTATCAGGACTGTAATCAACTGTTTTAAAAGCTTCTATCTGTTTTATATCAATTATCCTGTCGGGAGATTTTCGGCCAGCCCTTATATCGACCAGCAGATCGGTTCCACCGGCCAGCAGCTCAGTAGATTTTGATTGTTGTTGAAGAAGTTGATGGAGCTCGGGAACTGTTCCCGGAGCAAAATAGCTGAAGTCGGTGTGCATGTTCATCGATCACCTTTTCAATGAATTTAGACAAAGACATAACTGATTTTAGCCTATTAATATAACTTGAAGCGACGATATCTTCAAGTATGGGACGAAAGCGGGAGAAGCTTACAGGCGTGATTTGCTGCTCAT
>PWOD01000073.1 GCA_003557545.1 bacterium | reverse complement strand
GACCGGTCTACCGACCTCGGAGATGAAGGATATCAGTACCTTCCAGGCTGCCGGCTGGCAGATTTCTGACACAACCGTGGTGGCCAATGCCGGTTATCCTTTCCTTACCACTGACGGCAGCCCGACCTGGCAGATTTCGGCCTTCGGCTTTGAGGTTGTGATGGATTATGTCGACAACGGAGTGGTGCTGATCGACGGTGTTGAATATACACCGGGCACCCAGGTCAGCAAATCGGCCGGTGAACAGCTGACGATCGAGGCGGTGCGGGGTGATTATCGGAAGTTTGTTGAATGGCGCGGTGACCTCACTGGTTCCGATACCTTCCTTGTGCTCGATCCGATTGAGCATGAGGAGTTTTTCCTCCGGGATGATCTGATTGTTACGGCGGTCTTTGCCCCCAACTTTGCCGGGGGTGACGGCAGCGAGACCGATCCCTATCAGATAGTCGAATGGCGCCAGCTCGATAGTGTTCGTGATTATGCCGACAAATATTTTGTTCTGAATAATGATCTGACGCCGGGCACTGCAAAATATAATTACTCCGCCAGCTTCAATGCCCGTGGTGGCGCTGGTTGGAAACCGATCGGTGGCCAGGATGAGGAGCCCTTCCCCGGCAGTTTCGATCCCCAGGGCAATATTATCCGTGGGCTTCAGAGCAATCGTCCGGGTGAGGATTACGTCGCCCTGTTTGGTCGCACTGACCCGGAAAGTGAGCTGGGGCTGTTTGATATCCGTGATGTTAACTTTACCGGCCGTGATTATGTCGGTGTGCTGGCTGGACATAATACGACTGAGATTCCTGACGGTCAGTTTGTCCACGGGGAGATCCAAGGTCGTGATTATGTTGGTGGTTTGATCGGACACAGTAATACACATCTGAATGATATGGAGGCCGATGTTGATGCCCATGGCCGCGAGTATCTGGGAGGACTTATTGGCTATAATCAGAAGATGCGCAATGTCACTAACTCCCAGACTACCGGGGATGTTATCGGTAATACCAGCAGTCGTTATGTTGGTGGTCTAATCGGAATGAACGACCGCGGTTCGAAGGTTCACAACAGTACAACCAGCGGTGAGATCCGGGGTAACTACCGGGTTGGTGGGTTGATTGGTTATAGCTACCGTGGAACTGAAATAGTTGAATCTTCGGCAACCGGGAATGTTTACGGTGTTTCCGGAAGCGGTGATGCTTCCAGCCGTGTTGGTGGGCTGGTTGGTTACAGCCACCCGGGTTCGGTTATCAAACGTTCTTACGCCCTGGGCCACGTAGAAGGTGGAATTCAGGTTGGGGGATTGACCGGTTCGCTCGGTTCAAACAGTGTTATCGAACAGTCCTTTTCCCGCGGTCATGTATCTGGTAACCGTCCGCTTGGTGGACTTGTCGGTCAGAATCGTGAAGGACAGATCGTTGATTCTTATGCTGCCGGTTATGTGGATGGCCATCGCACTAGTCTGCCCAATGAGTCATCACTGCCACTCACCGGAAATGATACCGGTGTAGGTGGTCTGGTTGGACATAACTGGGGTGGTGAAATTCTCCGTTCCATGGCCTTTGGTGAGGTTCGGCCCTTTGCCGAGCATGTTCATCTCTACAATCAATACGTAGGTGGACTGGTTGGTTATAGTGAAGGTGGCTCTGAGCGCCAGAGTTTTGCTGACCTCGAGACAACCCTTCAGGATCGGGATGGACGCCATAGTAACGGTGAGATGCTGACCACTGCCCAGATGAAGGATGTTCATAACTATATCGATCAGCGCTGGAATATTGAGCTGGTCAGTGAAGAACAGAATGCTGGCTATCCCTTCCTTTCCTGGGAGTTTGAGGAAGGGAACTCGCCGGTCTGGTATATTACTGACGAGGAGGTCTGGGGGGCTGCCGGGCTGATCGGTGTGGCTGAAGAGGTGGAGGATGCCTACTCCTATCCCAACCCATTCAGAGCGGATCGCAGAGCCTTTATTTACTTCATTCTGCCCGCTGAATATGGCGACAGAGTAACCCTTGATGTATACAGTCTTGACGGGCGGCTGCTGGTTGAGCGCTCGCTTACTGTCCATCAGGCCCGCTTGACCCATTGGGAACCTGACCTTGCCTCGGGAACCTACATTTATGTGATTAAAGGGGAAAATAAAACAAGTTCTAACACATTTACAATTATTCGGTGATGACCACTTTATTAAGTGAGGTTGATTGATTATGCGAAAAGCAACAATTCTTTTGCTGGGGTTGGCGATACTAATCTTTGGACTGGGACCGGTTTATGGGTCTGATGGGACAGCGGCCGATTTTCTGCGAACTCAGGCATCCCCCCGTCTGGGTGCTATGCGGACAAGCGTTGCCGTAACGCCTGATCTGTTTAATAACCCGGCCGGGCTTCATCAACTGCCCGATGGGGTGGCTGGTGTGGGTTATCAGTCAGGTGCTGGTGATTTTGATAATTATTCGGTAAGTTACCGTCATGCTATCCTTCCGGATATGACGCTGGCTGCCGGACTTCGTTATTTTGGTATTGAAGATGAAGAACGTTCTGAACCGGTAGGGGGTCAGCCACAGTTTGGCAGCAGTTTCACCAACAGCGATATTGCCGCCGGACTTTATTTCAGCAGTCTGACCGATATACTGGAGCTGCCCAACCCGATCCATTATGGGGTCGGAATCAAGGGGATTTACAGTGAGTTGCACGACCACTCGGCGTCAGCCATGGCGATCGACCTCGGGCTGCTCTATGAGATTCCTGACTCTCCCTTCCGTGTAGGACTTACCGCCCATAATTTCGGTGGT